>NZ_CAIPNF010000095.1 GCF_903866365.1 uncultured Thiocystis sp.
ATTGCCACCCGCTATGACAAGCTGGCCCGCAATTTCCTGGCGGGAGTCCATTTGGCTGCGGTCAGCATCCTGCTCACATGATGGAAAGGCTCTGGATCTCAGTGCTAATCCCACACAACATGAATTGATGACACGCCCTAGCTCGAACCACCCGTTTTGCACCTCGAACGGATCGAGCACGTCCCCGAAAGCGTTCTTGCGCGCGTTCAATCGCGCAGCGGCCAGCCGATAGTTATTCCACTCGTAGACGCGATCCCAGGCCCGCGACTTCGGCGCCATGTGATCGACCGAGGCCGCCCCCGTCACCGGGTGAATGCGAAAGCATGAATAGGCACAGACTTCGTTGTAGGCTTGCATCAGATCATCGATCGCCTCGGTCCAATAGGACTCGATCTCAGACGCCGGCAGATCTTCCGGACGGTTGATCGGGACGGAAATGCTGGTGCCATCGGCCTGGACTTCCTGGCGGGTCCGTTGCTTGAAGGCATTGCCCGACCGGCGCGGATGGGGTGGCACCTGACCTGTCATCTCGGCGATGGCACGCAATCCAGGTTGACGCACCTTTGCGTCGAAATCGGGTGGCTCAGGAGCCGGCATAACCCTGATCAACTGTCGTGCCCCTTCCATGAATCCCGATACTGGGACCAGCGGACCCAAAACCGGTCGATGTCGCTTAATGCTCCCCGCAACGCCGCATCGACCTGGTCGATTGCAGCGAGCGACGGGGACTCCTGTCGCAACAAGGCCAGTGCCTGCGTGATTGCCCGTTCCGCCTCCAAGGATCGGGGCTCCTTCAAATCGAAGGCCGACGACGTCAACCAGGCATTGGCATCGCCCTGGCGGCTCCATGGGAATGCTCGGAGCTGCACCTCGCCATGGGCCAGATCAAGCTCCCAGATCGCATCCTTGCGATCGTCGAAGCGCGACTCCGACGAGGCAAGCACCAACGGCGAATGCGTTGCAGTGATCAACTGAACGGGGATCGTATGCGCTCCTGTCAGCGCTTCCATGACATCCAGAAGCGCGGGCACGATGCGACGCTGCCACTGGGGATGCAGGTGGGCCTCGACTTCGTCGATCAAAAAGACGATCTCCTGCGCGGGCGCAACCCCCTGAAGCTCAGCCGAGGCGAGGTGCTCCTGCCAGGTCCACACCAGCAGATAGCCGAGGGAGACGATGCGGCGGATTCCCGCAGAAGCATGGATCAGGGGGACCTGCAAGCCATAGGGCATCTTGATGGTGGGGTGTTTACGCGCATCGCTCAGAGAGACCTTGACCAGGGCGCCGGACTCTAGCGGCTCCTCGTCAGAGGGCGAGAGCGCTCGCAGGACGCTCTGTAATTGCTCGAATGCCTGACCGTTTTCGAGCTGCCAGTTCGACCAGTCCGCGATCAGACCGTTGCAGTACTTGACCGGCTCGGTGAGCGGCAACCCATCCCAAACCGATTGCGGCGAAAACAGATACGCTGCCTGCCGGTCAGGGTTCTCACCCTTCCAATAATTCCGCGCCGGGTCCCACACCGAAAAGCCTCCATCGACTTGGGCGTAGAGCACCAATCCGGGGATGGGCGGGCGTCCCTGGGCCAGAGGCCAGTGTTCGGATTCTCGATCGAACTTGCTCGTGTACTCGTGCCTCCCTCCCCTTTTCTTCGTGTAGCGGTAGGTGATCTGCGGATTGGTTGGGGGACGATGCGGCAGGAGCTTTTGTCGCGCCCAGGTCCGGGTCAAGGCCCACCAGGCCGCGTCCAGCAGGAAGGTCTTCCCCAACCCGTTATCGCCAACCAGGAAATTCATGCGCTCATGGAACGCGATTTCCATGTGCGGAGCGGGACCGACGTCCTGAAATTGCAGGTATTGGAGCATGAGAATCGACCCTACTTTCGGGGTTCGGGGTTCGGGGTTCGGGGTTCGGGGTTCGGGGTTCGGGGTTCGGGGTTCGGGGTTCGGGAAAGGATCACTCGCCCAAGGCTTCCAGGAAGCGATGCACCAGGTCCGGGTGATAGCGGATACCAGCCTGAAGGGCGCGGTCGAGATAGGGCCTCACCGCCGGAATGATCCCGTCCCGTTTCGCCTTGCCCAAAAGTCCGAGGGCGCCGGTCACCTGGAGACCCACCGCACGCGCCATGCGCCGCCCCTTCAACTCATCGATACAGACCTGTGCAATCCCTTCGTCCAGCGCGAGCTGAATGACCGCGGCTTCACCGGCATCCAGCACCGAGGTCACCAGTGGAGGTAGCGGCGACTGCAATCGCTGGTAGGTGAGCCAGACCGGGCGGACGGGAGGATAGCCCACGCTAACCCCATCATCGAGCTCGCGGCGGACCTCCTCCGGCGTAACAAATACAAGGTCCAGCTTGCCCGGGATCTCCAGGGCCTTCATGCGCATCAGCGCGATCAGCGGCCCCGTATTGATGACGATGCGCCTATCCATGGAGGGCAAAGTCGATCTCCAGATCGGCATCGTCTGGCCGCAGATTGCTCATTGGGATGCCAACCCGCACGAGCGCATACAGGAACTCGACGCGGCCCTTGCCGCACAGCTTCGCGGCCTGCCCGGACGACAACTTGCCCTGTTCGTAGAGCTTGGCCGCAAGCAGGAGTCGGGCCTCCTCGGCGAACTCGTCCGGTGAGAGTGCGACATTGACCAGCACGTCGTCGTCGTAGTCGATGATCATCTGATGAGGCATGGTCGGGATTCCGGTTTGGGTCGTCAGGTTCGGGGTTCGGGGTTCAGGGCTAGGGGTCAGGGGTCAGATGGTAGCGGGTGCCACGACCGGCGCCGGTCTTGGTGACCGTGCCCTCGGCGAGCAAGGCGTTGATGGCGCTGTTCCACTGGGCGTCGGTCAGGCCGGTGGCGGCGAGGACCTCGGACTTGCTGGCCCCGCCCTGAGCCGCGGCGATGACCAGCTTGACGGCGTCCAGCATGACCGGATCGGGGGCAGCGGAACCCGTTGCAGGTTTGGAGCCTGGGCCGGCGTTATCTGATCTCGGGACGGTGGGAGTGCGCCGAACCGGAGCCCGTCCGGACGACTTGCGGCTACCGCCGCGGCCGGTGACCGGCGCGGGGGCCTCCAAGAGGCTCTTGAGCGCGTCCTTGACCGCGGCGGAGGTGCGCTCCGCGATGAGACGGTCGACCTCTGCCTGGGCAACCGGGTGCGGCTGCCATTTCCCATTGTCTCCCTCCTTCCAGAAGACCGCTTCCAGTCCGTGGGCGATGGCGAGGCTGCGGTCCGTGGCACACTTGGGCACCACCCGCTCGGGCCAGAGGTGCATCGCGAGGTGTGCCCAGTCGTACTTGCCTTCGCAGAGCGCGTCCCAGGTGGTCTTCAGCTCCTTCTGCCAGGACTTGTTCTGCGGAACGAGCCGCCAGAGCGGGGCGAAGTTGACGATGACGCCGTCGTCCAGGTCGGGGTTCCAGAGCGGCGCCACGCGCTTCACCTCGGCGAGGAAGGCGCGCAGCTCTTCGACTAGCGCCTCTTGCGTGGCGAGATCCTTGCGCTGGGCGGCGGTCGCGCCGTCGCGCAGATCCTTGGCCAGTGCCTCCAAGCGCCGCTCCTCGTGGGCGAGCTTCGGCGCGACATAGTCGTTCTGGACGCGGAAGAGTGTGTCCTTGCTGAAGGCGTGGATGTAGAGCCAGACCGAGTAGCTTGCCGAGGGCGTCGCGAGCTGCCAGTAGATCGGTGCCTTGCGACCGGATCGGGAGTAGTAGTCGAGATGAAAGGCGAACAGTGAGTCGCGGATATAGGCGCGCAGATCGCCACCATTAAGCGCCGTGAGCACCGAAGCCACGTTGTCGCCAAGATGCCCCTCCACCGTCGCCGCGAAGTCATCAGTGCCACCAAGGTCGTCAACGAGGACATCTTTTTGCACGGCTTCGGCAGCCGAGAAACGGCCAAAAGTCTGTCCGGCGGCGACTTGGACGCAGCGAGCCGCACAATCAGCTAAGTCAGTGGAGCAGAACGAGTCACGGTCAGAGGCTGGAACTGAAGCGGATATCGAGGAAACCACAGCACGAGCGTTAGGATCATCTGCCAAGCCGTAGGCTTGGAGCACAGCGTCATCCATTGCAGCTTCGAGCGCGGCTACGTTTGTGATCGCCTTGTCAAACTCCTCGCGAAGGCACTCAGGGTCGAGTCTTGCCAAGCCCGAGAAGGACGACGACAGCTCGACATGAGACCAAAATAATGACTTAGCGCGAACAATCTCTTGCGCACACTCCACCGCTTCATGGAGCCTGTCGCTGCCAGGGTATGGAATTAGCTCTACGTAGCCAGAATACTTGTGCTGCCCGGTGTACAAGTTAATTAGGAACTGAAAGAGCGAACTGTTCATCAGTGCAAGCCCCGCCCAAGCGTCCTCGGTACTCGGAGTCAGACAGGCTTTCCCTTCGACCGTGGACGTAAACCCAGGCGGCAGCATCTGGGCATCGACGTATTCTCCGCGCTTGCCGAAGCAGAGGCCGGGCTTACCATGCTTCTGCACGTTTCGAATAACGGCGGCGCTGTCTCCCCACACTCCGCTCGATGGGTGCATCGAAACTACGTCATGATGCGGGTAGGCGAATCTGCTGTACGAAGTGCCATTGAAGAGGGGCGTCCAATATCCCCTGCCTCGGTCAGGCGATTCCCACGCCACCCGGAAGTATCTCTCGGACTTGAGGGTGTGACCTTCGAAGAGGTCGAAACCTGCGTCGCGCATAGAGGGCAACGTGTCGAAAAGCCTGATCGCAAAAGCTGGAAAAAAGTATCCGATCACCGCATTGGGCAACCGAATCGCTTCACGCACGCCCATCATCACGGCGAGTTTTTTGTCTCGCAGCGCTTCCGCTTTGGCCTCGTTCGTTCGCGCGTCGATCCCGAGAAAACTGTGCCCTGGACCGCCCGGACCCAGGACAAGAGATGCCACTTCCACGTTTGCGTCGAGGATACCCCAGCCGAGGTCCGCTACATCCTGGAGTGCGAATTCGTCGGAGAGCAGGTATCTTCTTCGAAATTTCTCATAGGTGCTCTTCTCGTTGATAGTACGATCAACCACCGTTCCACACATTCCGCCGGTGGCCAGGAGAGTCTGGGCTCGGGCGATGAAGGCACAAAGGATATTCTTGTTCCAGTCCTCGTAGGAGCTAGCGAGATTCGCAGCCGATTTCTCCGTGGGCTCGCCGAACGGTGGATTCATCAGCATCGCGTCGAACTTCTTCTCGGCGACGCCAAGCAGCGCGAGGCCGTGCGCGGTGTCGTCCGCGAAGAGCCGCCGCCTCGTGCTCGTTACACTGGCCTCATCACGCACGAACCGATCAAGTACCGCGCGGATGCGCTCCTTGGGGGGTGCGAAGAGGTCGCCGGTCTGGCCGCGCTTCGCCTGGCGCGCGACGATCTGCTCGACACGGAGCAACAGCCCCAGGTCGCCCGCGAGGCTTAACGACTCGACCAACGCCATGAACACGCGTCCGAGCTCTGCGTCTCCCAGCTTCGCGACGAACTCCTTGGCGATCTGCTCGTCCGCAACCAGCGGCTCGGCCACGACGATGTTCGACCGCCGGATCTGCGGGCGCTCGGCGCGCCCGATCCCGAAGTCGCGATACGCCCTCTGCGCGCGCATCCACAGGGCAAGCTGGGCGATCTGCGCGCAGCGCGGGTCGATGTCGACACCGTGGAGGTTGTGCGCGAGCACGAGTCCGGGGACGGCCTTGCGCAGCGTGTCGAGGCTTGGGTAGTCCGCCGCGAGCGTCCTACCCGTCGCTTCACTCCGCGGGCTCCCCGGGTCGGCCCATGCCTCCTCGTAGATCACGAGCAAGAGGTCGAAGGCGTAGAGCAGGAAGTGCCCGCTGCCGCACGCCGGGTCGAGCACGCGCAGGTCGCGCGGGTCCTTTTTGGCGCGCGGGGCGAAGGTCTCGCCAGGCTTGCGGACCATGTACTCGCACTGGTTGGCGAGCACGGTCTCGGTGCAGCGCATCTCGTACCAGATGCGCCCGAGGGTGTTGTCGGTGAGGAACTGGACGACATAGCGCGGGGTGAAGAACTGGTTGCGCACGGCCAGCTCGCGGCTGTTGCGCGGTGCCTGGCTCTCCTCGCGCATCTTGCGGCGCTCGTCCAGGCCGTTGAAGAATTGGTAGACCCAGCCGATGGTCTCGTCCTCGCCCCAGACGCCGGCGAGCTCGGCCGCGTTCAGGATCGTAAGGAGGTGCTCGAAGGTGGCGCGCTTGGGCCACAGCACGCTCGACGGGTCGCGCCGGTCGAAGAGGACCTTCACCTCGGTCGAGAGCTCGTCGAAGAGTGACTCGATGTAGAGGCGGTATCCATGGTCAGGCAACTGGACCAGGCCCGGCGCCAGTCCGCAGAACTCCTTGAACCCGGCGGATTGCTCGCCGCGGGAGACGCACTCCTGCACCAGACCGCGCGCCTCGAGCATCTTGATTGCGACGAAGCGGTTCAGGGTAATGAAGGCCGCCTCGCGCAGGTAGGTCGCGACCGCTTCCGACGCCCGCTGGCCGCTGGCCCGGTGGTGCTCCACGGCGGCCATCAGCTTGCCCCAGAGCACTCGCTGCGCCGCATCCAAGTGGCCTCCCGGCTTGGCGGCCAGGGTGCCGTCGAGCCGGATGTCGAAGACACCCGCCAACTGGTCGGCGAAGTCTTGCTCAAGCAGTGCCCGGGCAGCCTGGGTGGCGCGCTCGATGCGGTTGCGTGTGTCCTTATCCACGTGGGGCCTCTGGAGCAGGAGTTGAGTTAGCGGAGGCCCCGCCATCGGGTGAGTGCCTCATCCGGCATCCCCCGGTCGCACCGGCCGCACACCGCCCCGACGCCCAAGGCCGTAGCCAACGCGAAAAACATCGGGGATGTTGACCCGGCCATCGCGCAGGCGCAGGAAGATTCCTAAGTTTTCCAGGTCTTGCCGTACCCCGTCCGCTCCCTGGCCGAGATGGGCCGGAGGGAGCCGCTCATTGCGCTCGGTCACGCGACGCTCCAGTTCGTGAAGCGTGTCGGTCTCTTGCCACGCCTTCGCGATGGCCGCGAACGCACAGGGCACGACCTTGCCGTTGAGGGGTACCATCAGCGTGTTGACCCAGGGGTAGTCCTCTTGCAGCTCGCGAACCCTGACCTCGGAGGCGCTTTGTACGCCGCGCTTGATACTCTCGTGATGCAACGGCCAGGTGTGGGTCGGGTAGCGGTCCGCGGTTTCTGCGGCGGCCTTGCGCAGGGCGACGATGAAGGAGCGTGGGCTGGTTCTGCCCCCGGCATCCGCCAGGTGGTTGGGTACCCAGGTGTAGGGGTAGCCGCGGCGGTGATCGCGCCCCATCCAGGGGCCGGCGATGGCATGGAAGACACGGCGCTGCTCGGCCTCGGAGCGCCGCAGCTCGACGGGCGGCAACCAGAGGTCGGAAAACGGCTGGCTGGTGAGTCGCAGCTCGGTTTCCAGCTCCAAACGGAAGGCGCCATCCACGGAATTGCATAGATACTGCCAGAGCAGGGCGTAAAGCTCGTAGGCGGGCCAGTCCAGGTCGACCCGACCGGCCAGGACCTTGGAGGCATCGGCGAAGTCGCCCACCTCGCGCTCGTCGAGCTGGTCGGTGCGCAGGAAGCTCTTGGCGCGCAGGCGCCGGTAGGGGCGCAGATCGAGCATGGCCTGGAGCAGGCCGCGGATCAGGGCGTTCATGGTGCGCCAATTGGAGGCGCTGCGGTCGAGGGCATCGAAGAGGATGATCCAGTAGGTGTCTTCCCGGTCGAACTGGCGGTCGTGCTCGAACAAGGTGCGGTCCATGCGCTCGGGGTCTTGCGCAACGCTCGCCACCCGTTGCGCCCAAGAGTCGCCCTGGGTGACGGCACCGCCGGTCAGGGCATGGAGGATCACGGTGCGCCAGACAAGCCTGGGGTCCTGGCCGGTCTCGACCAGTTGCGCGAGCACATCCGGCCCGGGATAGGCATCGGGGTTGGGTGTCTCGCCGAAACCGGCGACGACTTGGGCTGCCTTCGCCAACCCGGTGTTGGGCGCCCGCTCGGCGACCAGTGCGCGCTGGCGCTTGTCCTGCAAGGCCCGCCACCAAAAACTCTTACCAGCGCCGCGCATGCCGACCACCAACTGGGTATCCGGGTGCAGGGCCTTCGCGTGGGATGCGGGCACATGGATGAAGCGCGCCTCGATCGGCTGCCCGAACAGAGAGGTTTCCTCGGGCAGGGTATCGATCAAGGTCTGGCGGGCAGAGGGCAACCGCGGGTCGCTCATGGGGCGGCTCCCTCGGCGCTGGAAAGCAGCTCATCGAGCCCCGCGAGAAAGCCTCCGGCGGTCGCTGCCACCAACTGTGGATCCAGTGCCGTCAGGCTGCCGAGGGAAGCGATGCCTCGGTGCCAGTAGATGGGCAGCGGCCTGTGGGGAGCGGGGGCATCGTTGAGGTCGAAGCTGAAGCCATCGACCTCCCCGGCCCCGAGCTCGTCGTAGAGATGGTCGCGGAAGATGCCCCAAGAGCGCTCGCGAAACTCGCTTAGGTAGGCATCGCGGTCGGTTTCCGGAATCAGTGCCGCGACGATCTGGAGGCGCTCGCGGATGCGCTCTGCCACACCGTAGCGTTGCCAGTGCTCGAAGAGCAGCCGGTAGCCACTCCATGTCTGCTCCGAATGGATGGCAAACAGCAGGACGGTGTCCGCCAGCTCCGTGACCACGGCGGAGGCGAGGTCATGGAAACCGGAGCGGGCGTCGAGTAGAACGACGTCAGGTGCCTTGTCTGCCTCCAGGACCGAGAGCAGACGCAGCAGACGGCGATCCCAAGCCTCCACCCCAGCGTGACCCGGAAGGTCGAGGTAACAGCGACCGAGCTTGGCCATGAAGTCCCCGGGGTCTGCGCCGTGGCTGGGCACCACCCAAACGTCCCCAGGGAGGTCCTGGGCCATGGGTGCTCGGGCGCTCATGTGGGCGATGACCGCATCTCCCTGTCCAATAGCGTCTTCTACGAACCAATCAACGATGCCGAATTCCGGCTGGCTCGAAGTCGGCAACAGGCTGGCGGAGAGCCCGGGGGATTCCAGGTCTAGATCGAGCACCAGGACCGACCGGCCGAGACGGGCCAGATGCCAGGCGGCCACGGCAGTGGTGGTGCTGCGTCCCACGCCGCCCTTGAGTGAGTACATGGCGATTCGATGCGACGCCCTGGCGGCGTTATGCTCACTCACGGTGGCCCAGGACTGGCCGGTGATCTGGCGGTCGATGAGCCGGAAAACCGGTCTGTCTGTCCCAATAATCAAACCCGGTTCGTTAGCCATGAGACTTGTGTCGGTCAAGGTCTCATCTGCAAAAAGGATCGCGTCTTCGGAAGGATATGCGCGACCCCCCAAGCGATCAGCGCTCTCGACTGCTAGCCGCTGGAGGGCGAGCTCCAACCCCGTTCCTGGGGCCGGGCGCTGTTGGACGATGAAGCGGACCCGCCCCCACAGATCACGGATGGCGATGATTTGTCCGGCCGACTCCAATTCAGACGCGAGTTCGTCTGCCATCGTTCGCAAGACTTCGGGAACGGTGTCGAAACTGATGATGGTCATTTCACTCTCCCGTCTTGACTGGCCTGACTGAGCACTGCTCTTGCATGGAGAGCGCCTTGCCGGTGAGGTTGCACCGTGCCTTGAAGAATTTGGGCCGAATGCCAGTATCGCTGTTCAATGCCCCAGTCGGAGAAAGGATTGGATGCTGGGAGCATCGCGGCATAGTTTGATGCCCCCCGGCCCGATGCAAAGGTGCGGAACTCGCTCCAGAGTTTATCGATGTGAACACGGTGTTTTCGATCTGAAGGTTTGTCGTCTGAATCCAGCGCCATTCCGAGTGCCCGCATGACCTCCTTGAGAGCACACTCCGCAGCTAGACCATAGAAATGGTCGCTGTTTGGCCAACGCTGTGTGGTAACGAGCTGCTCCGCATCGGTCCAATGACGCTGTGCCGCATCTGCAAAGTTCACACTCACTCTCGTACCTCCCGTTCCGATACCATCACAGCGATCATTCTATTGAACCAATACTTTCTTGCCCGCAGCGATGAACTCCAGGCATTCTTCTCTCAGTCCGTCGAGTGCCTGATCGAGCTGATCCTCGCTTTCGATGCCGCCAGCGAAGTAGCTCGACGCCGAGACCTTGACGATGCGGTTGCCGTTCATCGCCCTTAGCAGTTCTTCGATGGCCTTGTCGCGTCGCAAGGGGCAGGCGTCCAGGTCGGCCCGCAGTTGGGGGATGGCGGCAGTGGTCTTGTTGGCGGTGTAGGTGATGAGCGGTTCGGCGATGCGGTGGCGCGATTCTTCGCCGACCTCCTCCCAGCCGGGCGTACCGTGCAGTTGTTGGAGGGCATCCTCGTAAGCCTGCGACCGGGCGTTGAGCGCCTGTTGCAGGCGGGCCTGGTAGGCCGTCTCCAGGGCCTTGGTGTGCTGGTCGATGGACGGCAGCTCGCGATAGAAGGACTCGCGGGCCATCAGATCCTGGAGCTGCTCGACGTGGTTCCGGTCACCGTCGCCGAGGTCTGGCTCGTTCTCCAGGATAGGCCAGAGGCGATCGAGCGCCTGGCGCGCACGGCTCAGGTCGTGGAGCGCGGGTTCCGTCAGGGCCTTGGCGAGCTCAGCTCCCCGCTTGATGGCTTCTTTCAGTTCCTGGTGGCAAGCGGTGAAGGCTTTGAGTGCCTGACAGTCACGCTGACGGCGAAAGCCCACGATGTTGTTCAGCGCCGCGGCCATCACCTCGCCCCCGGGGAGTCCATGTTTGTCGAGCTGGGCGACAAGCTCCCGCAAGGTCTCCTCGTGGCCCTCCGTGGTCTCGCGGATGGCCTGGGCGATGATGTTTTCCTCATACTCCTGGATCTCTTTCCCGAAGCAGGTCTTGTAGGCATCTCCCGCCTCGATGTAGTCGGTGAACTCGCAGTCGGTGGTGCGCGGACGAAAGGATGCCTGGCGGAAGAGGTTGTTATTGGTGAAGTTGGTACGCGCGTCGAGTGACAGGGCGGAGTCGATGATCTGCCCCTTGCTGGTCGCCTCGATCTTGCCGGCGCGCAGCAGGGCGATGACGAGGAGGCGAACGGTGTCAAACTCCCAGCCGAAAGGTTCTTTGGCAAACTCGTCGGTCAGATAACGCCCGCTGGCGGTCTCGCCGTAACTCGTGCGGTTCTCGATACGGGCCAGCACTTCGGCGAGGACTCCGGTCTCCACGTCGAAGACGGGCTTGCCACCCTGGTCGCGAACCAATCCAAGGTCCGAATAGACGGCGGTCAGTCCCCGCAGGTTCTCGGTGGTCAACAGGGAGTCCAGATCGTTCTTGGTGACCCGTGCGGCGGCCTCCTCGAAGCGGTCGAAGACCTCCGGCAGGGCCTGGGAGAGGACCTTAGCCGCTGTGCGGGACACGTCGCTGGCGCCTTCGTCGGGGCTGCGGTCATTGCCGCGGAAAAAGATGGTGCCGTTGAGCAGGGACTGCTTGATGAGACGACGCAGATCGTCCTGATAGCGACGCTGGCGGAGCTTCTCCTCGGCCACTAGGGCGGTCTCGTCCTTGGTATGGGCGCTCCGCTCCTTGCGGGACAACACCTCCTTGGAGCGGTGGAGCTCGACGGTCTCACGGTCGATGGCGTCACCCATGGCAGCGACCCAGAAGACGGCCTTGGTCTCCGTCTGGCTGCGACGGCGGAAGTCCTCTAACTGCTGGTCAAACTCAGTCCCGGTTTCGACCAGGGCCAGATGGAACGGGATATCGCCCTCCACCGCCAATCGCTCACTCAGGTACAGCCCGGCCTTGAAGGGTTTGACGTCCAACAGGCTATGAGACGGCTGCGGCTGCCAGAGGGCGGTCACGGCCTCGGCGTGCAGGCGGGCCGTGTCGCCGGGCTTGGGGATCAAACCCGATCGCTGGCGTTCCCAGTCGTCTTCGGACGGAGTGGGAATCCGGTAGCCATCGTCACCACGACGGACCATGAATCCCTTTTCCAGGGCATCAAGGGCCTGGCGGACCTCGGCTAGGCGTGAATCGGCCTCGATGGCCGGGTGCAGCGCGGCGGCGATGTTCTCGGGGGTGCGATGAACGCTGCGCACGTATTGCAGCAGGCAGATGGTCTTGGCCACCGGCTGGGCGAGCGGGTGCGCGATCTGCTTGCCGATGTCGTCGATCTTGGCGCGGATCTCGCTGCCGATGTTGCCGGAGACGAGATCGTAGATCTGATCCACCCGCGCCAGGGTGCCGAGGGGCTGGCTGGCCAGGTCCACGTCTGGATGGATGAGTAATTGCTGGGCGAGCTTGATGATGGTGCGGTTGGCACCGCCGACGTGCTTACTCGCCCCACCCTGGGTCCGCAAGCCGGAGACGATCTGGATGATGAGGTCGATCTGGTAGGGGAGCAGCGGATAAAGGTCGATGAAGGATTCAGTCGTCAGTTCCGGCAACTTGATGTCGGCCGTGAAGCGGGTGTTGTCGGTCAGTCGGCCACGGTGCTCGGTGAAGCGTTCACGCAGGATCTTTTCGGCCTCGGCATTCTTCGCGAGCACGCGCTTACTGGTCACCTCCGAGATGTCGGAAGGCTCCAGGTGGACCTGAAGCTCGGAGGGAAAGCGGTCCATCAGGCGGGCGAGTTCGACGCGGCGGTCGTCCAGGCCGCCCACCAGCTCGGTCAGCTTTTCCTGGGAGGTGACGAGGATCCACAGCTTGCCGCGCCCGACCCGCCCGAGGCTTTGCACAACCGCCTGGAGATCGAGCATCTTCTGCACGTCACGGGCGACGAACTGGCCCACCTCGTCGATGACGAACAGGAGGTTCTTGCCGGGCCGGCGGCGGGACATCAGTTCTATGCACCGGGCCGCCAGGTCGCCGGGGGTGATGTCGGCGCGTTTCATGGCCGACTCGCGCCAGCTATCGACCGTGGCGTAGGTAGCCGGGTCCATGACGTGCATGACGCGGCTCGCCTGCTGCACGGCGATGGCGATCTTGCCCTTCTCGACGTCCCAGTCCTTGTCGAAGACCTCCCGGTAGTAGGCCTTGAAGGCGTCGAGACGGCCTGCTTCCTCCAACGTGATCTCCAGCTCGGAGAGGTCCAGGTCCCGTGCATAGCCCAGGCTCTGGAGGAAGAGCCGGTACATGATCTCGGTGATGCTTTGATTGCCGGTGCGGATGCCACGGTCGGTGGAGACGTCGAAGATCACCGCCTCGGTGGGGATCTGCTCGGCGATGCTGGTCAGCAGAACCTGGGCCTTGGTGTCCTTGCAGCGTTGGGCGAGCAGTGCCCCAGCGCCCTGTCCGAGGATGTCCCGGTTGGCCAGGGCAAGACCGAGGTACTTGGCGAAGCCGGACTTGCCCGAACCGAAGAAGCCCGAGGTCCAGACGGCGATCCCGTCGTTGGGTTTCTGCCGGGTCGTCCAGTAGTGATCGAAGATCTTCAGAAAATGCGCACGGATCGAGTCGGTGACAACGTATTCGGCCAACTCGTCGCGGATGATCGTCTCGTCGGCCTGATCGACCTTGATGACCTCCTCGATGCGGCGGTCAATGTCGTTGGCGAAGAGGTCCTTGATACTCTCAATGGTCATCACACAGATCCTCAGAAGATCTTGGGCCGGTAGTTGTGCTCGGCATCCAGCACGCCCATGAACCGCAGACCTGCGGCACCGTCCAGCTCACCCGGATAGAACAAGACGGCGGGAACCAGAACCTTGCCCTTGAGCTGCTCCAGCAGCGCGGAGGTTCGGTACATGGGAAAGAGCGCGCCGGCGCGCACGATAAACACCAAATCATGCTGGGGGACGGCGTCGTCGGGGATGCGGCGGGCGACCAGCTCGTCCAGGGGTTGGTACTCGCTCAGGATCTGGAAGATGGTCTCGACCGTGGCCTCCAGGCCCACCGATATTTCAGCGTCGACGAGGGCCTCGCCCCCCATACTTTCCGCTTTCAAGGCCACGGCGAGGCATTCTGCCAACGAGATGATCGTGACCCGCTTGCCCAACTGCTCCAGCCGCGTGCGTAGCAACGCAACTTGGTGGCGCAACCCGAATTCCTCTTCCGGCGGGTAGCGGAAGATGGCATAGGGCATGTCGTGGTAGGCGCTGAGCTGCTGACGGGGATCGGGTTGCTTCAGCACGGGTTCGAGCTGCTGGGTGAGACGTACCTTCCAATCCGGCATCAGCAGAGTTCCTTGGCGTAGTCGGCCGCAGAGGTTGCGGGCAGCTTGAGTTGGGCGAGGCTTCCAGCCGCCTCGTAGTGCAGTTTGCGGAACTGGTGCAGGCGCAGCAGTTCGCGCTCGACGTCGCTGGCATCCATCAGATACATCCGCCAGTCCTCAGCATCAATGATGCGCCGGGCGTTCGCTTCACGCTCCATCATGGCGTGGAGCAGGTAGATAAAGCTTTGTTCTGGCAGATGGTAGGAGACGAATTCCCGCGACTGCACCCCTGAGAGGAGGCCGAAATCGACCCCGAGCTTCAAGAGGCCAGAGGCAACACGTTTGGTCGTGGACTCGGTCCAGTGACCGGACCACTCGATGTCTTTGGTCTTACTCAGGTTGTGCAGGTAGGGAAGCACGTCTTCGGCGCGCAGACGGTAGGTGCCAGCGATGAACTGGGGGTAGAGCCAGTGGACGAGGAAATCCCGAACGAGGAACTCGTCGCGGGTCATGTGGTAAAGGAGGATCGGCTTCCAAATCTCCTGCTCGCAACCGGCCTTGGCAAGCTCCACCAGTGGGTGGTCGCGACCTGCGGGGTCGAAGCGGCGGCTGACTGCCCAGGACACATTCTGCGCCCAAGCGGCACTCTTGGCGCCAATGGTGTTTTCCTGGCGAGCACGCTTCAGATTTTCGGTCTTCGAGACAGTATCATCCCAGCCGCGAAAGACCCTATAGGTTTCTTCGATCAGGGATCCTTTGATGGCGTGACAGGAAGCGACCTTGACGCGAGCCTCCATACTCAGTCCTCAAGCCGCGCATAGGGGATCGCCGGGCTACCTCGTTTACCTCTGGCAAAGCCTGCCGCGAGCAGCGTGATGACGTCGTCATTCGGCTGGTACATTCCGGACAAGGGAACTGAACGGCCCTCAGCCGACCGGCGCAGCTTTCCGACCGCGTCAAGGTGATTTTGATCGATGAGACCAACCTCAACGAGTTCCGTGAGCAGATCCTTCCGGCCTACCTCTGCCAGCACCTCAAAAAAAGGGAACCAGTGCTCGCCTTGGTCCAGCCAATCCTGCCAATGTCCCTCGAATCGATCCTCGACCTCTGCGGGTAGACTCCAAAGTGTCATGCATCCCGGTGGGTCAAAGAGTTCATGGCAACGGCTGTCCGCAACCGCGAAGACGATGCGAGCTTGGGCAAAATAGTGGGTCGAGGGGAAGCCACGCTTAAGCGCCAGCGCGCCATGACGACCAAGGAGACCTTTGGTGTTCCACCAACCCGCCACGTCCATTTCTCCATAACGCGCGACGATCAATCGGAACTTGAACAACCGCTCAAAGTCGATGTGAGAATTCGCCTCCGTCATGTCCGATCTCCGCTCGCAATGTCGATGACGCTACCCGGCCCCATGCAGCCTTCAACGTCAGTCGTTGACAACGATGCAGGTCACACGCCGTCCTTGTCCCCTAGGGCGTGTCATCAATTCATGTTGTGTGGGATTAGCACTGAGATCCAGAGCCTTTCCATCATGTGAGCAGGATGCTGACCGCAGCCAAATGGACTCCCGCCAGGAAATTGCGGGCCAGCTTGTCATAGCGGGTGGCA
>NZ_CAIPNF010000096.1 GCF_903866365.1 uncultured Thiocystis sp.
GCCAAACTGGCCGAATGCAGTGCCGAATTCCTCTGTGTGCTGGGATTCATGCTCGACGGGCGACCCTTCTCGGTGGCGTGTGACGTGAGGCGCGCCTGGCCCTAATGGTGGCGCTTGATTAGTTTTGTACTGTACTGAGGCGGTTTCGACACGCCTTTTCTTCAAGCAAACGCACGTACTCGTGGGGCATTCCCGGATCTTCCGCGTGAAGGATTAGGAACGCCTTCCGAGTGCAGTGTGAGTATGCGACAACAACGTCAGGAGTAATTGTATTCATCACCGTACCGCCCTCGCCAAGTAGTAGCAGGGTACGGATCGCGTACCTTACTCTTGGCCCGCCCCCAATATTACAGTTGTTTTTGAGCCGTTCCCAACCGGCATGATGTGATTGAATCATTCACGTTTCTTCATGGGAATGAGCCGAATGGTACGCGATGCGCACCCTACCGGACTGATCCGGTTTCTATGAAGCGGCGAGCGCATCGCCGGGGTGGCGGTGGTCGATTGGCGGAGCCGGCATGGACGGCGGATCAGCTGCACACCGCCATGCGCTTCGGTCCGCCGAACGCGTCGATCATACCTCGCTCGGCAAGTTCGGGCTGGAACTCAAACTGTCCTCCTCCAGTCACGCCCGCACACTGATCGTCATGTCGCGGCGGGACGGCCTGACGGTCGGTCGGCGCTGGACGCTGACGGGAATCCGGCGTCACTGGGACTGCGACACCTTCGATGAGCGTCAGGCGGCGGCGCTGATCGATGCGCCCTAGTCGCCGCTAGACCTGCGGGCATCGGGAACGGTGGTGCTGTGGGACGACATCGGCAAGCTGCCAGTCTCCAGCTGGGGCTCCGCGACATACTCAATGCACTGTACCGGCGACTGGAACGGCATCTTGGTCTGCATTTCCATCGCTTCATCCAGTACAGCGTACTGAGAATTCGCATCGACCGGCAGGAGCAGGGGGGAGCCGGAGCACCATATCCGCACCACGGCGCCCGCGCTCGACCCTTTCGGGTACGCGGGCGCGCCCCTTGAAGGCGATCCGCGAACCTTCAGGATGCCTCTTGCCGGGGTCGGCGAGATTCCGCTCGACGGCCACCTCTGGCCACCCAACCGCGATCGACCGGAAGACCGGCTCGGCAACCGGGCGGCGGCGCGTCAGGGCTTCGATTTCGATTGCAACCACCGCCTGATCCAGGCCGGCGGCTGAAACGGGCTGGTGCAGAACGACGCCGAGCCACACGGTTCGCTGGCGCGCGTCCGGATCGATCCGCCGCCATCCTTCGGCGGCAGTTTCAGTTTCAATGTGCAGAAGTCATCCGTGATCGTACCACCAGGATTCGTCGTGCCCTGTTCGCCAGAGGCTACCGCTACCGCCTCCATGATCGCAAACTGCCCGGCTGCCCCGATATCGTGTTTCCCGGACGACGTACCTTGATGATGGTCCATGGGTGTTTCTGGCACGCGCACGGCTGACCTCTGCCCGTCATTCTTCAAACACGCCGTGACTTCTGGGAGAAAAAGCTCCAGGATAATCGGGAGCGTGACAGGCGTGCGTTAAGCGCTCTCATTGCGTCCGGCTGGCGCGTCATCATCGTTTGGGAATGCGCGTTGCGAGGAAGGATCTGACGTCCGTGATCGATGCCGTCTACAGCAATATAAGTTGAATAGATTTAGAATGACGGGGTGTATCATGAAACCTAATTGGTTATCAGACGCTCGGCTTATTCCTGATGAAATCATGAGCTATCTTCGGAAGATAGCCGTGAATGCGGTTAATGAAAAAGGCTATAGCCCAGAAGACGTCGTTGATATTCTTGGTCTCAGTCGTCGCTGTATTTATGATTGGATGAATCGCTTTCGCGAGCACGGGTACGATGGCCTTGACACCAAAAAAGCGCCCGGTGCAGAACCCGTTGTCACGAAAGCCATGGACGACTGGTTAAAAGAGACTGTTCTCAATTCGACGCCCGAAGATTTCGGATACGATACCAATCTCTGGACCTGTGATCTTTTAGCCGAGCTTCTCTCGAAGTATGATGGAGTTGATGTCATTGGCGAAACAGTGAATCATCACTTAAGGAACATGGATCTGAGTTGCCAAAAACCAGGTTATTTTCCGGCAGAACAGGATCCAGAGAAGGTTGAGCCGTTCTTGAACGTAGAATTCCCTAAAATTCAAAGGTTTGCTAATAAGATTGGGGCTGATATCGGATTCGAAGACGAATCGGCTGTCGATCTTCGCGAGCATTCCGGCAAAACCTGGGGTGCGCGTGGCGAAACGCCGAAAGTGTTCGTGACAGGGAAACGCGGTCGGTACAATATCTTATCGGTGGTGACCGCCAAGGGAGAATTAAAGTATCACGTCACCGAAAAACGCATTAATTCGAAGGAGTCTATTCAATTTCTTAAACAACTTTTGAAAGGTCGCAAACGTCCCCTGATTTTGATTGCTGATCGCGCTTCATTTCATACGTCGAAAGCGGTTCGAAGATTTGTTTGCTGTCATCGCAAACAAATCCGTCTTCATTATTTGCCAGCCTATAGCCCCGAGCACAATCCAGACGAGCATGTTTGGGAAGAAATCAAAGATAAACGGCTCGGGCGGCAACCCATCAAGAACAAGCTCGATTTGAAGAAAAGATTGCATTCGGCATTACGGTCATTGCAACAAAAAATAGCACGCGTGCGATCATTCTTTAAACTCCCAGAGACTCAATATGCGGCATGAATAGAAACGTCTGGATATCACATTAAATGGCTATA
>NZ_CAIPNF010000097.1 GCF_903866365.1 uncultured Thiocystis sp.
GCATTCCCCATTATTTGAGCAGGTGCTTGAGCGTATGCCTTGGCCGGCGCGGCCTGCGAAACGACGACCGCGGCCAGCGAGCCCACCCCATTTGCTCGCTGTGGCAGCTTAGCAACGGTGGACCAATCGATGATCAAGGCCTGCGCCCGCAACCACTGGAGAGGCCATTGAGGTTCCCGAGTATTGCGCGTATCCATACTCAGGCACCGTGGACGAGATATTAAAGCCGGGCGCGGCGATGTTGAATTGACCGGGAGCTGTCGACGGACTGAAATTGGAGAAATAGGCTCGGCAGTCATGTTGCTCGGTCGCCATGACCCGCAAGGCGGTATTGGGATAGGCGCCAGGATAGGCAGAGATAGGACTTGTTGTGTTGCTATTACCAGCCGCCGCGACCAGTATCATGCCGGCATTCTTCATGGCGGTGACCTGGGTCGAAATTAACGTACTGGCCGATCCGCCCAGACTCATGTTGACAACCTTGGGGGATCCGTAAGTCGGATTGCCTTTAACCGAAACCACCCAGGCCATGCCGTTTGCAACATCGAACGAAGTACCCGAACCCGCGCTGTTCAACACTTTGACCGCCAGAATTTTGCAATTTGGACACACGCCCTCGCCATAGCTACCGTTTGCGCTCTTGGCGGCGACAATTCCGGCAACGTGTGTTCCGTGGTGGTAGTCATCATAAGGGTCGAAGTTATTGGCCACGGAGTTTTTCCCCTTGATGACCTTGCCAGCGAGATCCGGATGCGTGTAGTCGACCCCGGTGTCGATGACGGCCACTGTCGGCGGGGTGGCAGAGAGGACGGGTAAGACGGCCGTCTTGCGGATGACGGTGTGGTGCCATTGAAATCCCGTTCCTGGATCGGGCGAAACCGACATGGGCCGAGGATTTGCCGTGCTCCGAACCGATTTCTGAGGCCGGATGTTGTTCAGGTCAGGGAGGGGGGGAATGCGCGCGAACCCGTTGCGTTCGACAAATTGTACGTCGCTGCGAACGGCCAATGCTTTGATTGCCGCCTGTGCCGCTTTCTCGTTACCGAAGTGAAGCAGAACCGCACTCCCATCTTCCATCTTCTTTTCCAGCCGGCCTTGCATCGCCTGGGCGGCATTCAACACTCCTTCCTGCTTACCTTTCGTCGAGAGGCCCACGATGACCTCTCCCGTGACGAAATCCGTGCCCGCATGCAGGTTGGGATCGAATCCAAAACCTTTTTTGTTCGCTGGAATCGACAAGTCGTCCGCAAAGGTAACATTCGTCAGTAAAGTGCAGAGGGTAAGGATGAGTAATCGGCTTTGTCTCATGATTCATGGCTCCAAAATTATGAATGCAGACTGACTTAAAATCGTTATCAATGTGTTTGTTTTTTACTCAACAGACCCCCCTGGAAATGCTGTATCCTCATCATTTAATTCTAAAAATAAGTGATTGACTCGAGAACGAACCTGCTCGTCCGGATCTTGTCGCAGCAGCGAGATGGCATTCCATGCCGACTCCTGGCCTTGCGAGGCCATTACATCGATAGCAACGATCCTGATTTCTGGATCAGGGTCGTCCAATTTTCTTTCGATTTCCACTAATCCGCCTTCCAAGCGAGTTAACGACTCGAAGGCGGTCGTTCGTATATCAAGATTGTCGTCACTGGCGGCTTCTGTGAGCATGTCTAACACGTCTGATGGATGAGATGCGTGATAGAGGTCAAAGAACGAGGACAGAGCGGTTCTTCGGAGATCGACGTCATCGCTGGATGCGTCTCTCTCCAGCAAGTTGCGAGCGTCATCTTCGTCAAGTGCGTACAGTTGTCGATAGGCGAGTTCTCTGACAAAAGGCTCGCTGTCCTGGGCAGCCGCATGAAGGATGTCTCGCAAATTGGCAGGCTGCTCTTTGATCGAACCCTCTAACTGCGAGAGGCGTTCGTTCGGGTCGAGAGTCGTCTCTTGTTGATCGCCTTGTGTATGACTAGGAGTATAGACGAAAGGCGAGGGCGAGGAGCCTGGCTGACCCAAAATCATCAGTGTCAGGGTTGGCGGATGGTCCGATGATTCATGGAAATGAATGAGGACATAATCCTTGCCGTCCAGAATCGTGCGTAATCCATCGTAAAGAGGGGCTTGATCGAGGTTGACCGTCACGGTTTCCCGTAGCAAGTCGATGCCATTCATCTGGATTTCGGTTTTTCTGGCGATTTCGTTCAAGATTCGCCGAAGAGGAATATTGCGAGCCTGTACGCTTAGGCGTGACTGGCTCCACTCGACGTGGAATGGATCTGGCTGAGTGGCTTCCTGGGCGACGCTCGCGCGGGCTATCGAGAGGTTTAAGGTGATGATGAACATGACGCGAAACAGTGCCGGTTGCCGTAAATGCGAGCCGAAGCGCCTGGATCCGTTCATTGCATCGGCTTGCCCTGTACGAGTCGATAGCCGTGAAGTCGTCGCCGTTTGTCGATGGCATTGATCCGTTCGAGTCCCGCCTGGTAAGAAGGGACGCCGGTTTTACGCACGCGACCCCGGCGCGAATCGATCACGCCCCAACTGGATACCAGGGTCCAGTCGCCGAACAGATCCTTGATCAAATTCGCTTGATAATAAAGAGATTTTTCGGGTTGGATCCAGCTATACATGGCCCAATTCTCCTCGCGTCACAATGAATTCAGCGCGGTTAACCAGCGCTCGACCATCGCCCGCCGGTATCCCGGACGGATCGATCAGGTCAGCGATACTAGGTGCGCCGCATACACTCTGGGGCTATTGTTGACACAGGATGCTGAACGATGTCAATAGGTTGCTAATTTTCAAGGGATAATTCAGGAAGGGGTTGCGAGGAGAGCGGCGGCGAGCAGGAGCAGGGTTTCGGTGATTTCGACCAGGGCGCCGGCGGTATCGCCAGTGAATCCGGCGATGCGCCCGAGCATGGACCGTCGGGCGAGCAGCAGGATGAGCAGCGATCCCAGCGCCAGCGCCAGGCCCATCAAGACGCCTGTCCAGCCGCCGACCCAGCCGAGGCTCAGCAGGCATCCAGCCAGCACGAGCACGACCGCCATCCAGGCCGCCCGGCGCGGAAGCTGGCTGACCTGGTCCGAGGCCATGCCGAGTTTGCGCGCATAGGGCGTGGTCAGCAGCAGCAGCGGTAACTGCACCCGCGCCAGCAGTGGAATCCAAATCAGCAGCCAGGGTTCGCCGTGGGCGATTAGCGCAGCGAGTCCCGACCCTTTGGCGATCAACGCCAAGGCGATCGCGGTGACGGCCGCCGGACCGCTGCGCGGATCCTTCATGATCTCCAGGGTGCGTTCGCGGCTCGCCAGCCCGCCGACCCAGGCGTCCGCGCTGTCGGCGAGTCCGTCCAGATGCAGCCCGCCGGTCGACCAGACCCAGAGGATCAGGGTCAGCGCCGCCGCGACGCCGGGGTCTGTGCTCCCGAGCGTCCAGGCAACCAGCGCGATCAGTCCGCCCAGCAGCAATCCGACGAACGGATACCAGGGCACCGCCCAGCCCGCCTCGGCGGGCGCGACGATGCCGGGATCGGGGAAGGGGAGGCGGGTCAGGAAACGCCCGGCGATCCAGAGCGGACGGAGGTTCAGCGGACGTCTCGATGAAACACCAGGCTTGGACGTCCTGGCGGTGGGGGGATGCGCAGTCGCGTGAGAGAGGCGGGTGGAACTTCGAACAGCAGGCAAGCCTCGTCCGGCATCCGCAGCACCTCCGCCACCAGAACGCGGATGACGCCACCATGCGTGATCAACAGCACGTGAGAATCGTCGGAGCTCGACAGCGCGTTCCAGACATTCAGCACGCGCTCGCGAAATGCCGGGAAGGTCTCGGCGCCAGGGGGCGTGTAACTCACCGGATCGTCCCAGAAGCGGGTCAACTGATCCGCCGGGATCTGGTGAGCGGCGAGACCTTCCCAGGCGCCAAAATCACGCTCGCCGAAGGCCGTGTCCATCCGCAGGGGCAGACCATGCGTCTCGGCCAGCCGGCGCGCGAAGTCGGCGCAACGCTGGGAGGGCGAACAGAGGATACCGGTCCAGTCGGCGGCGTTGGCGGTCGCCCGGGACATCTGGTCCCAACCGTGAGCGGTCAGCGGATCGTCGTGGCCGCCCCGAAAGCGCGCGCCGCCCTGGACCTCGCCATGTCGCAGCAGATCCAGAAAACGGTCGCTCATCCCTCAGCCCTCGCTCACGCCGGCTTCGGCAAAGGTCGCCATGTTCTGGTGCAGCGCGCAGGCCAGACGCAGCAGCGGAACCGCCGCTGCCGCGCCGCTGGCCTCGCCGAGACGCATCCCGAGTTGCAGCAGCGGATCGGCGTCGAGCGCCTCCAGGATGACTCGATGACCGGGTTCCGCCGAGCTATGCGCGAACAGCAGCCAGTCGCGGACATCGGGCTGGATGCGCACCGCCGCGAGGGCCGCCGCGCTGGCGATAAAGCCGTCGACCAGCAGCGGAAGGCCGCGTTGGGCGGCGGTGAGATAGGCGCCGGTCAGGGCGGCGATTTCGAAGCCGCCGAGTCGACCGAGCAGCTCCATGGGCGTGCTGCCGGGCGTGGCATGCAGCGCCAGGGCGGTGGCGACCACCTCGGTCTTGTGCGCGATCCCGGCGGCATCCAGACCGGTGCCGGGGCCGACCAGATCGGCGGGCGGCCGCTCCAGCAGGGCGCAGGCAAGCGCCGCCGCGGGGGTGGTGTTGGCGATGCCCATCTCGCCGCCGATCAACAGTCTGGCGCCGCCATCGATGGCGCGCTCGACGGCGGCCCGGCCCGAGTTCATGGCGCCGGCCTGTTGTTCGGAGGTCATGGCCGGCTCGCGGGCGATGTTGCCGCTGCCGGGGCCAAGCCGCTCGGAACGCACGCCCTCGATGGGGCCGGGGTCGGCGACCATCCCCAGATCGATGATCTCCAGGCGCGCGCCGAGCGCCGTCGCCAGCACCGAGATGGCCGCGCCGCCACGGGCGATGTTGTGCACCATCTGGTTCGTCACCGACTGCGGAAAGACGGAGACGCCCTCGGCCGCGACGCCATGATCGGCGGCGAACAGCAGGATCTGGACCGGATCGGCCGCGGGCATGGCCTTGCCCTGCAATCCGGCGAGCCGGATGGCGAGTTCTTCCAGCCGGCCCAGCGAGCCGCGCGGTTTGGTGAGCTGATCCTGACGCCGGCGCGCGGCAGCGGCCGCCGTGCGGTCGACCGGAAGACAGGGTTCGTTGAGCCAGGCGAGTCCGGCGATCATGCCGCACCTCCTTGAATGTCAGGAGTTTTGACCGTCAACGGTAGACCGGCCACGGTCAGGATGACCCGGTCGCAGCGGGCGGCGAGATCCTGATGCAAGGTGCCGGCCAGGTCGCAGAAACGGCGGGTGAGCGCATCCAGGGGGATGACCCCCAGGTTGGTCTCGTTGCCGACCAGAATCAGTTCGCCGGGCGCGGTCGCGACCGCGTTCAGCAGGGCGGCGGTTTCGTCGCTGAGACCCGTTTCGTCATTCTTCATGAGCAAATTCGTCAACCAGAGTGTCAGGCACTCGACCAGCAGACAGCGATCGGGCGCGGATGCGCGGGCGATAACGCCCGCCAGGGCGATGGGTTCCTCGATCAGACGCCAGTCGGGCGGTCGGCGGCGCTGGTGGGCGGCGATCCGCTGGCGCATTTCCTCGTCGCCGGCGTGGGCGGTGGCGACATAGGTGACGGGCAGCGCGCTGTCATGGGCGAGACGCTCGGCCAGTCGGCTCTTGCCCGAGCGCACTCCGCCCAAAATCAGGGTGCGGCCCGTCAAAGCTCGACGCCCTTTTGGGCCATGATCCCGGCATCGAAGGCATGCTTGATCGGGCGCATCTCGGTCACGGTGTCGGCAATATCGATCAGATCCTGCGGCGCCGCGCGGCCGGTGACCACGGCGTGCTGATGGGCCGGGCGGTTCTGGAGCGCGTCCAGCACGGCTTCTGTCGGGACCAGACCGAGCTTGAGCGCGATGTTGAGTTCGTCCATCACGACCATCTGTACCGACGGGTCGGCGAGGAAGGCGGCGGCCTTGTCCCAGGCCGCCAGCGCGGCCCGGCGGTCCAGTTCGGCGTCCTGCGTCTCCCAGGTGAAGCCCTCGCCCATGACGTGGAATTCGACATCGGGGAAGCGCCGGAAAAAGGCTTCCTCCCCGGTCGAGAAGCTGCCCTTGATGAACTGCACCACGGCCACCGTCATACCATGCCCAAGGGCGCGGGCGACCATCCCGAAGGCCGCCGAACTCTTGCCCTTGCCGTTGCCGGTATTGACCACCAGTACGCCGCAGTCCTGATCGGCCCGGGCGATCCGGGCGTCGACCAGTTCCTTCTGGCGTTGCATGCGCTGGCGGTGGCGCTCGCGCGCTGCCTCATCGGTCATTGCGACGCACCCGTTCGGCACCCGAACGAGACCGGATGCCAACCAGACTCAGATGCGCCAGTGCGATCAGACCGACATAGGCCGCCAGTTGCACGAGGGTCGCCGGCATGTAGGTGGCGAAACGCCCGAGGAGTTCGGTCAGGCTCAGGTCGGCGAAGCGACCCGACAGGAGGTAGAAACCGCCGCTGGAGATCATCTCGGAGGCGATCCCGCCGACCAGCAGCGCGCCGGCTAGGAGCGGTAGGGTCGCGGCGGTCGCGCGGTGACGTCCGGCATACCAGCGCCCGGCGCCCCAGACCGCGCCATAGGCCGGCACCAGCATCCAGTAGGCCGCGGTCAGACAGTAGCCGCTGACGCCGCCCCAGCCGATGGCGGTCAGATCGAGGACGGTCGCGAGCACGAAGAGCGCCACGAATCCGCCGAGCTGACGCAGATAGACGCCGCCGAGGAAGAACACCGCCAGCGAGGCATCCGGCAGGTGATGGGCCAGCGGCGCGAAAAACTGCCCGCGGGTGGCGGCCATCAGCGCGGCTAGACCCAATCCGATCAGGAGACGGGAGCGGGAGTCAGTGATGTCGTTCATCGATTGGTTTCTCCTGTGAGCGGCAACGCGATCGATGTCGGTTTGCCGGGTGAATGGACATTGGTTTCGTCGGACATTGTAAACCGTGCTCGGCATCGCATGGGCGGTTTGTGCGCCCTCACCTCATCACCTATCACTTTCTGGCAAACTGTGACGCTGAGGTCATGTTGAGGTGATTGGAGATCATGGGAAGCGTCAAACGATTGGCGGATGAAGTGGCGCGCGGGCTACGCGAGGTACAC
>NZ_CAIPNF010000098.1 GCF_903866365.1 uncultured Thiocystis sp.
AACTCGTGCGCGTGGCTCGGAGGGGAGTTATTGTCTTGAAACGCCCCTCCCGATTCGGGCAAAGGGGAGTTTGGGGAGTTTGGGGAGTTTTTTTCCGCCTGCCGCGCCGCGTCGGACGCCACCATCCAGCGTTTCGCGCGGTGACTGATTCCCTCCTGCACCAACCGCTGTCCGTTCAGCCGCCGCTCGGCATGGCGTTCGATCCAGCGCCCGAGAATCCTCGGGTTGATCGCCGTGCCGCCCCGCTCGCCGGCGATCTCCAGCAGCGCATCGCGTAAGGCCGTGCGGGTCTCTCGGTTGTCTTCCGTCTCCGCGATGGGATAGCCGTTCTCGCCTTGGCGGTGGTCGGTATTGGCATGTTGAATCACGTTGGCGACCGTCAGACGCGCCACGTTGACGCGGAAACAGCCCGCCCAGGCGTCCAGCAGCGCCGCCAGCTTCGAGGATTCTGGATCCGCCTCGAACGCCCGTTCCGTCGCGTCCAATGGGTCCGCGAGCGAGGGGGCCAGGGTCGAATTTTTTATCGCCGTTCACCAGCGCGCTCTTCACCGGCGTGCTCCGGCGTGCTCCGGCGTGAAGGGATCGCCATCAGCATGGATGGAGGCGCATGCCCTGAAACCTTGGCCACAACACAACGCCCGGATCGCTTCAAGAAGTGCCGGGGTTGCAAGCCACCTCGATCACGCGCTCAGATCCAAAGCGCAGTGCCAAGACGCGCCGTGCCTCCTCCAGGTCGCAGCCGGGAGCAAGCATGATCAGCCAATCCGTCGGGCGGTCGCTCAGCCGGTAGCGATACACCCGCATGGCGCTAGTCGCCGCCGTCTCCGCCTGCGCTCTGGAGAGATGGCCGTCGAACTCCAGAATGGCCGCGCGCTCTTCGATCGCCTCGCGGAGATCGGCGCGCTCGGTGCCGGTGAGCGGTGGCGGCGTCGTGGCGGCTAACTGCGCGCGCAATTCGTCCTTGCGGGCGCGGATTACCGGCAGCCAGCAATCGAGCGCCGCGCGGTCGCCCGTGGCCTCCAGCCCGGTGTCGGCTGTCAGCGAAAGACGGACGTTGGCGCAGGCCAGATCGTTCAACAGCGCCTGTACGCTCATGTCCGCGCCGCCTTCGCCGTCTGACGCGCTGTCGAGGCGTAAGACCTGCCTGCGGTTCTGCCGCGTAACACGCGAAAGACGCGCAAGACGCCTAACCACGGCGCTTCCTGTCGGGCGAAACACGCGCGAAAGACGCGCAACACGCGCCCGCAAGACGGGTACGCCGTCATCCGATCACCTCCCGACAGACGACACCCGCTGCGTCCTTCGCCTTGGCTGACGTCCGTCGTTCGGCGTCTTTCGCCGTGGTTCGCCCGGACTCGGGATCAGCATTGACGCCGTCTTGCGCGTGTTTCGCGTCTTTCGCGTCGATCTCGCGAGCAACGGACGCGCGGTAGAAGGTTTTGGTATTCGTCGCCGCACCGCCACGCGCTTCCTGTTTCTGCTCGATCTCGCCGTCCGCCAGCATGGCCTGAAGCACCCCGTTCAGATCGCTGGCCGTCACCTTGCCGCCCAGCGCCCGCGACAGGATCTCCGAGCGGATAACCCAGTCCCGCCCCGCCAGGTAGTCGCGAAGCTTCTGGCGCCGGTCGGACTGCTCGATGGCCTGGCGCGTTTGTTCCACCTCGGCACCGAACACAAACGCGACACTGTCTCGGTGATAGCGGGACCAGGCGAGAGCGGCGGCCAGGTGGCGGGCCTCGATCATCAGGCTCTCATCGGTCAGGGCAAAGAGTCCCGCCAACCGCAGCGTGATCGGTGCCCGCCGTTCCAGCAGCGCGGTGACGGTTTCGCCCAAGGGCTCGCGACGCTTCAAGGACCGATAGGCGCTGCACCACATCGTCTCGGCGTCGGGCGTCAGGCGGAGTTCGCGCGTGTATTTCGTCATGGGGTACGTTCCCAGCGCAAAGCGGATGACGCGCTCGGCGCGTCGCGCGAGACGGGCGATCGCCTCGGGTGCGGTGGCGCGAGGCAGCGGGACCAGACAGGTCCGCTCCGCCCAGACCATTAGGAATCGATTCCCGAAACCGTTGGTAATGTCCTTCTGCTCCAGTCCCGCGCGCAGCTCGAACGGCGTCATACAGCCGTGCAACGCAATATGCGGCACACTCGCCCAGATCCGCCCGCCCAGGGTGAGCGCGTATAATTTTTTCTGAAATCAATAAAATCAAACAGTTAAGATGCGAGCTTCACAATACATATGAACTGTAACTTATTGATTTATAGGGGTACGCGCTCGCCCTGTCCGCCCGCCCTTGGTCGCGGGCTTGATGCTCCCGCCGTCCCAGACATCGCGCAGCGCGGCGGACAGGGTGTTGCCCTCGCGTTTGCCTTGCGCGATCACGTTCTGAAACTCTGGCTCGAAGACCCACAGCCGCTTATCCTCGATCGAGGGGATGTCATCGCGCCCGGACTTGTAACCATCATGGACAAAGAGGGTCAGTCCTTCACGCGAGGAGAGGCCGCCCGCATGGGTTTGCCCCAGCAGAGGTTGTTCCGGTCCCAGTCTCGCGAGCGGGGATTGGCGGATCGCCTCGTCGATGCGCAACGGCAATCCTGTCGATTCGCCCTTGGCGGCAATGGCCGTCCGCCCCACATGCAGGGTGAAGAGCGGCACCGGGTGGCGGACATCGCCCACCTGGAGATAGACATCCCGCCCCACTTGGCCGGAGAGCCAGGACAGAAACACGGCGGCGACGGAGACCGGGTTCACTTCCCGCCCGGCGGCGGCGGTCCGGGCAACCTCGCCGGTCAGCCCGTAAAACATGGCCTCGGTGGGACGCGGGGGCGGCGTCAGAAAATCGCTGTCGGCGCTCTGGTCGAGCGCTGCCGATTCGCGCCGGCGCTGGTCTTCCCGATCCGTTTGACCCCGCGCCTGCCAGTCCCGCGCGCCACGAATCATCCGGGTCAACTCACCGCCCAGCAGGGCCTGGGCGCGGTCAGCGCCGCGCATGGCCTCCACCTGCTGCGCCAGGATCTGGAAAGTCGCACGGATCATGGCATCCGTGACGCCCTCGCGGACCATCCGCCCCACGAGTCTCAATGCATTGCCGTGGATGTCGTCGCCCGACAGCAGGTCGGCCAGGGCTTCCGCTGGCGGCTGCGGCGCGGCGGGTCGATCTGCGGTTGTCGCGTGGCTTGCGAAGGGGATGCGGTATTGCTGCCACGCATCCAGCGTATCCAAACAGCTCCCTTCCTGGGGATCGTCAAAGGTGTAGAGAACGCGCGACGGGGCTCCGGGGGGATGGCCGAAGAAGTAGCTCTGACTGAGGACGCCCGATTCGGGTGCCAGGATGCCCCCCAGCAGTCCGTTCAGCGCCTCGGCGTAAGCCTGCCGCGCGGCGGGGGCGATCGGGCCGGACAAGGGTAACAAGACACGCCAGCGGGGTGTCTCGGGGGTATGGCTCCAGGAGGTATAGACCAATGCCTTGAGTTGATGGCGCTCCAGACGCTCGATCGCCTCCTCCGGGGTCATGACTTCGTCATCGTAGTCGCCCTCGATGCCGAAAACCTGTCGCACGTTGGCGTCGTGTCGCAGGCATCCTTTCGCCGTGCGGAGCTGACCGAACGTGGCCAGCTTGACCCAGCGGCAATGAGGTTTGGCGGGCTGGGCGCCCTCCTGGGCGATCAGCGCACAGACCGCTGGCCACGCCAGACGCATGTCCAGTTTGGCGGTCGCGGCCATGTTCGGCCAGATGGTGAACCCGAGGACGTCGTTGGGCGCCGGAGCCTGACAGGCGAGCGCCGTGGAAAGGGGGTGGGCGCTGTCGGGCGGTCCGGTCGTGGCGGCCGGATCGGCCGCCGCGGGAATGTACTGGATCTGCATGGTGCGGTACCTCGCGAGGCTGAGAGACCGACCGGAGAAGCGGGCGCCGGCAGGCGAAATTACCCGCTCGATGGGGTAAACTTCACCTGCCGGTGCAAGCCGATTCGCCGTCGGATTGCTTTGTCCCTGAACCGCTTTTGGGTTCAGGGAACGGTTGACGAAAACGCTTGGGAGCGTGCTTGACTCAACGGCTTGGTGGTTTCCGAGACCACCAGGCCGTTTTCATTGCTGGGGCGTTGGCGCATCGTTTCGCCCTCATCCCACGGTATTCGTGCGGACTTGCTGCGCTAACCAGGTCTCCAGCGCATCGGCGTCATATCGCACGGCGCGGCCGAGTTTCAAAAAAACGGGTCCAATGCCCCGCACACGCCATTGTTGAAGGGTGCGGAAGCTGATGCCGAGTTCGGCGGCGGCTTCACGCTCGTTAAGTCGGCGACGGACGGGGGAAATCGGTGTTTGCATCGGTGTCTCGTCTTGGCCTCAAAATGATCCTGTTGTCCTGTGCGTGCGCGGCGTGAACCGACCGATGGTCTTCCGCTGGAACGCGTTGGCGTCTGCCAGCGAAGACGACGCAATCGGTCATGAATCACGCGCTGATGAGCGAACGCCAGGCAAGACTATCCGAGCGCAAGGGAGGCGTCAGGGCGCATCGGTGAACTGGCGAGGTACCGTTCTTTTGCGATTAGCGATCGCGCCGATTCCATGCTGGCGACCTGGGATGAACGCGGTCTATGGGGATGGTTTCTGGTCTGGCGCCGGCTCTTCCATCGCGTCCACGACGGGGAACAAGCCGGCGGCGCCCATGATCTGGGTGCCGTGTCGTTCCAAGGCGGCCCGCACCGAGTCTTCGCCGAACCGGGCGTAGACCGCCGTCGTTGACTGGTTGGAATGATTGAGCACCCGTCCAATCAGATGCAGCGAATTCCCCGACTGCGCCAGCCAACTGCCGACGGTGCGTCGCAGATCGTGCAGACGGACATCCGCGACGCCGGCCAGCGTGCGAACCCGGTTCCAGGGCTTGCTGATGTTCACCAGATGGGCACCGGGCAATTTGCCGGGCAGGAGGTAGGGATTGCCTGCCACGCGCGGGATCTCGCGCAGCAAGGCGAGGGCTGGAGAAGACAGCGGGATGTAGTGGACGCGTCCCGCTTTCGTGTCTGGCAGCTTGAGTTCATTGCGGGTCCAGTCGATGTGCTCCCACTGCGCCTGCAGTAGCTCCGATTTGCGAGCGCCGGTCAGTAGGTACAGCCACAAGGCGAAGCGGGCCGATTGGTTCGGCTCCTCATTGATCGCCTGGGCAATGCGGGGCAGTTCCTCGGGCGTGACCCAGCGGTCGCGTTTCTGTTCCTTGAAACGGTCGATATCGCGGGCTGGATTCGCGTGGCCATCGGGCACGAACCCCCAACGGCGAGCCAGCTCGAACATCTTGGATAGCAGCGCTAGCGTCCGGTTCGCCTCGTAGGGGGCCGTCTTGCCAATCTTGGCGTGAAGGCTGGCGACGTCCGCCCGCTTGATCGCCCGTGCCTTCAAGTTCGACCAGATCGGCAAGAGATGCTGATGGATGCGCCGCTGGTCGTCCCGACCGCTTTTTTGGCATTGCCATGGCGCTCCATGTAGAGGACGCATAGATCCCGCACGGTTTCGCCTTGACGCGCTTTCTCCTTCTCTTCGGCAGGATCCGTGCCGCGTACTGCGTCGCCAAGTGTCGTCTTGGCCAGCCTGCGGGCTTCGTCCGTGGTCAAATCCTTGCCGAAGGTTCCAAGGGTCAGGAACCGCTTCCTGGTTCCGGCTCGGTAGGTCACCAAGAAGGCTTTCCGCCCGCTCGGGAAGATGCGCACACCGAATCCCTTGATCTCTGCATCCCAAACGTAACAGGCACCGTTACCCGTCCCTTGGTAGGTCAATGCATCAACAACGCGCTTGGTTAGTTTGACGGGTTTTCGGGCCGTTTCGGTGGGAGTGTCGATCGGAGGAGCCTCGCTTGAGCAACCAATGAGCAACCACGCTGAAGTGAATATGAGCGTAATTTAGCGCGCAGGAAAGTGCAAGCATAACCTCTAAGCGATTGTTTTAGAGTAGATTATCGTAAACGAGAGGGATGCAGCGATCAATCGAATCCGTGATTTGTAATCAGCAGGTCGTCGGTTCGAATCCGACCGTCAGCTCCATAAAATCAACGGCCTAGACGCAAAACGTCTAGGCCGTTTTTCTTTGGTGCTATGTTGGTGCTATGTCGTAGACCTAACTAGCACCGGGTTCCGCAAACTCCATCGGGAATCTGCCCTCCCCCTGCACTGCCAGAAACCGCTTGCCCATCGATCAAACCGCTCCATAATTCGGTTGCTGATTCATGCAAACCCGAGCCTGCCGATCAGGGGAGAACAGCGGGGAACCTAACAGGACAACACGGCAGAGCCGTCAACAAGGCCCAAGAGATCAACAAGTGTTGTCCGGTGGACAACCAGAGCGAAAATATCAGGAATGATCGCATTAGCAGGCGTTATCAGAGTTGCTAAACATTGCCCAACGCGCAGAATTTTCAAGAACAAATCAGCTTGCATTAATTTCGTGAACGAAGTCACTTTTTCGTGAACGACGTCACTTTGTTGAGTGTGTTATTTTCGTTAAGGGGGGTAGTCGGTTAGTGCCTCCTGTCGCAAGATGTGGGGGTGAATCCTACTGACCAATCCATATACCCGACCTTGGTGGCAGGGCGCGACTACCCGCGCAGTTACCGTGAGTTTGTCGAAATGTTCCCAGACGAC
>NZ_CAIPNF010000099.1 GCF_903866365.1 uncultured Thiocystis sp.
CAACTGCGGATGTTGGTTCAGTCGGGCCAGCAGTCGCTCATCGTTGGGGGGCAGCAGAGTGCTCATGGGCGGTTCTCGTGTTTGTCGACGGTTACCGCTGTATTTTAAGCTACCACATCAGTTTTGATCGCACCCACCGCAATTCGTTGTTCGTTTTCGACGCCTGCGCCGCCTGAAACCGCTCCGGCGTCTTGCGGCTGAACACTTTCGCTGACGTCTTCCGAATCCTCTGGCGACATTGCCTTACGCAAGTCATCCGCATCGCAATGTTCGTCCAGATCGACCAGAACCAAATGCACATCCGGCAGAATCCCGGCGAATTCGACACCGTAAATCTCCCAGATCGAGATGAACAGCGAGGCGATCACCGGGCCGATGAAGATTCCCGGCAGCCCGAACATGAGAATGCCGCCCAGGGTGCTCAGAAAGATCATCAGCTCGTGCATCCTGGTGTCCTTGCCCACCAGAATGGGTCGCAGGACATTGTCCAGACTCCCGACGATCAGGCCGCAGAAGAGCGCCAGCACGACGCCGGCAACGACGTCGCCCTGCAGGATCAGGATCGCGACAGCGGGAATCCACACCAGCGCGGCCCCGACATTGGGGATGGCCGACAGCAGCGCCATCACCGTCCCCCAGAAGACCGCGTTGGGGATGCCCGCGACGGCAAAGGCGATACCCGCCAGACTGCCTTGCAGGAGACCGATCAGGAGCGAACCTTTCAGGGTCGCGCGCGTCACGGAGGTGAATTTCGCGAGCATCATCCGCTCTTCGCTGGTCTTCAGCGGCAAGTAGTACAGCGCCTTTTCGAGCAGCTTCGGCCCGTCCATCTGGAGAAAAAACATGCTGTAGAGGAACACGAAGGCCATGAAGATGAAATTGGCGGTCCCCAGCGTGACGGACGAAACCCATTCCACCAGGAACCGGCTGATCACGGTCGCCAGGGAACCCGCCTGTTGAATAACCTGGCCATGATTGATTTTCAATTGATCGTAAAACGGGACATGCCGCAGATAAGCATTGACCGCGCCGGGATCGCTGAACGTCTCCTTGAACCAGACCGTAATCATCTGGCTGACATCGAGCGCCTGACCGATCAGGACGCCAACCAGCAGAATCAAGGGGATCAGGATCACCACCGCGATCAGCAGCAGAGTCAACAGGGACGCCAGGTGACGGTTGCCGTTGAGCCGCGCCTGAAAACGCAGGAACAAGGGTCGCGCCAGGGCGCTGAAGAGCCCCGCGAGGAACAGGGTCATCAGGAATTGCTGGATCATGGCGAAAAACAACGCCGAGATCCCGAGCGTCATCAGCAGGACGACGGATTTATTGACGGTGTCTTGGTTCATGGGAGTCACCGGCGGGTCACAGCAGTTTCACCAGAGCCGCGATCGCGGCCACCTGGGCGAACATCAGCGGGACGATCCACTTCAGCAGGTCGGTCTTCGTGCGCTCGACCTCGGCGCGCAGCTGCGCGATGTCGAGCTTCAGTTCGGCGCGCAGTTGCGCGATGTCCAGCTTCAGTTCGGCGCGGATCTGTTCGATCTCCTTTTGCAGGCGCAGCTCGGATTCGCGCAATTCCCCGCGAACCTGCTCGACACCCTGTTGCAAGCGCAGCTCGGACTCCCGGACATGCCCCTGGATGGCAAGATCGTTGATCTGCGGAAAGCGCGCCTCCAGTACGTCGAACGCCTCGGCGATCAGGCGCGCGCGGGTTTTGTCGTCCGGGGCTTCGGTCAGTTGCTCGTAGAGTTGCAGCGCGGCGCTCATGGCACAGGACTCTTCAGTGTGGCTTGGCACGGCCATGAGGGTAGTCGGGGCCAGCCTGATGTACAAGTTGCCGTTGGGCGATCCGGCCGTTGCGTCGAAACGCTGCGAACGCCGAATGCTGTCGATTCTGGAGATGCCAAAATCGCCGACAGCCTGTCGGCGCACCCAGCGACGGCGCTGGACACGCGCTTGGGAGGTTAGTGTCCCCCGCCCTTCAGTGCGCTGTTCATGCCGTCAATCGTCTCCTTGGCGTCGCCGAAGATCAGCGAGGTGTTATCCTGATAGAACAGCAGGTTATCGACGCCAGAGTAGCCGGGACGCATGGATCGCTTGAGGAAATAGACCTGCCGCGCGCGGCCGGCATCCAGGATCGGCATGCCGTAGATGGGGCTGGTCTTGTCTTCCTTGGCAGCGGGGTTGACGACATCGTTGGCGCCGACCACCAACACCACGTCGGTGCTCGGGAACTCGGGATTGATCTCGTCCATCTCCAGCACCCGGTCATAAGGAATATCGGCCTCGGCGAGCAGCACGTTCATGTGCCCCGGCATGCGCCCGGCGACCGGATGGATGGCGAATTTGACTTCCACCCCACGCGCTTCCAGCAGTTCCATCAACTCTTTCAGCGAATGCTGGGCCTGGGCGACGGCCATGCCGTAGCCGGGGACGATGATGACCTTGCCGGCGTCTTCCATCCAGTACACGGCGTCCTCGACCGCCGCCGATTTGACGCCCTTTTCGGCGGCCTGCGCGCCGGCGCTATCGCCCGCCCCGCTGCTGGAACCGAAGCCGCCGAAGATCACGTTCAGGATGGAGCGATTCATCGCCTTGCACATGATGAAGGAGAGGATGGCGCCCGAGCAGCCGACCAGCGCGCCGACGATGATCAGCAGATCGTTGTGGAGCGTGAAGCCGGTCGCCGCCGCCGCCCAGCCCGAATAGCTGTTGAGCATCGAGATGATGACTGGCATGTCGGCGCCGCCGATCGGGATGATAAGCGTCACGCCGAGGGTGAAGGCGAGCAGGGTCATGAGCAGCAGTGACAGCAGGCTCCCGGTCATGGCGAAATGCACCGCAAGACCGATCGTCGCCAGGGCGAGGAGCGCATTGAGCAGATGCTGCCCCCTGAACTTGACCGGCGCGCCGCTGAGCAACCCTTGCAGCTTGCCAAAGGCGATGATCGAGCCGGTGAAGGTGATGGCGCCGATGACCACGCCAGCGGAAATCTCGCCCATCAGCACCGCGTTGAGCAGTCCGGCATCCTGCTTGTGCAGGAAGGTGCCAATGCCGACCAGCACCGCCGCCAGACCGACGAAACTGTGCAGGGCCGCGACCAACTGCGGCATGGCGGTCATCTGGATGCGTAGCGCCACGATGACGCCGATCACGGCGCCGCCGGCGATACCGGCGACGATGAAGCCGTAGGACTGGACATCGCGGCCCAGCAGGGTCGCCACGATGGCGATCAGCATGCCAAGCATGGCGTAGAAATTGCCGCGCCGCGCGGTCGACGGATGGGTCAGACCCTTCAGGCCGAAAATGAAGAGGATCGCCGAGACCAGATAGGCCAGCGCCTGATGATTCACCGTGAAATCCATCGCGATCCGTCCTTACTTTTTCTTCTTGAACATGGAGAGCATCCGGTGGGTCACCAGAAAGCCGCCAAAAACATTGATCGAGGCCAGCAGCACGGCAATGAAGCCGATGAACTGGATCAGGATCCCGGATTCCGGATCGCCCGCGACCAGCAGCGCGCCGATCAGGACGATGCCGGAGATGGCGTTAGTCAGGGCCACCAGCGGCGTGTGCAGCGAGGGCGTGACGCCCCAGACCACCCAGTAACCGATGAAACAGGCAAGAACGAAAACGTAAAGGGCGACGATCGAGGGGTCGAGTGCCTCGGGCATGGGGGCTCCTGGGGAAGTTGTCGGTTGTCAGTTTTCAGTTGTCAGTCATCAATCACGTGTCGGCGGGCTCTGACGGTTGTATCCATTCAACACCCGCTGACAACTGTCACCTGACAACGTCTTTATCACGCAGACGGCTTAACGAGCATAGCTGCCGTAATGTCATCCTCGGCCAGATCCTTGAGTTCCGGCCCGAACTCGCCAGGCTGGACCATGATCTCGATCAGGTTGAACAGATTGCGCGCGTAGAAGGCGCTCGCGTCCGCCGGCACCAGGGCGGGGAAATTGGTGATACCCACGATGGTCACGCCATGGCGCTCGACGATTTCGTCCGCCACGGTCAGCGGACAGTTGCCGCCGCTCGCCGCCGCCAGATCGACGATCACCGAACCGGGACGCAGGCGCGCGACGACTGCCTCGGTGACCAGCACCGGCGCCGGCCGGCAGGGAATGAGCGCGGTGGTAATAATGACATGCGCCTTCGCCAGTTCGTCGCCGAGCGCGGATTGTTGACGCGCCTTGGCTTCCTCGGACAACTCACGGGCGTAACCGCCCTCCCCCGCGCCGCTTTCGCCCAGATCCAGCATGATCGGCTTGGCGCCGAGCGACAGAATCTGCTCGCGGGTCTCGGGTCGCACGTCATAGGCATGGACATCGGCGCCCAGACGGCGCGCGGTCGCGATCGCCTGCAAACCCGCGACGCCCGCCCCCAGCACCACGACGCGCGCCGGCTTGGCCGAGCCTGCCGAGGTCATCATCATCGGGAAGAATCGGCCGTAGCGCGCCGCTGCCTCCAGGGTCGCGCGATAACCGGCGAGGTTGCTCTGGGAGGAGAGAGCATCCATCGACTGGGCGCGCGAGGTACGCGGCATGCGTTCCATCCCGAGCACGCGCATCCCCTTCGCCAGCATGGCCGACAGCAGCGGATCCTCGCCGCAGGTCTCCAGCAGGCTGATCAACAGCCCGCCCGGACGCATCGCCTCCACGTCAACGGCATCGGGCCGCCGCACCTTCAGTAGCAGGTCGACAGCATAGGCCCCGGCGCGGTCGGTGAGTTGCGCGCCAGCCTGTGCGAAGTCCGCGTCCGGATAACCGGCGCGCGCGCCAGCGCCAGACTCGACCCGGATCTCGAAGCCCTTGCCGGCCAGCTTCTTGACGATCTCCGGCGTGGACGCGACGCGCGTCTCTCCGGACCGCGTCTCCAAGGGGATACCGATCTTCATGTTGGATCGCCTTCTGTTTCGGTGTCGCCACCCGAAGGGCAGCGAAATCGGCGCATTATCAATGCCGATCCCGATCCCCGCAACCGCCGATCCATGTCGGCACCCGCGGATCCGACCCGGTCAGGGTTGCTCGGCGAGCGGTTCCGACCAGCCGTCGAGGTTGTCTTTCAGGATCTTGATGATGTGAGACGCGATCTCCTCGATGGACTGCGTGGTGGTATTGAGGACCGGCACCTGCAGCCGCTTGTAGATCTGCTGCGCCATCCGGATGTCATCCTGACAGCGTGCCATGGAGGCATAGGGGCTGCCGGGACGGCGTTCCTCCCGGATGAGTTGCAGCCGCTGCGGATCGATGGTCAGCGCGAACAGCTTGTGACGGCAGTCCCAGACCAGTTGCGGCACGTCGCCGCGCTCGAAGTCTTCCTCGGTGATGGGATAGTTGGCCGAACGCAAACCATAGTGCATCGCCAGATAGAGACAGGTCGGCGTCTTGCCGGAACGCGACACCCCGGCCAGCACCACATCGGCGCGGTGAAAGTTGTCCGGACGAATCCCGTCGTCGTTGGCCATCGCAAAATTGATGGCCTCGATCCGCTTGGTGTAGAAGCTCGGCTTGGTGATGGCATGGCTCTGGCCGGACTTGCGGCTGGGCGGCACGCCCAATTCGGCGGACAGCGGCTCGACGAAGCCCTCGAACAACTCCATGTAGAAACAGTTGCCGCCCCTGAGGATCTCGCGGATTTCGTTATTGAGCATGGTCGCGAAGACGATCGGCCGCGCCCCGTCGCGGTCGGCGGCCTCCTGCATGCGCTGGGTCAGCGCCCTGGCGCGCAGGTCGGTATCGATATAGGGCATGTAGACCTGCTCGAAGTCGATGGTGTCGAACTGGGAGAGCAGACTGTGCCCAAGCGTCTCGGCGGTGATGCCGGTGCTTTCGGAGACGAAAAAAACGGTTCGATTCATGGGGGCGGTTGGTCAGTGGTCAGTGGTCAGTGTATCGAACCAAGAATGAATGAAATTGGGTGGATTGTCGCCAGAAACCGCCGCCGGCGGGAGCCGACCAGGTCGCTAGCCGCGATGAGCGGGCCGAAGGCGGTTCAACCCGCGCGGGCGTCCTCGCCCACGAGCATGGAATCATAGATTTCCCAAGCCGCGGCGGCCTGCTCGGCGCTCACCTTGTCGATCGCCTGGCCAAGATGGACGACGATGTAATCGCCGACCGCGATGTCTTCGTACTGGAGCATGAAAAGATTGGCCTCGCGCGTGACGCCCTTGGCCTCGCAATGGGCGATGAAGCCATCGATGGACCGCACTTGCATCGGAATTCCAAAACACATGACAGGGTCTCCGTTTACACTCCGGGCTTGACGCACGAGGCTAAGCGGTGGAGGTCTCCACCGCAAGGATCCAGATCAATCCTTTCCGTCGCCCCAGTCCACACCAGGAGACACCGTCTGTGAGTCCAACCACATTGATCCTCGGTCTCGGCAATATTCTCATGACCGACGAGGCGGTCGGCGCCGAGGTGATCCGCCGGCTGGAGGCGGAGACCGACCCCGCCGCCCCGCTGCGCTTCATCGATGGCGGCACCTTAAGCTTCACGCTCGCCGCGCCCATCGGCGACTGCCCGCGCCTGATCGTCGTGGATGCCGCCGCCATGGGCGACGCCCCCGGCAGCGTGCGCGTCTTCGAAGGCGCGGCCATGGACCGCCAGCTTCGCGCCCACGCCAAGAGCGTGCACGAGGTCAGCCTCGCGGACCTGATGGATATGGCGCGGCTCACCGACACCCTGCCCGCCCAACGCGCGCTGGTCGGCATCGAGCCCGGATTCGTCGGCTGGGGCGAGCGGCTGACGCCCGCGGTCGAGGCGGCCGTTCCGCTGGCCATCGCAAGCATCCGCGCACTGCTGGCCGGTTGGGACGCCGCGCCAGTCAGCGCCGGGTAGTGCGCCAAGCGCTTGGCCCGCTTCCGGCGGGTGCCCGACATCCGCGAGGCAGCCGAGACAGCGGGCCGATACACTCTGACGTGGGCGATCATTCGCCCGCGGCCGCGCGATCCATCAGCACCTCGACCCGCTGTCCGGCGGACGCAACTCGCGCGACCGGCAGGTCGGCGCCCCGGCGCCAATCCGCCAGGGCTTCCCGCTTGCCGATACCGGTGACCAGGATCAAAATAGCGCGGCTGGACGCGAGCGCGCTGGGGGTCAGCGACACGCGCTCGGGCGGCGGCTTCGGTGCCTGATGGACAGGCATGACGAGCGCCTCGGGCGCAATGGCATGGCCGGGGAAAAGGCTGGCCGTATGTCCATCCTCGCCCATTCCAAGCAGTACCAGATCGAAGGGCAGCCGGGGCCGGATCAGCGTCGCATAGCGGGCGGCGGCCAACTCGGCGCCCTGCTCCGCCGGGATGGGATGCCAATGCACGGCCGGGATCGGCCCCTGATCCAACAGAATGCGGGCAGCCGTAAGACTGTTACGTTCGGGATCGTCCGGCGCCAGACAACGCTCGTCGCCGAAAAAAATGTGCCAGCGGTCCCAGTCCGCGACCTGCTCGACGAGTAAAGTATAGGCCGCCTGGGGGGTGCGCCCTCCGGCCAACACCAACTGAAATCGCCCGCGCGCCGCGATCGACTGCCGGGCCGCCGCCAGAACGCGCCACGCCGTGTCGGCGGCCACCTGTTCGGCGGTCTCATACAGACGAAAGGCGATCCTGCTATCGGCCATGGTGCGATTCACCTAACCATTATTGACCCGAAACCTGGCGTCCGGCGGACTGGCCCGCGTCAACCATTCAACTCCATCAGTGGAAGCCATGGACCCGATGAAGATACTCCTGGTCGACGATTCAAAATCCGCGCGCTATGCACTGCGGCTGCAACTTCAGCGTCATGGCATCGAAGTCGAGACGGCGGACTCCGCCGAGTCTGCCTTCGAGATCCTCAAGACACAACTGCCCGACGCGATCCTGATGGATCATATGATGCCGGGGCTAAACGGCTTCGAGGCTCTGGAGGTCATCCGGGAAGACCCGCGCACCGCCGCGATACCCATTGTGATGTGTACCTCGCACGAGGAGCCCGAATTTGTCGCGACCGCGAACAGAAAAGGGGTCTTCGGCATCCTGCCGAAATCGGCCGCGGCCGAACTCCTCCCCGGGATTCTCGACAAACTGCGCGACAAGCTCGCGACCGGCGGCGCGCCACAGCCCGTCGGGGAAACCATCGAACGCGCCGTGCAACCGGCTCCGGCGCCAGCCCCGGAACTGTCCGAGGACGCCATTGCGAAACTGGTCGATGCGCGCCTGGAGGCCAGACTCGCCAGACTGTTGACCCCCATGCTCGAAGATTTGCGGCGCGATCTGACCGAAAGCCTGTTGAGCGAAGCCAGACACATCGTGGAAGACCGCTTCGCGGCGGAACAGGCCGCGCGCCGAACCGCGTCGCCGGCCCCCACCATGGCGGACTTTCAGGCCATTTCGACCCGTCTGGCGACCGAAACCCTGCCGGATCTGCTCAAGCGCGAAATCGAGACCGAACGGGCACGGATCATGGCGTCGGTCGAGAAACAACTACGCGCATTCCAGCCCCTACCGGCGAGCGGCAATCTACCCGCGCACGAGCAGTTGCATGCCCTCGAAGAGTCCGTCGCGCTCAAGGCCGCGACCCTGGCCCGACGCGAAGCGAAGGAAGCCGTCGATGCCGCGCTCATGGGCGCCCAGCAATCGACTCAAGCCCTGGAGCAGTCGCTCGGTTCGGCCATCGGCAGGCTCTATGGGCTGATTGCCGGCGCGGCCATCCTGGGTATCGGTGCCGCTGCGGCGGTGTATTTCCTCCTGAGCGCCTGATCCCCGGCGCGCTTTCTTAGTGCTTCGCTGCTCAAGTTCCGAGACCGGGGCATTGTCGTTGTCGTTGTCGTAATCGAATATTCGCCATGTCGAGACCGCGATCACGACAACGACCTGAGACGGTCTTGGGACTTTCGCACAGTTGCACTAGGTGATTGCAGGTCGGCGCGAGCGCCTGCAATCATCGTCCGGTCCTCGCGCCGGCCAGTTCGGCTAAACCGCCCGACACATCGATCCCCCTTGACGTACCCCCCCGCAAAATCGACACTCAGACCGACCGATCATCCGCGACGAATGCCTGCGCTTGGCATTCATTCCAGGAGGACGGGATTCGCCTAACCGCAACTACCATCCATCATGAGTATCGAGAGGTCAGTATCGTGGCGACGACGATGAGCGACATCATGAATCCGGGTACGACGGCCCGCGACGACGCATTCCCCTCCGCGCCGACCGACTGGACACGAGAAGACGCGGCACGCGCCGCCGAGGCGGACGGAATCCAACTTGGGGAGGATCATTGGTTCACAATCAAGGCGCTGCAGGGCTATTTCGCAAATCATCAAAGGCCGAACATGCGGGAACTGCATGACGCACTCGACGAGGCCTTCCACGCCAAGGGCGGCCTCAAATATCTCTACGCGATGTTCCCCGGCGGCCCGGTGGCGCAAGGGTGCAAATTCGCCGGACTCCAGCCGCCAGCCGGCGCCGCCGACCCTTCCTTCGGCAGCGTTCAGTAGACATCCGAGGTTCGCAAGCCGGATTGAAGCGGTTCGTTTTCCTGGAAAACGCACCTTCTCGATCCGGCATCCGTGCGTTGCGGTTCAATCGCGCTTTCCCGGCGTGCCCGCGTTCATGGGTCAGCGGCCAAGCTGATCCAGAAACTCTCTCATCAGCGTAAAGAGCTGGTGCGCCTCGGTGCGTCCCCGCCAAATCTCCAGCAACTGATTGCGATGCGCCTCCATGATGTGCGGCGGATTCTCGATATAGCCCATGGACCAGTCTTTGAAGATCCGCTGCTGAATGGGCGCCACCCCGATCAGCACCGAATCATAATGGCGCCGGTCGTCGAGAATTCTGCAATAGAGTCGAATCAGCTCGTCCTGCGGTCCTTCCAGGATCTGAATGAAATGGCCGCCGCCCGTGCACAGGATCCCCGTGATCTGAAGCAGCTTGTTCTTTTTCCGCGAGACTTCGAGAATATCGTTGAGTTCGGCCTCGCCGACGCCGACGCTGCTGCGACTCGCATAGAGAATCCGCGAAAGATGATTCATGGCGTTTGCTCAATGAAAAATTGAAAAGGAGGTTTCCGGAACAGCCCATGCATCGGGCGTCGCGCCTAATCCACCCAGGCGCGCGCATTCCTGAACAACCGCATCCAGGCTCCGTCCTGCTCCCAGTCCTCCGGGTACCAGGAGTTCTGTACCGCGCGGAAGACGCGCTCGGGATGCGGCATCATGATAGTCACCCGCCCATCCGTCGTCGTCAGCCCAGCGATGCCGTCCGGCGACCCGTTGGGGTTGGCTGGATAGCGTTCGGCGACCCGCCCGTCGTTCTCGACATAGCGCGTCACGACCCAGGATTGCGCGGCGGCCAGATGCGCGGCGTCGCGAAACTTCGCCCGGCCCTCGCCATGCGCGACCGCGATCGGCATCCGCGAGCCGGACATCCCCGCCAGCAGCACCGAGGGCGTCTCGGCAACCTCCAGCATGAGCGTGCGCGCCTCGAATTGCTCCGAACGGTTGCGCACGAAATGCGGCCAATGGTCCGCGCCGGGGATGAGTTCGCGCAGATTCGAGAGCATCTGACAGCCGTTGCAAATGCCGAGCGCAAAGGTGTCGGGGCGCGCGAAAAAGCCCTCGAACTGCTCCCGTGCGCGGGCGTTGAACAGAATGGTCTTGGCCCAGCCCTCGCCCGCGCCCAGCACATCGCCATAGGAAAAGCCACCGCAGGCCGCCAGACCCCGGAAGCGCGCCAGATCGACCCGACCGGCGACGATGTCAGACAGATGCACGTCGACGCACGCGAAACCGGCGGCATGGAAGGCCGCCGCCATCTCCTGCTGACCGTTGACGCCCTGATCGCGCAGGATGGCGATGGGCGGACGGACGCCGCGCTCGATGTAGGGCGCGGCGATGTCGTCGTCCAGGTCGAAGGTCAGTTCGGCATGCAGCCCAACATCCTCGGCGGCGATGCGCGCGAAGGCTTCGTCCGCGCAGTCGGGATGATCGCGCAGCGACTGCATCCGATGGCTGGTCTCGGACCAGGCCTGTTGCAGATCGGACCGAGCGGCCTCGAACAGCAGCCGCGAATGACGGCGGAGACGAATCCGGTCGTCATCGTTGAGCGTGCCGATCACCGCGCTGCACTCGCCCAGACCGTGAAATTTGAGGATTTGCAGCACGCAGTCGGTCTCGGTGTGCGGCACCTGGATCACCGCGCCGAGTTCCTCGCTGAAGAGCGCGGCGACCGGATCGGGCCCGAGCGCATCGAGTTCGACATCGATCCCGCAGCGTCCCGCAAAGGCCATTTCAGCGAGCGTCGCCAACAACCCGCCATCGGAGCGGTCGTGATAGGCCAGGATCATCAGCTCGACGAACAAATCCTGGATCGCGCTCAAAAAACGCTTGAGCAGATCGGGATGATCGAGATCTGGTCCCCGGTCGCCCAGTTGACCGTACACCTGTGCCAGACAGGAACCGCCGAGCCGGTTTCGGCCGCGCCCCAGATCGATCAGGATCAGATCGGTGTCGCCCTCGTCGGTGCGCAGTTCTGGCGTGACGGTCTGGCGCGCGTCCGAAACCGGCATGAAGGCGGAGACGATCAGCGAGAGCGGGGCCGTCATTTCGCGGCGCGCACCGGTTGCGTCCGGCCACACGGTCTTCATGCTCATCGAATCCTTACCGACCGGGATCGCGATGCCTAACTCGGCACACAACTCGGACGCCGCCGCGACCGTCTCGTAGAGCCGCGCATCCTCGCCCGGATGTCCCGCCGCCGCCATCCAGTTGGCCGACAGCTTGATATCGCCGAGACGGTTGATGTAGGTCGCGGCCAGATTGGTCAGCGCCTCGCCGACCGCCATGCGCCCCGAGGCGGGCGCGTCGAGCAGGGCCAGCGGGGTGCGTTCGCCGATCGCCATCGCCTCGCCGGTGTAGCCGCGATAATCCGCCAGCGTCACGGCACAATCGGCGACCGGCACCTGCCAGGGACCGACCATCTGATCGCGCGCCACCTGTCCGGTGATGCTGCGGTCGCCGATGGTGATCAGAAAGCTCTTGTCCGCCACCGTGGGCAGACGCAGAACCCGGAAGATCGCCTCGCCCAGATCGATGTCCGCGGTCGCGAAGGCGGTTGTTGGCGGATGGACGCGAGCGACGTCGCGCAGCATCTTGGGCGGCTTGCCGAACAGCAGCGGCAGCGGCATGTCGATCGGCCGGTCAGCGAAATGACGATCGTCGAGACGCAGATGCTCGCTCTCGGACGCCTCGCCGACGACCGCATAGGGGCAACGCTCGCGCGCGCAGATCGCCTGAAAGGTCTCCAGCCGTTCCGCCGCGATGGCCATGACATAGCGCTCCTGCGCCTCGTTGCACCAGATCTCCATCGGCGACATGCCGGGATCGTCGTTCGGCACCTCGCGCAGCTCGAAGCGCCCTCCCCGCCCGCCGTCATGCACCAGTTCGGGCAGCGCGTTCGAGAGCCCGCCCGCGCCCACGTCATGGATGAAGAGGATGGGCGTCTCCTCGCCAAGCGCCCAGCAGCGGTCGATGACCTCCTGACAACGGCGCTCCATCTCGGGATTGGCGCGCTGCACCGAGGCGAAATCCAGATCTTCCGCCGAACTCCCCGACGCCATGCTGGAGGCCGCGCCGCCGCCGAGTCCGATCAGCATCGCTGGACCGCCCAGGACGACCAGCGGCGTTCCCGGCGGAAAGGGTTGCTTGGCGACATGCTCGGCGCGGATGTTGCCCAGCCCGCCGGCCAGCATGATCGGCTTGTGATAGCCGCGCAGCTCGGGCGCGCCGTCCGGCCCCGGCACCATCTGCTCGTAGGTGCGGAAATAACCGGTCAGATTCGGACGCCCGAACTCGTTGTTGAAGGCCGCCGCGCCAATGGGGCCGTCGAGCATGATGTCGAGCGCCGAGACGATGCGCCCCGGTTTGCCGTGATCGACCTCCCAGGGCTGCTCGAAACCGGGGATGCGCAGATTCGAGACCGAAAAGCCGCACAGACCGGCCTTCGGCTTGGCGCCCTGCCCGGTCGCCCCCTCGTCGCGGATCTCGCCGCCCGAGCCGGTCGCCGCGCCCGGATGCGGCGCGATCGCGGTCGGATGGTTGTGGGTCTCCACCTTCATCAGCAGATGAATCGCTTCCTCGTGCTCGCCATAGATCCCGCTCGCCGGATCGGGCAGAAAGCGCCGACCCTCAAAGCCTGCGATGACCGCCGCGTTGTCCTGGTAGGCCGACAGCACGCCTTCGGGCGACTGCTCGGTGGTGTGGCGGATCATGCCGAACAGGGATCGTGTTTGCGGTTCGCCGTCGAGGATCCAGTCGGCGTTGAAGATCTTGTGCCGGCAGTGCTCCGAGTTGGCCTGGGCGAACATCATGAGTTCGACATCGGTTGGGTTGCGGCCCAGCGTGGTGAAACTCGCGGCCAGATAGTCGATTTCGTCGTCCGACAGGGCCAGACCCAGCTCCACATTGGCCGCGACCAGCGCCGGCCGACCGGCACCCATCAGATCGATGCGTTGGGACGGACGCGGTTCGGCCGCCTCGAACAGCCGCTGCGCCGACTCCAGATCGAACAGCGCCAACTCGGTCATGCGGTCGTGCAGGAGGGTCGAGGCCGCCCGCCGGGTCTGGTCACTGATCCCGCCGGCCAGGGAATAGGCGATCCCGCGTTCCAGCCGCTTGACCGCGGTCAGGCCGCAGTTGCGCGCGATGTCGGTCGCCTTCGAGGACCAGGGCGAAATCGTCCCCGGTCGCGGCACCACCAGCACCAGCGCGCCCTCGGGCGCATGACCGGGCAGGCTCGGACCATCGCGCAGCAGACGCTCCAGCACCGCGCGCTCCTCCACGTTCAAATCGCCCGCGAGTTGGGCGAAATGCACATACTCGGCGTAGGGTTGGATCGGCGTCCCGGTGTGCTCGCGCAAGCGGTCGGCAAGTTTGCGGAGACGGAACTCGGAAATGGCGGGTGCGCCGCGAAAGACCAGCATCGGCGATAACTCTGAGTGCGTGGGGGATCTACGAATGATACTTGAGCCAGCGCCGGTTAGGGGCGAAACGAATCCGTTACCCACCGAAGTCGTTCGTGACTCAACCGAACGATATTCGCCCCGTGCGGAACGTATTGGGCGTGCGCCAAGGGTCGTGGGCAGTCAAACGTTCAGGCGCCTGTTCGGGAGGACCGCTCGGCGCTTCGTCCCGGCGCTTCGTCACCGCAGAACAAAGGGGTTAGGATTCCCCTTTGTCCGCGAGCAAACGCTTCAGTCGCTCGATTTCAGCCAAGGCGGCCGTGGCTTCCGCCCTTGCCTGCTCTTCCGCCGCCCGTGCCTGCTCGGCCGCCGTGCGCAGGGTGTCCAGTTGCTGTTGCAGGCTCATCTGCACGCGCAGATAGTTCTGCCGATTCTGGTAGGCAGAATAGGCGCGCTCTTTCTCCGAAAAACCTCTCAGGGTGCTCATGGCTTGCTGCATTTCCTCGGTTTGCATCCAGGCGGGCAATTGCGCGTCATCGAGACGCTCGCCCTCGCGGAAGAATTTCAACCAGCGGCGCTCTTCGGTTTCGACCGCCTCGGCGTCGAATTTACTCAGTTCCAACAGCCAGATTCCACCATGATCGAGCAGCCCCCGGCCCTGCTCGTCGCGCAGGCGGAAGCGGTGCGCGTACTCCGCGATCCCGGCCCGACAGGGCTGACCCAGCAGCCAGATCGCATAGGTCGGCTTGAGGGTGGCGTACGCCTCGCCGTTCTGCAACTGCGAACTGTAGAGATCCGCCCAGCCGTAGAGCATGCGCGCGGGCAGATCCGGATGATTGAGCAACTGGATCTCGATCTGATACGTGACAGTCGCGCACCGAGACCCCGACGTCGGCGGGCGGTCGCAGCATGGTCTCACATGGTCCGCCACCTCGCTCGTCGGCTGGTTTCAAGGAGGCGTCGCGCGTGATTCTGGCAAGACGCAGCGAGTTAGTACCGTTGCGCCGACGCCTAAAAAAACCGCTGCGTTTCCGTGAAGACGCAGCGGTTCAAGCAAGCGTTCAACCCATTCATCGGCGTCCGTGCCGATGGCGAGGGTGAAAGATACGCGATGCGTACCTACCCGACTGACAACAGGTCAGAGGCCGCTCGTTGCGCATCGGGATGCCCCTCAGGCCCGCACCAGGGTGATGCACCGCCCCGATGGGCTGCGCTGGTCGGCGCTGGCGGTGCGTTCGGCGATCGGCGGCTGGTTCGCGCGGCGGTCGAAGACGATCGGCCAGCCGGCGTCCAGACCCAGCCCGGCAAGATAGCCGTCGAGCTGGCTCAAGCCCTCGGCGAGCGGGTCGGGGGCACCGTCGCGCCAGACCTTCAGCTCCATGGCCAGCGTCACCGCGCCAAAACGCAGACAGAGGTCCATGCGCCCGGCGCCGATGGCGTATTCGCGCTCCAGGGTGCCGCCGCCATTGACCACCCGGTGCAAGAAGGCCATCAGCACCAGGTGCGGGGCGACCTCGTGGTAGGGCGCGCTTTTGAGCAGCGGCTGGCCGTGCTGACGCCAGAAGGCGAGAAAGGCATCGAGCAGCCGCGCGGGATCGAGCGATCCGTCCGGGGCGAGCCAGCTCGGGGCGATCGCGGGCAGCGAGGCTTGCGGCGTAAAGGCCAGCGCACGCGGCAGCACTTCGCGGTAGATGGGATTGGCGATGATCAGGCCGTGACCGGGGATCTGACGGCAGAGGCCCAGGTCGAGCAGATACTGGATGTCGTCCTCGGGCACCTCACCGAGGTTCGTCCCGGCGAGCATCGGCTCGATCACCCGCCGTACCCGGAGTTCCTGGAGCTTGTGCGCCAGTTGGTCGAGACGGGTGACGCGCTCGAGGATCCTGTCTTCCTTGGCCCGGTCGATCAGGTCCAGGGCGATCGGCTGGGTGCGGTCGCGGCCCTCGCGCCGCTCGAAACAGGCGCGATAGGCGAGCGCGTTGACCAGCCAGGGCTGACCCTGGGTCAGTTCCCAGACCCGATCGAGCGCCTCGGGGGTGAAGGGCTGGCCGGTCTCGGCCGTGTGCTCCAACAGGAGGGTGCGGACCTCGTCGGCGTCGAAGTCGCCCAGGCGTAGCGATTTGGCCTTGATGTTGAAGGCGCTCCCCCCGGTGATGGGTTCGCGTTCGGAGCTGGCGTGGATGCGGTAGTCGCGCAGGTCGCGCACGCCGCAGAGGATGACGGTCTGCGGAAAGGCGTCCGGGCGCCGCGGATAGCAGGCACGCAGTTGACGCAGCAGCGAGATCAGGGTGTCGCCGATCAAGGCATCGACTTCGTCGAGCAGCAGCACGAGCGGGGTCGGACTCTTCAGGCTCCAGGTTTCGAGCAGCCCGTTCAGCATCCTATCGGCGCCGCGAGCGTCCCACGCCGACTTGGCCCAATCCGGCAACCGATTCTCACCGAGATAGAGCCGGGCGGCGGCGGCAATGGCGCCGCAAATGGTCCGCATCCCACGCGCCACATCCTCGTGCGCGGTCTCCAGATTGGCATAGACTGCCCGATAGCGCCCCTCCCGGTTGAGCCGCGCCATCAGCAGGCAAGTCGTCTTGCCGGTCGCGGTTGAACAGATCCAACACGATGGCCAGAGACAGCCCTCCTTCATCGGTCCAGGAGTCGGTCGTGGCCTTGTCACGGCGTTGGTGCCGCCCCCGGAGGCCATGCGCGCGCAGGAGGCGCTCCACCCGTGCCTGGGCCCCGTGCACGCCGCTCGCGCACCCTCCGGGGACTGCCGTCGACACCCTTGAACTCGGCATGGATCGACGGGATCAGGACCAGCAACCGATGAGCATCGGTCAGCCCCTAACGGTCCGCCTGACCGCCGCCTTTCCAGGCGCGGTCGCCGCTAACGCTGACCTCCAGAACCTCGCAGCGCTCGCTCAAGCCGAACGCCTGGCGGTGCGCATCGATCCAGACGTCCTTCACCACGCTTCCCTCACCACGCTTCCCTCGCGAAGGACGCCGTCGCTTGTTTGAGGATGTCGACCTCGCGTTTGAGGCGTGCATTCTCCGCCCGCAGACGCGACAGTTCCATCGCCTCGGGAGCCACCTTCGGGGCACCCGGGCCGTTGAGCATACCCGCATCGAACGCCTTCGCCCCGTGGCGCAAGGTCTGCTCGACCAAGCCCATCTCCTTGGCCACGACGCCAACGGTTTTGCCATCCTTGACCCGCTTGATCGCCTGTTCCTTGAACGCGACGGTGAACTCTTGCTTCGGCATCTTCTGCATCTTCGTCTCCCATGTGACCGTCATGCTACGTCACCCTTGGAAGACGAAATTTCGGGGGAACCTCAGTTGGGTCTTCTCGGCCAGCGTTTCGATCAGCGCCACCATCTGCGCGATCAGCGGGGTGCGTTCCGCGTCGGGGATCTCAGGAAGTTCGAGCAGGCTGGGCATGAGGGCAGGACGAGTCAAGGGAAACGATTGGGAAAGCGATGGGGTACTCTAACGGATATCTTTTGCCAAGGCTGCCATGACTGATTGAGAAGTTACGTTAGTAGCGCTGTTTTTCAACCTCGAAACGTGAGATTAAATATTCAGACTATATTTTAACGAAAACAGATTTCAGTCAGCAACATGTTCCGCGCTTGTGCCAGAGGTCCGAGGGGACAGGGTTTGGCACGAATCATGGGCGTGATCAATGGTCGATTTTCATAATATTCAGGTGATTTTCAGTGCCATCGAGCCGCAACAAGATCCTTTCGACCGATGAGTTGGAGTACATCCGCCAACTCGAAGCCGCCGATTCTGGGCGAAAACCCGAGGATGACGTGGGCGGCTGGCTGCGTGTCTCCGAGGATGCAGCCGGACTTCTGGACGGGTTTTCGGAGAGCCCTCTGATCGAACTCCAGGCCGGTTGGCAGGGGCACCGCTTGCGTTTCCCACTGAAGCCGAGAACCCGCTCTGACAATGGCGAACTGACCCTCGAAATCGGCGTGCCCGAGGTGCTGGAGGGCGGTGATCGCTCGCGCAGCTGGCGGGTGCCGCCGGGGACCGACGAGATGCAACTCCAGGACAAGAGCGGGAAGCTCGAAAAACCGCAGGTTGTCAATCTATCTTATACCGGAATGGCGATCGAGCAGCGGGCGGATCGGCTTCCGGATCTGAATCAGCCGTTACGTGATCTCCGGCTGGTTCTGCCTGGGCAGGGCGAGTATCTGCGTCTCCTTGGCTACGTGGTACGGCATATGCGGTTGGATGATCAGCGTATCCAGTTGGGAATCCGTTTCGACCCACTCTCGGAGGATTGCCGGGATCGGTTGGGTCGCTATATTCTGCAGCGTCACAAAGAGCTGCAAGCGGTCCAGTCTTGCAGGAACTGCACCGGGGAGGTGTAGCCGAGGGTGTAGTGTAAGCGCTTGCGGTTGTCGAACACCTCGATGGACGCGAAAGCCGTGGCCTTCATCGCTTCCCGCTTGGCGAAGCGTTCATCGAAGACCCGCTCGTGCTTGAAGCGGTTGAACCCGCTCTCGGTGGGGGCGTTGTCCCAGCCGTTGCCCTGGCTGCTCATCGAGCAGACTATGCCGTCTTCGCGTCGCTGGTCCTGAAAGGCATGGCTGGCAGACTGGCTGCCCCGGTCGGAGTGGTGCGTCAGCCCTGGCGCTGGCTGGCGGTGGAATTAACCAGAATTATTCATAAAAACAGGTGACACTCGCATAGGTGTTCGGGATTTTTTAAGCCTGGACTTCCAGAAGCAACCTATTTAAACGACCTAAGGATGTCTCTCTTTTCTTATAATTTGGATCGAAAATTTCGTTTGCAAAAAGCTTTA
>NZ_CAIPNF010000100.1 GCF_903866365.1 uncultured Thiocystis sp.
CCGTTTACTGGTGAGATCCGCTTCTACTGTTACGTCGGCGAAAACCAGTGCACCGAGTTCTCGGCTTACTTCGTGAACGGCATGCTGAACTTCCTGACGCCGATCGGAAAGGAGACCATCTCCGTGAAGACGCGAGTGAAGCTGCGTTCCGGCCACGAAGCGGAAGTGGAACCGGCCAAGGGCATCCACGGCATGCTGCTGGTTTCCGGTGCGGACGACGGGTACTTCCTGCGCGTGCGTCACGGAGCGGAGTTTCGTGACTACCGACTGGCCCACTCTGACGTGGAAATCCGGATCGTCGACAACGATGCCTTCCTCTATCGTGCGGGTGATGACCTCTGGCTGGATCATGCGCCAGAGACACTGGGATTGGAGATCGTGAACGTGGCGGAGGGCAAATGAAACAGCGGATCCGCTATTGGAATTGCACCAGGTTCGCAGACCGGATTCGCGGTACTGCGAAGCCGCACAGCGAAACCGCCGGGGGCTGGCGTGATTGGAAGGAGGATGCGAAAGCCCGGAACCCCCGAGGCCGTTCGCCTGATCCCGATCAACCGGATCGAGGTACTTAATTCACGGGAGCGCAATACCAAAGTCTTCGAGGAGATCGTCGGCAACATCAAGGCGATCGGTCTGAAAAAGCCGATCACCGTCACCCAACGCGAGGGGGCCGACGGTGAGCCCAAATACATCCTCGTCTGCGGCGAAGGGCGTCTGAATGCATTCCGCCTGTTGGGGGACCAGCAGTTCAACCCGGAGGTGGCGCGCGTACTGCGCAAGATGCGCCCGACCACGCGGCCAGAGTCATTGGCCGTTGCTCGTCTCAGCAAACTGTGCTTCGATATCCATTGATCCATGCAGGATGCGAACGATGCCGAGCCCCATCCTGGTCTCATGAAAGAAGATCACGTAGTTACCATGCGCACAAGACCGGATGCCGTCGCCCAACTCGGACCGAGGACGGTAAGCCTGTGGGGCCGTAGCAATCTTGGCGCACTGACGACGCAATTCGATGACGAAGCTCAATGCCCTGCGTGGATTGTCTCGAGCGATGTAATCGCCGATGTCTTCGAGATCTCGTTCAGCCAGTGGAGAAAAGATCACTCGCATCAAGCGGGCTGCTCGCCAGCCATGGCTCGATACTTAGCCTCCAGTCGGTCGAACACATTGTCGGCAGGAATTCCAGGGCCACTCGCCATTCCGGATGCAATGGCCGCACGTAATGCCTCCCTCTGCATTGACGCCTGTGTCTGCTGATCCTCAAGCAGACGCAGGCCTGCGCGAACTACCTCGCTGGCGTTATTGAAGCGTCCTGACTCCACCTGGTCACGAATAAAGTGTTCAAAATGGGAATTGAGCGCAACGCTGGTTGGCATTTTGATCTGCTCCAAAAGTTAATAACTGTTATTAAACTCACGGACAGAGATCCTGTCAATACGGTTGCGTTTTACGAACCTGTAGGCTGTTTGCCATGATCGACCTCCAATTGCTGGTTCGACAATTCATATCTGATCCGTCGGGATCTCCAGCCAAGTGACCCCCGGCTTTTTCTCAACAAAGATACGGCGGCCCTCAAGGCGATAGGTCAACTGGCTGTTGTGCCTTGGATTGGACAATACGGCGGGGTTGAAAACCACGTAGCTCTCACCGCCCTGATATCGTACAGTCGATGTGAGTAGGCCTGGGTGGCCCTCACGGTGAATCCTCGCTCCAACCGATTGCGAATACGTGTAGTCGGTCGTGTGCATCAAGTCCGGATATTCATGCACCACGTGTCGAAAATCCAGCAAGGCGGCATCGCATGCC
>NZ_CAIPNF010000101.1 GCF_903866365.1 uncultured Thiocystis sp.
AAGCCCGCTGGCCAATCCGCGCCGGGTCGCGCTCGGGCTGGACCAGAACCGGCTGTCCATGCTGCTCGCGGTGCTGCACCGTCACGGCGGGGTGGGTCTGTTCAATCAGGATGTCTATGTCAACGTGGTGGGCGGCGTGCGCATCGCCGAGACCGCCGCCGACCTGCCGGTCATCATGGCGGTGCTGTCGAGCTATCGCGACCGCCCGCTGCCTCTGGATCTGGCAGTGTTCGGCGAAGTCGGTCTCTCGGGCGAGGTGCGGCCCGTGCCCAATGGGCCGGATCGGCTGCGCGAGGCCGTCAAGCATGGCATCCGCCGGGCGATCGTGCCCAAGGGCAATGTGCCCAAGGAAGGGGTCGAGGGGTTGGAGATCGTGGCGGCGCGGACGCTGGGAGAGGCGCTGGAAGCGGGTGGATGAAGCGGGTGAAGTGAAGGATGACGGGCGAAGGCTCGGTCAAGGTTTCCAGGATCCTGGTTTGGATCGCCCTTTCAAGGCTTGAAATGGATGGGGAAAGTGAACCCATCCCAGGGCGTTGCTCTGGGCTGACGTAGGTCGCGACGATGGCGCTGGATGTTTGAGCGGGCCATCGTTCCACACACCCTACACGGTCATCTCGGGCTTCATGACCGGCATCGGTCTCATCCTGATCATCCTCCAGATCAGTGGCGTCTCATGGTGGCCGAGGCTCTGGTCCTTGCAGTGGTGGGCAGCATCGACGCGCTGCTCACCGCAGTGATCGCGGAGAGCCTCACGCGCAAGGAGAGCGACTCCAACAAGGAACTCGTCGGGCAAGGCATCGGCAACATCGCCTCCGGACTCTTTGGCGGGATACCGGGCGCGGGCGCCACTATGGGGACCGTCGTCAATATTCAATCGGGCGCACGCAGCGCGCTGTCGGGGCTGGTGCGTGCCACGATCCTGCTGGTCGTGGTGCTCTGGGCGGCCGGTCTCACGGCCCAGATCCCGCTCGCGGTCCTGGCTGGCATTGCGCTCAAGGTCGGTCTGGATATCGTCGACTGGTCCTTCCTCAAGCGGGCGCATCGGGTTTCGCTGCGCGCCGCCATGATCATGTACGGGGTGATCGGACTCACGGTCTTCGTGGATCTCATCTGGGCCGTGGCGCTCGGGGTCTTCGTGGCCAACGTCCTCACCATCGAGCGCCTCTGCAAGCTCCAGAGTCACGCGGTGCGGGCGATCAAGTCACCCGGGACGGCGGATGGCCTGACGCTCGACGAGCAACTGGTGCTGGAGCGACCCAACGGACGGATCCTGCTGTTTTCGCTTGGTGGCCCGCTTATCTTCGGGCTCGCCAAGGCGATCTCGCGCCAGCATGCGGTGCTCGAAGACCATGCGGTTCTGATCATGGACTTTACGGATGTGCCTGTACTGGGCGTCTCATCCTCGCTGGCGCTGGAAAAGATCATCCTGGAAGACCTCGCCGCCGGCCGGGAGGTGTGGATCGCGGGCGCGGACGGGGATGTTCTCAAGCGGCTGGAGCGGCTCGGGATCACGGCCGCACTCCCCGCCGGGCGGCTGGTCGCGACCAAGCAGGAGGCGCTCGATCAGGCGGAAGCCCTGTTGATGGACGATGGGCGCGACGCGTCTGGCGTGGCGCCAGCCGCGGCGGCCTGATCGGCGTCGGGCGGAGATCCACGAGGATCGCGCCACGGATTTCCGCCTATCGACCCTGATCAATGCCGCCTGCGATCAATCCCAATTTCCCAGTTAATCGCTCAAGAACTATTCTGGCATCGACAACGGGAGTCCACGAGCAGTTGCGCTGTATTCGATCTGGCTTCCTGGCCCTAACCACCACACCCGTGAGGCGACCACATGCAGGCTTTAACGCAGACCACGAACCGGACGCTTGCCAACCGCCCCTTTCCAGCGGAAGAGCGGATACTCATGCAACTCGGCCAATGCCTCCATCAGGGATGCTTCATCTGTATCGAGCACACGGCGGCCATCGCGCCCAGATTCAGTGCCTGGACGCTCTGGGAACAACCGAACTGCTACAACGGCAACCTGGATGCGGTGTACGACTTGATCGAAAGCTGCCGGCGCGCGCATGCCGATCATCACATCCGTCTCAACGTCGAGAATGTCAGTTGGCACAGCAAGCTGTCCGTGATGGTGCACCGCCCGCATTAAAAAAGAGCTGTCAGCTTCCAGCCTTCAGCGGCCAGCTTTTTTGAATCAGACACTTGGCCATCGCGCCTCGCTTGCTGGAACCCGCCCGGCGAGGGAAGGCTTCGATCAGCGAAAACCTTGGCAAAACAACGGCTGGAGGCTGGTCGCTGACGGCTGACTGCGCTCTTTGGGATCAACGAAATCACGCTGCCGAGGCGGTTGAAATATGCACAATATCTGTGATCAGATCTGTGGATAACCTCTGTAGAGTTGCCTGCTCGCCCCGCCATCGCTGACATCGGCGCATGCCGGTCGAATGTTGACCAGTTGATGACGGACGCAGCGCCGCCAGGCTGTGTCCGTCCGGGAGGGATCCTGGACGGTCGTCTCGGGATCAGGAACCGGCTTGGGACAACCGCCATTTCCTCGCTGTACACTTGATCATCCCCGTCCTCCGCATGCACCGCGGAACCACCCGTTTCGGCGCTGTCACTTATGATCAAGCTCAGAACTTACGTCTTCATCGACTCGCTCCAGCCGCAACTGGCCGAGTACATGGCCACGGTCTCCCAGGGTTTCCTGCCGATTCCGGGCGATGCCTGCCTCTGGGTGGAGGTCGCCCCCGGCATGGCGGTGCACCGCCTTACGGACACGGCGCTGAAAGCGGCGCGCGTGCATCTGGCGCAGCAGGTGGTCGAGCGCAATTTCGGGTCGATGGTGATCCACCAGCGCGACCAGAGCAATGTGCTGGAAGCGGGCCGCATCCTGCTGTCGCACATGAACGCCCGCGTGGAAGACCGCCAGAAATGCCAGGTCGCCTGGAAGGAGATCATTCGCGCCATCACCCCGGATCATACGGTGCTGATCAACCGCCAGAGCCGCCGCGGCTCCATGATCCTGCCCGGCCAGAGCATGTTCATCCTGGAAACCGAGCCGGCGGGCTATGTCATCTATGCCGCCAATCAGGCCGAGAAGGCCGCCAACATCACCATCATCGACGTGCGCGCCGTCGGCGCCTTCGGGCGGCTCACGCTCTCCGGCACCGAGGGCGATGTGAACGAGGCCGCCGCAGCCGCCGTTGCCGCGGTCGAGAGTCTGTCCGGGATCTGACGCCGGACGCCCGGCAACCGGCGCGCTTATCGGCTTTGTTTTCCCGCGACCGACGCCATCTCAGATGACAAACTTCGTTGCCATAACCCCGCATTGACTGAGCAACCCGCCCATGCATCGCCGCGATTTATTAAGCCTGCTGCACCATCACAGGACGCCCTTCATGGAGGAAGCGGCCCATGTGAACCGTGCGCTGGACTTCGTCGAACGCCACGAGAACTGCTTCGATTGCGACCTCTGGCCCGGTCATGTCACCGGTTCGGCCTGGGTCGTCAGCCCGGATCGGGAGCGGGTGCTGCTGCTGCACCACCGCAAACACGACCAGTGGTTTCAGCCTGGCGGCCATGCCGATGGCGACGCGGACATCCTGCGGGTGGCACTGCGCGAGACATCCGAGGAGACCGGCCTGGATCCCTCGCATGTGCGACTGGTGAGCAACGCGGTGTTCGACGTGGATATCCACAGCATTCTAGCCAGCGAACGCGGCCCGCGCCACGAACACTTCGATATCCGCTTCCTGGTGGAGATGGACGACGACCTGGAGATTCCCGGCAACGACGAATCCCATGAGATCCTCTGGGTTCCGCTGCCCCAGGTCTCGCGCTTCAACAACAATCTGTCCACCCATCGGATGGTCGAGAAGACCCGCCGGCTGCGAAATCCCGCCAACGTCGCCTGACCCTCGTCGCTTTCATCAAAAAGAGCGTTCAGCCTCCAGCCTCCAGCCTCCAGTCGCCAGCTTTTGGGAATCAGCGACTTGGTGACTGAGTGAAATCTGCTAAGGCTCACCTGCCGGGTAAACCTCCACAACACAATGGCTGGAAGCTGATCGCTGGCGGCTGACTGCTCTGATCGCCATGCCTCGCCCGCTCGTCACCTCCCACGCATCAATCATCGATAATTGTCGATGGAACCTATTCCGGATATTGATTGGATCTCGCTGCTCGACGCATTTATCTTCGTCCTCAATTCAGGCCGCACCCATTGAACGGAGTAAATGATGAGCATCAAAACGTACGACGCGGGCGTTAAAGACTATGCCCTGACCTACTGGACCCCGGACTATGTGCCATTGGATTCCGATCTGCTGGCCTGTTTCAAGATCACGGCGCAAGCCAATGTTCCGCGCGAGGAGGCCGCGGCCGCCGTGGCGGCGGAGTCCTCGACCGGAACCTGGACCAATGTCTGGTCCGACCTGCTCACCGACCTGGATTATTACAAGGGTCGCGCCTATCGCATCGAGGACGTGCCCGGCGACAAGGAGAGTTTCTACGCCTTCATCGCCTATCCCATCGATCTGTTCGAGGAAGGCTCGATCGTGAACGTGCTGACCTCGCTGGTCGGTAACGTCTTCGGCTTCAAGGCGGTGCGCCATCTGCGCCTGGAAGACATCCGCTTCCCGCTGCACTACGTCAAGACCTGCGGCGGCCCGCCCAGCGGTATCCAGGTCGAACGCGACCGCATGGACAAGTATGGCCGGCCCTTCCTGGGCGCCACGGTCAAGCCCAAGCTGGGTCTGTCCGCCAAGAATTATGGCCGTGCCGTCTATGAGATGCTGCGCGGCGGTCTGGATTTCACCAAGGACGACGAGAACGTCAACTCCCAGCCCTTCATGCGCTGGCAGAACCGCTTCGAATTCGTGTCGGAGGCCGTGAGCAAGGCCCAGCGCGAGACCGGCGAGCGCAAGGGACACTATCTGAACGTGACCGCGCCGACCTGCGAGGAGATGTTCAAACGGGCCGAGTTCGCCAAGGAATGCGGCGCGCCCATCATCATGCACGACTTCCTGACCGGCGGTTTCACGGCCAATACCAGCCTGGCCAACTGGTGCCGCGACAACGGCATGCTGCTGCATATCCACCGCGCCATGCACGCGGTCATCGACCGTCATCCCAAGCACGGCATCCACTTCCGGGTGCTGGCCAAGTGTCTGCGTCTCTCGGGCGGCGACCATCTGCATACCGGCACCGTGGTGGGCAAGCTCGAAGGCGACCGTCAGTCGACCCTGGGCTTCGTGGACGCCATCCGTGAGTCCTTCATCCCGGAAGACCGCGCACGCGGGCTCTTCTTCGATCAGGACTGGGGCGGCATGCCGGGCGTGATGGCGGTGGCCTCGGGCGGTATCCATGTGTGGCACATCCCGGCGCTGGTGACCATCTTCGGCGACGACTCGGTGCTCCAATTCGGCGGCGGGACTCAGGGTCACCCCTGGGGCAACGCGGCGGGCGCGGCGGCCAACCGGGTCGCGACCGAGGCTTGCGTCAAGGCGCGCAACGAGGGTGTCGAGATCGAGAAGAATGCCCGCGAGATCCTCACCGAAGCCGCGCGCCACAGCCCGGAACTCGCCTCGGCGATGGAAACCTGGAAAGAAATCAAGTTCGAGTTCGACGTGGTGGACAAGCTGGACGTCGGCTGACACGAGACGCCTCGGGCATCCCCGGACTCCTTAACGAACGACTTGAGAGAGCACGCGAATGAGCACTGCAAACAGCATGGGCGATCACGCCACCATCGGCCGCTACGAGACCTTCTCCTATCTGCCCCCGCTCAGCCGGGACGAGATCCTGGAGCAGATCCTCTACATCCTGGACAACGGCTGGAACGCCTCGCTTGAGCACGAGCATCCGAGCACCGCGTTCGATTACTACTGGCCGATGTGGAAGCTGCCGTTCTTCGGCGAGCAGGATCCCAACGTCATCCTGGCCGAGATCGAGGCCTGCCGGCGCGCCTACCCGGACCATCACGTCCGCCTGGTTGGCTATGACAACTACGCCCAGAGCAAGGGGCATTCCTTCCTGGTGTACCGGGCGCTCTGAGTTGCAGCGGTTTAAAGAGAGGCAATCATGGACAAGGCTGGAAGCGAACGACGGCTGACTGGGCGCGATGCGTCCATCGCCAAGCGCCGCGCCATGGCCGCCGGCGGCAAGGCACGCCTGCCAAGCCCGGAGCCGCCCGCACGGGCGGCCCGCGATCCGGCGGCCACACGCGCGACACCCGGTCACACCCTGACCGCTCCGGAATTGAGCCCGGCACCGCGCTCGATTCAGCTCGAACCCGTTCGGAACGAGGCCAGGCGCAAGCGTCAGCCACCCAAGGTGGCCGAGGGTCGTCAACGCTCGATCAAACGGCGCGAGCAGATCACCCATGGGCGGCGGCACCTGACCCGGACCTCACCGACCGAGACCCTGCGTTCCAGTACACAGGGTTTGGTGGGGCGCGATGCCGCGATCGCGCGCCGGCGTGCGATCGCGTCGAGTACCGCGCAGATCAGGCCCGCACCACCCGCGCAAACGCGGCCGGACGTGGCCGCGCGCCGGGCCCGGCGGTCTGTCGAACAGGTCGAGGTCAAACCGCGGGTCAGCGAGGACACGAGCAAGAACCGCGCGCGTCCCACCCGCCCCCGGGGCGCCGCCAGCAAGGCGCCAAAGCCTCCGCGCGGTCGCATGCTGTCGATGGCGCGCCGCGCGGCTACGTCCGACCGCGGCAAGGCTGGCGCGGACTCGGTCAGCGGCCGGTCGCGCAGCGCCGCGACCACGGCGTTGCTCAGAAACGCGGGCGTCAGCTCGCGCGACATCGCACGGCGGGTGCGCGAGGAGCGTTGCGAGCACGGGAAGTGCGGTGACGTCGGACCGCGTCCGAGTGGACGGGCACGCCGCGCCGCGCCGTCCCGCCCGACCGAGGGACCGTCCAAGGTCGGCGTGAGCGCGACGGCCCTGGGTCAGACGGTCACGGGCACGCGGGTCGGACGCAGCGCGCGCACGACCGGCGACGAACCGGGGAGTTGCCGCCAGGTGACGGGAACCGAGTACCTGGGCGCGGAGCTTTTCCAGGAGTTCTGCGGAGTCGAACCAACGCCCGCGCCGAACCGCATCAAGGAGGCGATCATGACCGACCGAGGACAGACCGTCACCGGCGCCCAGGTGGGTCGTAGTCCCAGGGTGACGGGCGACGAGACGGGTGCGGGCCGCACGCTGACCGGCACCCCCTATACCTCGCCCGGCCCGGAAGGCGCGCCACCCAAGGTGCGGTCGACCCAGACCTATGGCGGGGGTTCGGTGACCGGCTCCATGATCGGACGCAGCGAGCGCATGACCGGCAACGAGCCGGGAAGCTGTCAGCGCGTGACCGGCAACGAGTACCTGGGCTTCGAGCACTATCAGGGCTACTGCCGGAGCGGGTCCGAACCGGAGCCCCAGGGCATCAAGAAGGTGGGTGCCGATGCCACCTGGCACGGTCAGCAGGTCACCGGCAGTCTGGTCGGGCGCTCGCGTCAGGTCACCGGCAACGAGCCCGGAACCTGCGAGATCGTCACCGGAACCGCCTATCTGGGACAGGAGCAGTTCCGGTCGCATTGCGCGCCCGAGACCCTGCGGGCCATCGCCCAGCGCACGCCATCCCCGCGCGGTACGCCGGGCGCTGGACTCACCGGCATTCAGCCCGGAATCGATGGGGGTATGACGGGTGCCGCCAAGGGCGTCTGCCAGGAGGTCACTGGCACACCCTACATTGGGGAGGACCAGTTCTTTGCGACCTGCGGCCAGGGTGTCGAGGCGACGCCGGGGAGCGCGGATTTCCCGCAACCGTTGAGCGGCGGCAACTGGGGTGCCTTCAGCGTCGAGTCGCCGGCTCAGGCGGCTCAATCGGAACCAGCCAGTCGGATGATCACCGGCATCCGTTACGACCAGCCGCAGAACCGCGTGACCGGCCCTTTCACCATGGCCAGCGGCGTCGTGACGGGGACCGAGGACTTTCGGCAGCGCCGCCCCGGTCGTGCCCAACCGCGCGGGGTCGGCATCAATCCCGCGCCGCTCGCGCCGCCCACGCCACGCGAGCCTGCTGGGCCAGTGGCGGACGCGCGCCCACGCATCACCGGCGAAGGCCGCGAAGGTGGCACGCGGATCACCGGGAACGACTGGGGGCGCAACGAGCGGGTCACCGGGACCGAGGGGAAATCCGCGGTCGGGCGCAATCCGACCCGACGGGGCGCGCCGATGGGGCCATTTGCCGGCGCGCGTACCTTTCGCGAGGCGCAAGAGCGTCAGGTGCCCGAGATCCGGGTCAGCGGCAGCAGCGGCAGCACCGAACGCGGTGCGCTGGTGACGCTATCCGGCGGCGCGCGGGGCTAGGGGTTATCACGACATGAGAATCAGACCCCAACCGCGCCGACGCACCCGCACCCCGCTATGGAGCGGCACGCCGGCCGTCCGGACAGTCGCCTCGACCGAGGCCGCCGGTATCCGGCAGCTGGTTGGCGAGCGGGCCAGCGACCCGGTGGCCGGGGGACTCGGCGCCAGCGCGGGACATCCGCTCACGCCGCGGGCGGAGAACGAACGGCTGCGCGCCTATGAACAGCGCGTCAAGGACGCCTTTGCGCGGATCGTGCCGACACTCAAATCGCTGGCGGCCCGCCAGCACGAGGCGGATTTCGTGACCTGGGCGCAAGAGGAATCCCGGCGGCAGCTTGGATTCGAGCTTCCAGGCACGGTGCTTGCGGACGCCTGGGTCAATGAGCTGGATCTGCGCCAACTCTTCGCGCATGCCACCTTCGAGACCCTGCGCATCATGAGCGGCGACTACGTCGGGCAGGATCCGCTGGCGACCCGCGACCGGTCCGATGCCTTTCAGGCGTTCCTGCTCGATTGCGGGTTTCACGCCATGAATGTGACGCCCTGCGCGGACGGGCGTCTGGCGCACGCCATCAGTTATGTGCTGCGCCTGCCGATGGGCGCCGTGCGTCGCACGTCCTACGCCGGGACG
>NZ_CAIPNF010000102.1 GCF_903866365.1 uncultured Thiocystis sp.
ATCCCGCCTGCGATTGGCCGCCAGCGTGTTCACCCATGCCAGCGAAGGCATCATGATCACCACCGCCGATGGGACGATCATTGACGTCAACGACGCCTTTACCCGCATCACCAGTTACGCCCGCGACGAAGTGCTGGGCCGCAATCCGCGCCTGCTCACCTCGGGGCAACAGGGACGCGAGTTCTACGAGTCGATGTGGCGCACCCTGATCGAGGTTGGCCACTGGAGCGGCGAAATCTGGAATCGGCGCAAGAACGGCGAGGTCTACGCCCAGCGGCAAACCATCAGCGCGGTGCGCGACAAACAGGGCGGCACCCAGCACTATGTCTCCCTGTTTTCCGACATTACCGCGCTCAAGGAGCATCAACGTCAGCTCGAACATATTGCCCATTACGATGCGCTGACCACGCTGCCCAACCGCGTGCTGCTCTCCTTCCGTCTGCTTCAGGCCATGGCGCAGACCAAGCGGCGCGCGCAACGCCTGGCGGTGGCCTATCTCGATCTGGACGGTTTCAAGGCCATCAACGACACCCACGGGCACGAAGCCGGCGACCAATTGCTGATGATCGTGGCGGGGCGCATGAAGCAGAGTCTGCGCGAGGGCGACACCCTGGCCCGTCTGGGCGGCGACGAATTCGTCGCCGTGCTGGTCGATCTGGGGGATGAGATGGGCAGCGTGCCGATGCTCAACCGCTTGCTCATGGCCGCGGCCCAGCCCGTGCCGGTGGATGGTCTTACCCTACAGGTCTCGGCCAGCATCGGCGTCACCTTCTACCCGCAGTCCGAGGAGGTCGACGCGGACCAACTGCTGCGCCAGGCCGACCAGTCCATGTATCAGGCCAAGCTGACGGGAAAAAATCGCTATTGCTTCTTTGACGCCGAGCAGGATCAGAGTCTCCGCGGTCATCACGCCAACCTGGAACGGATCCGTCAGGCGTTGGCGGAACGCGAATTTATCCTCCATTATCAGCCGAAGGTGAACATGCGCAGCGGCGCGGTCATCGGCGTGGAGGCGCTGATCCGCTGGCAGCATCCGGAACGCGGCCTGCTGGCCCCGGCGCTGTTTCTGCCGACGATCGAGGATCACCCGCTGGCGATCGATCTCGGCGAATGGGTCATCGAGACGGCGTTAACCCAAATGGACGACTGGCGCGCGGGCGGTCTGAATCTCCCCGTCAGTGTCAATATCGGCGCCCGCCAGTTGCGGCAGACCGACTTTGTCGAGTCTCTGCGCGCGCGCCTGCTCGCCCATCCGGACATCGTCCCGAACGACCTTGAGCTGGAAGTGCTGGAGACCAGTGCGCAGGAAGATCTGACCCGTGTCTCGACCGTGATCGATGCCTGCCGGGAGATCGGCGTGCTCTGTGCCCTGGACGATTTTGGCACCGGGTATTCCTCGCTGACCTATCTGAAACGCCTGGCGGTCAGTCTGCTCAAGATCGACCAAAGTTTCGTGCGCGACATGCTCCACGATCCGGAAGATCTGGCGATCGTCGAGAGTGTCCTGGGCCTGGCCGCCGCCTTTCATCACCAGGCGCTCGCCGAAGGGGTGGAGAGTCTGGAGCAAGGCGAGATCCTGCTGCAACTCGGCTGCGAACTGGCGCAGGGGTATGTCATCGCCAGACCCATGTCCGGCGAGTCTATCCCGCACTGGGTGCGTGACTGGCGGCCTGATCGACTCTGGACCTGTCAGCCGCCGCTGCGCCGCGAGGAACTCCCGCTTTTGTTTGCGATCGTGGAGCACCGCGCCTGGATGCGCGCGATCGAAGAACACTGTCGGGCAGAGGGTCCGGGCACCTCGCGGTTTGATATTCACAATTGTCATCTCGGGCAATGGATCGCGCTCGAGGGCACGGTAAGCTATGGTTCGCAGACGACCTTTCAGTCAATTGCGCGAACCCATCGGCAGTTGCATGAATCGGCTCGGGAGTTACTGGAGCGCCGTGTCCAATGCGATCCGTTCGAGCATGTGGCAAGGTTAGAGACCTTGCGAGGCTTCCATGCTTCGCTCCTGGAGCAGATGCGGCAATTTCTGGAGGATTGTTGTCGGCAGACGCGTTAAGCGGCAACCTTTAACCTCGGTGACTGCACAATGAGTTCCATTCCGAGCAAGGTCGTTGGCGGTCGCACCTATGTCCATGTCGATGTCCTGCCTCTGCTGGATCCAGCAACGGCGGCGCGCGTGGCGGAGGCCGAGCGACTGGCCCGACGCGAGCGGCGGACGGACTTCAACCTGGTGCGCATCGATGACGCCGGCCCCTGCATCGCCCTGCTGAACTACCCTGAACTCGACGAGGAGCCCTTTCCGGCGCTGCGCGAGAGTTGGCTGGTGGATCTGGAGCGCGCGACGGTGAGTTATCGGACCTATGCCGATTCGCGCAATCCGCCGATCCTGCATCGCAAGGAACTGCTGTTGCCCGCCGATCACCCGCGGCGCGAAGCGTCTGCCGCGCTCACCGCGACCTGCGAGTCCATCGGTCTGTTCGACGACGTCAAACGCATCGGCTACCGCCACCAGTGGCAGGCGCTGGTACGCGAGAAGGGCTATCGCATCGAGGGTCATGCGCTGGTGCCGCTGGGCAACGACGACTCGGACCGGGACGACGAGGAGCCGGCTCCGGCGCCTGCCGGCTGGCAGGCGTCGCGCCATCTGACGGCGCTGACGCGCTACGGCTTTTCGGCGCCGGTGCAGTCGCTGGCGCGCCACGGGTTTCTGGATGGCCGCTATCGGCTGTTCGACTATGGCTGCGGGCGCGGCGACGATGTGCGGGGGCTGGTCGAGAACGGCCTGGACGCCGCCGGCTGGGATCCTTTTCATGCGTCGGATCAACCGATTCAGTCGGCGGATCTCGTCAATCTCGGCTTCGTCATCAATGTGATCGAGGACGTCGACGAGCGTCTGGCGGCGCTGACCCGCGCCTGGTCGCTGGCGGAGCGGCTGCTGGTGGTCTCGGTGATGCTCGCCAACCAGAATGCCCCGCGCGGCGAGCGCTTTCGCGACGGCGTCATGACCCGGCGCGGCACCTTCCAGAGGTATTTCAGTCAGGCCGAGATCAAGGCGTGGCTGGAGCAGGCGCTCGATGAGGAGGCCATCCCGGTCGCGCCGGGCGTGCTGTATGTCTTTCGGGACAAGGATGCCGAGCAGCGATTTCTGCTCAACCGCTACCGCCCTTCGGCGCCGCTCAGGGCCAGCCAACGCCGTTCCCCGAGCGGAGCCGACGGGAACCTACGCCGTTCCCCGCGCCAGGAAGGGCATGCCCCGAGCGCAGCCGAAGGGAAGCCGCGGCGGGATCGTGCGGCGGAACGATACGCCGCCTTGCGGGAGCCACTGGATCGCCTCTGGGACCGCTGGCTGAGTCTGGGACGTCCGCCGGACCTGTCCGAGGTGGACGATCCGCTCGCCTTGACCGAAGGCTTCGGCTCCTTGTCCAAGGCGCTGCGTTTTCTGGCGGGGCGGCAGGATCCGGCTGAGATCGAGCAGGCCGCCGCCGCGCGCGCCGCCGATCTGACGGTCTATTTCGCCCTGATGCAGTTCGCGCGGCGCAAGCCCTACCGTCATCTGGAACGCGGGCTGCAACAGGATATCAAGGCGTTCTTCGGCGACTATGCCGCGGCGCAGGCGCAGGCGCTGGAACTGCTGTTCCGCATCGCGGACGTGGAGTCGCTCGCCGAGGCGTGTCGGCAGGCCGCCGAACAGGGGTTGGGCTGGCTCGATCCGGGCCAGTCGCTGCAACTGCATGCGAGTCTGGTCGAGCGGTTGCCGCCGCTGCTGCGCATCTATGTGGGTTGCGCCGCCGTGCTCTATGGCGACGCCCGTCACGCCGATCTGGTGAAGATCCACATCGGTTCCGGCAAGGTCAGCCTGATGCGCTATGACGACTTCGCGGGCCAGCCGCTGCCGCGCCTGATCGAGCGGGTCAAGATCAAACTGCGCGATCTGGATATCGAGTATTTCGCCTATGGCGAGGAATACGCGCCGCCCTATCTCTTCCGCAAATCGCGCTATCTCAACGAGGAGTTTCCGAACTACCCCGAGCAGGTCGCGTTCGAGCAGACGCTCGATGCCCTGGGTCTGTGCGATCCGACCGGCCATGGTCCGCCGCCCGCGGCGTTTTTGGAGACGCTGGCCCGGCGGCGCTGGATCCTCGCCGGATTCGATCTGGCGCGCCCCCGGACGCTGGCCGAGCTGGACGCCCCCTGCGGACGTTTTCTGACCTTCCGGCAACTCATCGCGTGCGGCGAGACTCAGGCCAGCACGGGGCTGCCCAATCTGCCCCAACAGCCCGAGAGCTACGACGCACTGCTGGAGCTGGCGGAACGGGTGCTGGATCCGGTGATCGACTACTTCGGGATGATCCGTCTGACCTACGGTTTCTGTTCGCCCCAACTCGCCCGCCGGATCCCCGGTCGCATCGATCCCCGGCGCGATCAGCACGCCGCCCATGAACTGAACCGCCTGGGCAAGCCGGTGTGCGAGCGGCTGGGCGCGGCGGTCGATTTTATCGTCGAGGACGAGAGCATGCTGGAGGTCGCCCGCTGGATCGTCGCCAATACGCCCTTCGATCGGCTGTATTTCTATGGCGACGACCTGCCGATCCATGTCAGTCATGGGCCGAACCAGGATCGGCAGATCGTGATGATGAGCGCGGGCAAAGCCGGGCGGCTGGTGCCGCGAGTGGTGCCGAGTCTGCCCGATGCCAGGTCGCCCAGGCTGGTCTGACGCGCCCGGACTGGTCGGCAGGATGCCCGCTGGGAGGCACGGGAGGCGCGGTTGAGCGATACGTGCCCGTGATCGTCGAAACCAATCGAAACAGCCGATACTGCCTGTTGGCGCTTGGCCATTCGGTGGCCTAAAGTTCGAGCGTGTAACACCCTCAACGACCGCTTTTTCGATCCTACGTCGACCCATGCCCATGCCAGAGCCAAAACCGTCCCTCTCGGATCCCGCGCCGCGCGAGTGTCCGGCCCTCTTCCTGACCGCCGCCGCATCAGGACAGGGCAAGACGACCCTGGTCGCCGGTCTGGCGCGCTATCACCATCGCCGAGGGCGACGGGTGAGGGTGTTCAAGACCGGCCCGGACTTCCTCGATCCCATGATCCTCAGTCGGGCGAGCGCGGCGACGGTCGGGCCGCTCGATCTCTGGATGGTCGGCGCATCGGACTGCCGCCGCAAGCTCTGGGAGGCCGCCGGCGAGGCGGATCTGATCCTGGTCGAGGGCGCGATGGGCCTGTTCGACGGCCTGCCGAGCGGGGCGGATCTGGCCGAGACCTTCGGGATTCCGGTCGCGGCTCTGATCGACGCGCGCGGCATGGGTCAGACCTTCGGCGCGCTCGCGCTGGGTCTCGCGACCTATCGTCCAGCCCTGAGCTTCGCTGGCATCCTGGCAAATCGGGTCGCGAGTCCGCGTCACGAAGCGATGATCCGGGGCGGATTGCCGCCGGGGCTGCGCTATCTGGGGGGCATGCCGCGACTGGCCGAGGCCGAACTGCCGAGCCGGCATCTGGGGTTGGTCCAGGCGTCGGAGATCGCCGACCTGGAGGCGCGTCTCGACCTGATCGCGGAGCGGATCGGCGACACCGCCCTGGCCGAGCTGCCCGCGCCGATCCGGTTCGCGCCGCCCGCCGAATGGCCGGTCCTGCCGGGGCGGCTAGCCGGACGACGCATCGCGATCGCGCGCGACGCCGCCTTCTCCTTCCTCTACCCCGACAACCTGCGTCTGCTGGAGGCATTGGGCGCCGAGTTGAGCTTCTTTTCGCCGCTCGCCGACCCCGAGGTCAGCGCCGACGCCATCTATCTTCCCGGCGGTTATCCCGAACTCCATCTGCACGCCCTGGCGGCCAACGCCGGGGTCAAGGATGCGCTCGCGCGGCATCTTGCCGAGGGCCGTCCGCTCTATGCCGAGTGCGGCGGCATGCTCTATCTGCTCGACCGGCTCACCGACAAATCGGGAAACACGGCGGAAATGGCGGGCCTGCTCCCGGGCCGCGGCCAGCTGCGTCAGCGTCTGGCTGGTCTTGGCATGCAGTCGCTCACGACCGCGGATGGCTGCCTGCGCGGACACAGTTTCCATCACTCGACCATGGAGACGACGGTCGCGCCGGTCGCGGCCAGCATTCGTCAGAGCGACGGGCGGGCGGGCGAGCTCTTCTATCGCCATGGTTCGCTGCGCGCGAGCTATCTGCATCTCTATTTCCCCTCCGCGCCCGCGGCGGCGGCCGCCTTGTTTCTTCCGGACCACGGTCTATCCGCGCGGGCGTCCTAAGGCGGCCCAGACAGACCGCTAGTCAGCGGTGCGCGCGCTGCATTACCATCGAAACCCTCGACGACTGACGTCTCGCCCTTTGCTGGAGTCTCATCCTTGAAGTTCACGGTCGACGAATTCCGCGCCTGGAAGCATAAATGCGTGACCCTGCTCGGCATGTCCGGGGTCGGCAAGACCTATCTCTCGGCCATGCTGCGCAACAGCGACTGGTTCCATTACTCGGGCGACTATCGCATCGGCACCCGGTATCTCGACGAGCCGATCCTGGATCTGATCAAGGCGCAGGCGATGCGCGATCCCTTCCTGCGCGATCTGCTGCGCCGCGACTGGATCACGATCCGCAACATCATCAAGATTCACGATCTGGGGCCGGTCCTGAGCTTTATCGGCAAGCTCGGCAATCCCGAATTGGGCGGCCTGCCGCTGGCGGAATTCAGCCGGCGTCAGGCGCTCTATCGCGAGGCCGAGATCGCGGCCATGCTCGATGTGCCCGATTTCGTGCGCAAGGCGCGCGAGATCTACAGCTATCCTCATCTGGTCAACGATGTCGGCGGCAGTCTGTGCGAACTCGACGAGCCGCGCGTCATCGATCTGCTCGCCCGGCACAGCCTGATTTTCTATATTCGCGTCCCGGAGGCGGACGAAATCAAGCTGATCGAGCGCGCCCAGGCCGATCCCAAGCCGCTCTATTATCGGCCCGAGTTTCTGCGCGCCGCGCTCAAGGATTATCTGGCCGAGCATGGTCTGGATTATGTCGCCGAAATCGCCCCCGATGCCTTCACGCGCTGGGTCTTTCCGCGTCTGTTCCACTCGCGGGTGCCTCGCTACGAGGCGATCGCGCGGCCGCATGGCTACACGGTCTCCTCGGTGGATGTCGCGGGGGTGCGCGACGAGCAGGATTTCCTGCTGCTGATCGAGTCGGCGATCGCGCAGTCCGAGACCCATGCGTCGCTCGCCACGCCCCGTGCGGAGATCTAGGCGTGTTGCCTGGTGCAAAGCTCCGCGTCTATCGGGTTTTCGGCATGTTAGGATGTCTCTTCGACTCGGCATGGCTTCCCGTGCCGGCCCCGGTTTCGGCATTTCTGTCAGACAACTCTTCAATGAGGACGCGGTGTTTCCCCCGACTAAACTGGGGAGGCGCCGCGCGAGCGTGATTTTTTATGAAAAACGACCGACGTCCGCCGCTGTATCCCTCCAACGAGGAGGCGGTGCGACTTCAGAAGCTACTGGCCGAGGCCGGCCTGGGCTCGCGCCGCGAGATCGAGGGCTGGATCGCCGAGGGCCGGGTCCGGGTGAACGGCGCCTTGGCCAAACTTGGCGATCGCGCGACCAGCGCGGACCGTATCCGCATCGACAGCCGCGATGTGAAGCTCAAGCGCCAGCGCGAGACCATCCCGCAGATCATTGCCTATCACAAACCCGAGGGCGAACTGGTGACCCGGCGCGACCCGGAGGATCGGCCGACCGTCTTTCGGCGCCTGCCTCGACCGAAGGAGGGGCGCTGGATCGCCGTGGGCCGGCTGGACATCAATACCTCTGGCCTGATTCTGTTCACCAACGATGGCGAACTTGCCAATCGTCTGATGCACCCGTCGCGCGAGATCGAGCGCGAATACGCGGCGCGCATCCTCGGCGAGATTCCCGACGGTACCCTGGAACGCCTGACGACGGGCATTGAATTGGAGGACGGTCCGGCCAAATTCGACGCCGTCACCGACCAGGGCGGCACGGGCGCGAACCATTGGTTTAACGTGGTGCTGCGCGAGGGCCGCAACCGCGAGGTGCGCCGACTGTGGGAGGCCGCCGGCTGCACCGTCAGCCGGCTGATCCGCATCCGCTACGGCAATATCGAACTGGGGCGACGTCTCTTTACCGGCAACTGGCGTCCTCTGAACGATGAAGAACAGACCGCCTTGCTGGCCCTGGCCGGGTTGAGCGTGCCGGAACGGCCACGGCCGCGCAAGTTCGGACCTGGGATTCGGCGTTCGCCGCCATCCGAGCCAACCTCTCCGATCGCGCCAAGGCGTCAAGGAGGACTGCGGCGAGGGGGGCGGGATTAAGCGATCTCCAGAAAATCCGGAGACTCCGAGCGTGAAGCCGTTCGCGATGAGCCCGTTCGCGGTGAATCCTGAGCGGAGCCGAAGGGTCGAACCATGAACGGCTTCGGGGAAACGCAATGGGTTTCCGGCGGCATCCATGGCTTCAAGGCTGGCGGGTACTGACCACGTCGGCTATGCGTCTCGTCCCGCCGCCCGATCCAGTGCCCTGAGCCGTTCCAGCTTCTCGCGAATGCGAATCTCCAGACCCCGATCCACGGGGTCATAGTAGCGGCGTTCGCCCAATTCCTCGGGGAAATAGACCTCGCCGGCGGCATAAGCCTCTGGCTCGTCGTGGGCGTAGCGATAAGCGCGACCATGACCGAGTTCCTTCAGCAGTTTGGTAGGCGCGTTGCGCAGATGCACCGGCACGTCGAGCGAGCCGGAACCGCGTGCGTCCGCCAGCGCGGCTTTCCAGGCCGTATAGACCGCATTGCTCTTGGCGGCGCAGGCCAGATAGACGACCGCCTGGGCGAGCGCCAGTTCGCCTTCGGGCGAGCCGAGCCGTTCCAGCGCAATCCAGGCATTCATGGCGAGATCCAGCGCGCGCGGATCGGCGTTGCCGATGTCCTCGCTGGCCATGCGTGCCACGCGGCGGGCGAGGTAGAGCGGATCGCAACCGCCATCGATCATCCGCGCCAGCCAGTAAAGCGCGGCGTCGGGGGCCGAGCCGCGCACGGCTTTATGCAGGGCGGAGATCTGATCGTAAAAGATGTCTCCGCCCCGGTCGAAACGACGCACCGGATCGGCGATGACCTCGGCGACGGTCGCATTCTCGATGCGCTCGCCGGGCGTCAACTGAACCGCCAGTTCGAGCAAATTCAAGGCGCGGCGGGCGTCGCCATCGGCGGTCTGGGCCAGAAGTTGGGCAGCCTCGTCGGGCAGAACCAGAGGTTGTTCGCCAAACCCATGAGTCGGATCCGCGAGCGCGCGCGTCAGGACGTGCCGGAGGTCATCGACCGTTAGCGCCTTGAGGACATAGACCCGCGCCCGCGACAACAGCGCGTTGTTGAGCGAGAAAGAGGGATTTTCGGTGGTCGCGCCGATGAAGGTCAGGGTGCCGTTTTCGACATGCGGCAGAAAGGCGTCCTGCTGACCCTTGTTGAAGCGATGGACCTCGTCGATGAAGAGGAGCGTGCCGCGCTGCTCCAGCCGACGCACGCGCTGGGCTTCGGCGACCGCCTCGCGGATCTCCTTGACGCCGGCCAGCACCGCCGACAGGTTGAGGAAATGGGCGCCTGATTGACGCGCGATCAGGCGCGCCAGCGTGGTTTTGCCGGTGCCCGGCGGACCCCAGAGGATCATGGAATGCAATCGGCCCGATTCGATGGAGCGACGCAATGGCTTGCCGGGACCGAGCAGATGCGCCTGTCCGATAAATCCATCCAGGGTTGCGGGGCGCATACGGTCCGCGAGCGGCGCGTCCTCCGAGCCCGCGATCATGGCCGAGCCGCGTCCAACATGACAGGTGTTGCTGGCGCATTGGCGCGGTCCCGTCCGAGCCAGTCAGCATCAATCTCTTTCGTCATTGAAACCGCGTCCACGCAGACGCCAATGGATTTAGGCAAGGTTGGGTCAACTTGGAAACAGCACAGATCGCTCTGGCGCGGTTTCAATCAATCAATCGATCTGGAGGAAATCGTCGACATTACGCTGATCGATCTCGAACAGCTCGGCGTTGAGGCTGGTGTTGCGCCGAGCCCCGGTGAAGTTGAGCCGGGTTTCCTGGCCGAAGCTGTCCTGCATGATGAGACTGTCGAGCGTGTCCTTGCCGAAGCCGATGTCGATCCGCACCACGTCCGTGTCCTGATCCTTGGGGATGAGTTCCACCCAGTCGCGCCCATCCGTGCTGTCGATCGGACGGGCCTTGAAATGCTGCTCGATGGGGCCGGGATTCGCGAGCAGGAGCGCCGGCGTTCCGCGCAGCGCCTGGTCCTGATTCTGATGCGAGACCTGTTTCAAATCCAGGTCGTGGAGATAGACGCGCTTGCCATCGGCGATGATGACCTGCTTCGTGGGGGTGGCGTACTCCCAACGGAAACGGCCGGGGCGCTGGAGATAGAGCGTCCCGCGGGCCTCCAGCATCTGGGTGTGGTCGGCGTTGAAGGTGTATTGCTCGAAATCCGCCTGGAGACTGTTCAGGTCGGAGAGGTAGGCATTGACCCGATCCGCTCCGTCGGCGCTGGCCGCGCCGACAAGCGCGAGCAGGATGACGGCGATGAGCCAGGATTGCCGGCGCGGATCGCGCGCGCGATAGGGGCGTGAACCGGTCGTCGGACGGTTGGTGGTGGGGAACAGGGACATGCTCGGGTTTCCTGGTGTTGCGTTCGTTGCTTACTGGTAGAGACTTTCTCGGAAATCGCCTTTAATCCTCGACCGGCGGCGGGGCCAGAACCTCGCGGTTACCGTTGGTCTCGGCTGGACCGACGATGCCGATGCGCTCCATTTCCTCGATCATGCGGGCGGCGCGGTTATAACCAATCTTGAGCCGACGCTGGACGCCCGAGATGGAGGCGCGGCGGCTCTCCACCACGATCTGGCGCGCTTCGTCGAACAGCGGATCGGTATCCTCGGTCTCGCCGCGCGGCTCGGGGTCGATGCCGGGCAGCGACTCGGACGGCTCCCGCAGGACATCGTCGAGGTAGCTCGGCGCGCCGTATTGCTGCTTGAGAAAATCCACGACCTGATGGACCTCGTGATCGTCGACGAAGGCGCCATGCACGCGCTGCGGGATATTGCCGCCCGGCGGCAGATAGAGCATGTCGCCATGGCCGAGCAATTGCTCGGCGCCCATCTGATCGAGCACGGTGCGCGAGTCGATCCGCGAGGACACCTGGAAGGCGATGCGGGTGGGGATGTTGGCCTTGATCAGACCGGTTAGCACGTCCACCGAGGGGCGCTGGGTGGCGAGCAGCAAGTGGATGCCCGAGGCGCGCGCCTTCTGCGCCAGTCGCGCGATCAGTTCCTCGACCTTTTTACCGACGACCATCATCATGTCGGCGAGTTCGTCGATGATGACGACGATATAGGGCAGATGGCCGAGCGTGGGCACCGCGACGCCGGACTCCAGGTCGAAATCGGCGCCGAGGATCGGGTCCGGAATCGGCTCGCCGGCGGCCTCGGCCTCGGCGACCTGACGATTGTAGCCGCCGATGTTGCGCACCCCGAGCTTGGCCATCAGCCGGTAGCGGCGTTCCATCTCGCCGACGCACCAGCGCAGGGCGTTGGCGGCCTCCTTCATGTCGGTGACGACGGGTGTCAGCAGGTGCGGAATGCCCTCGTAGACCGAGAGTTCCAGCATCTTGGGGTCGACCATGATGAGCCGCACGTCCTCCGGCCCGGCCTTGTAGAGCAGGCTGAGGATCATGGCATTGATGGCGACCGACTTGCCGGAACCGGTGGTGCCCGCGATCAGCGCATGCGGCATGCGCGCCAGATCGACCACCACCGGCAGACCGGAAATGTTGGTGCCCATGCCCAGGGTCAGCGGCGAGGTGGCATCCTGGTAGATCGCGGAGGCGAAGATTTCGCGCAGGAAGACCGTTTCGCGCTCTTTGTTGGGGATCTCGATGCCGACCACCGGTTTGCCTGGAATGATTTCGACCACCCGCACGCTGACGGTGGAGAGCGCGCGTGCCAGATCGCGGGCCAGTCCGGTGATCTTGCTGGCCTTGATGCCGGGGGCCAGTTGCATCTCGAAAAGCGTGACCACCGGGCCGGGGTAGACGGCGACGACCCGGACCTCGACCCCGAAATCCGCCAGATTGGATTCCACCTGACGCGAGAGATCCTCGATCTGTTCCTCGGAGTAGCCACGTCCGGTCTTGCGCGGCGCGTCCAGCAGATCCAGCGGCGGGCGGGGCTGTTCGCCGGCGGGGATGCGGTCGGACAGCCGTTCGCTGACGCCTTGCGCGACCGGGGGTCGCGGCGCGGCCTTCGCCATCGGCCGCGGAACCTTTTTCACGCGCGGGGCCTCCAGCGGGACCGGCTTCTGTCCACGCATCAGATCCGCGATGGACAGCCTGTCATCCGGCTCGTCGACGGACTCCGCCGCCAGCGTCTCCGGCTCGACCAGGGCGTGTCGCACTCTCTCGGGCAGTTGTCCCAATAGTCGCCGAGGAGGCGGCGCGGGGATCTCCTCCGCGGATTCGGGCCATCGAGAAGTCGATGACGGAGGGTCGATG
>NZ_CAIPNF010000103.1 GCF_903866365.1 uncultured Thiocystis sp.
GCCGCTCCAGCCGCTCCAGCCGCTCCAGCCGCTCCAGCCGCTCCAGCCGCTCCAGCCGCTCCAGCCGCTCCAGCCGATCCACGCGTCACGCGGCGCGGTCTGCCAGGCCCGCCGCGCCGAAGCCGAGCACGGCCACCCGCCGCTCGCCGGCATAGGCCAAGTAGCGCCGCGGCGCCCCCGGTAGCGGCTGGTAGCCGAGGGAGCGGTAACGGTCGACGAACCCGTTCCATCAACCACTGCGATGACGCTCGACCAGCTCCCGACGCACCGTCCCCAGCGCGCTCAACGGCGCGTCGATCAGTCCGCCGGACTCGCCCCGGGCAGACGATCGCATCGGCTCGGAGTGCCGCCGCGGCGCCGGCAACTTGATCGGCCCCTCGCGCGACACCCTCAGCAGCGCCTCCCGGCAGCTCATGTCCTTCAAGCGGCCGTCGGGCTTGCGCCAGTCGAGCGCCGCGGCGTCGAACGCCCGCCCGCTGTAGCGTTTGCCGGTCGATGTCGTTTCCATGCGCGAGGTTGTACCCGATCCGTTCTTCCGTGTTCCGCAGAAATCTCTTGCGGGATCATCAGCTCGGCTTATCGGCTTATCGGCTTATCGGCTTATCGGCTTATCGGCTGATGACGCCCCTATCATCGATCTTCGCAGGCGGAACCTCGACTGGCACGCACGGGTGCCGGAACTACACGGTTGTTTACTCCATCAAGGCCACCGACTTGACCTGCACCCACAGCGACTGCCCCGGCGCCACGCCGAGCGCGGCGGCCGAGCGTTTCGTCAGCCGGGCGAGCAGCACCGACTCGCCGACCCGCACCCGCACCAGGGTCAGGCCGGGGTGTTCGTCGTCCGCGATCGCGTCGACCTGTCCTGGCAGCAGGTTGAGAATGCTGGTGTGTTCCTGATGCTGCGTCGCCAGACTGACATCGCGTGCCAGCACCCGTACCCGGACGTGTTGCCCGATGGCCTGACCCTGATCGCGCGTCCACAGACTGCCGCCAGGGAATTCCACGCGCGCCAGATGCCATTGCGTGTCGCGCTCCGCGACCGTCGCATCCAGCACCACGCCGGCGTCCTCGCCGAAGCGGATCGGCAGATCGAGCCGGGCGAGCGTTTCGCCGAGCGAACCGCTGGCGAGCACTCGACCGCCGTCCATCGCCACCAGATGATCGGCCAGCCGCGCCACCTCGTCCGGCGAATGGCTGACATAGAGCACGGGGATGTCCAGTGCGTCGTGCAGACGCTCCAGATAGGGCAGGATTTCCTGCTTGCGCTTGAGGTCGAGCGCGGCCAGCGGCTCGTCCATGAGCAGCACGCGCGGGCTGACCGCCAGCGCGCGCGCGATGCCGACGCGCTGACGTTCGCCGCCGGAGAGCCGGTCCGGCCTGCGCGCCAGCAGCGGGCCGATGCCGAGCAGTTCGATGGCCTGATCCAGACTCCTGCGCTGGTCCGCCGCGATGCGCTTCTGGCCGTACCGCAAGTTGCCGAGCACCGTCAGGTGCGGGAACAGGCTCGCCTCCTGAAACACATAGCCGAGCGGACGCCGATAGGTCGGCAACCAGGTTTGGGCGTCCTGCCAGACCTCGCCCTTGAACGACAGGAAGCCCTGCCGGGATCGCTCCAGCCCGGCGATACAGCGCAGCAGGGTGGTCTTGCCGGAGCCCGAATGACCAAAGAGCGCGGTCACGCCACGTCCGGGCAGGGTGAGATCGACATCCAGCCGGAAACCCGGCCAGTCGAGTTGGAAGCGCGCCGCGATGTCATCCATGGTTTCCCGCCCCTCCGCGCGCGTTGCGCGGCCAGGCGTAGAGCGACAGCAGCACCAGGAAGGAGAACGCCAGCATCACCGCCGCCAGACGATGGGCATCGGCGTATTCCATCGCCTCGACATGGTCGTAGATCTGCACCGAGGCGACGCGCGTGACGCCGGGAATATTGCCGCCGATCATCAGCACCACGCCGAACTCGCCCACCGTATGCGCGAAGGTGAGAATACCGGCGGTGAGAAAGCCCGGCGCGGCCAGCGGCAGCGCGACGGTGAAAAAGGTGTCCAGCGGCGACGCGCGCAGGGTCGCGGCGACCTCCAGCGGACGCTCGCCGATGGACTCGAAGGCGTTCTGCACCGGCTGCACCATGAAGGGAAAGGAGTAAAACACGGACGCCACCACCAGACCCCAGAAGGTAAACGGCAGCAGTCCGAGACCGAGCGACGCGGTGAGCTGGCCGACGGGACCGTTCGGCCCCATGGCGACCAGCAGATAAAAGCCGAGTACCGAGGGCGGCAGCACCAGGGGCAGCGCGACCACCGCGCCGATCGGCCCCTTCCAGCGCGAACGGGTGCGTGACAGCCACCAGGCCACCGGAGTGCCGACCACAAAGAGGATGGCCGTCACGATCCCCGCCAGTCGCAGGGTTAGCCAGATCGCTTGCAGGTCGCCGTCACTCAACAGCATCGTTTAGATCTCGTAGCCGAAGGCGCGGATGATGGTTTGCGCCCGTTCGCCCTTGAGATAATCCATCAGCGCCACCACCGCCGGCTTGTCTTTACCCGGCTCCAGTACCACCGCGTCCTGACGGATGGGCTCATGGAGCTTGCCGGGAACGATCCAGGCCGAACCCTCGGCGATCTTACCGTCCTTCATCACCTGGGATAGGGCCACGAAGCCCAGCTCGGCATTGCCGGTGCTCACAAACTGGAAGGTCTGGGCGATGTTCTCGCCGGTCACGAATTTCGGCTGAACCGCATCCAGCAGTCCCATCCCCGTCAGCACTTCCAGGGTGGCGGCTCCATAGGGTGTCGTCTTGGGGTTGGCGATGGCCACCTTCTGGAAGTCGCCGTCGGCAAGTACCTTGCCCTCGCCGTCCACGAAATCGGGCTTGGCTGACCAAAGCACCAGGGTTCCGACCGCATAGGTGAACTGAGTGTCCTTCACTGCGGCCCCTTCCGCGACCAGCTTGGCTGGGGTCGTGTCGTCGGCGGACAGGAGCGCCTCGAAGGGTGCGCCGTTCTTGATCTGGGCGTAAAACTTGCCGGTCGCCCCATAGGCCGCCTTGACCCGATGGCCGGTCTCCTGCTCGAAGGCGGCGGCGATCTCTTTCATGGGCGCGGTGAAATTGGCGGCGACGGCCACCTGGATGTCGTCGGCCTGGACCGCGCCGGTTGCGCACAGGGCCAGGATCAGGGAGAGATTGCGAAAAGAATGCATCGGTCGTTTCCTCGGCTAATGGAACTTGGTTTAAGACTTGATCGCCAGAATGATTTGAGACGCCTTGATCAAGGCGCAGGCGCGCACACCCGCCTTCAGTCCCAGACCGTGCAGGCTGTCGAGCGTGATCGCCGCCGTCAGCTCCGGGCCGCTGTCCGACTGGATCACGACGATGGCGTTGACCGCGCCCTCCTCGCAGCGCGTGATCGTGCCCCAGATCTGGTTGCGGGCACTGGTCTTGATGGCGGGATCGGTGAGAAGGATGACCGAGGGCGCCTTGACCAACGCATAGGCTTCCCGTCCGGGCGCAAGTCCCAGTTGATCGACGCTGCGATTGGTGATGATGGCCGCGAGTTCGAGGCCGCCGATGTCGAGGATGACCTCGGCATTGACGGCGCCTTTGTCGACGGATTTCACGATGCCTGAGAATTGATTGCGGGCACTGGTTTGCATGCCGAGGATGTCTCCTGTCTTGGGGGTTGGGGGTACGGGGTTCGGAACAGTTTGCGTCGTGGCGTCGCTGACCTGTCAGGCCGTGTCGCGCGTCAGATCGTCAACGAATTGCTGGCTTATGGTCTGGCATGGGGTGCTGGCCAAACCATCATTATATAAAAAATAATACAACGCGTGGCAGAGAATGAACAGCAATTCACGAGACATCACCCATCCTGAAGGGTGCTACAGTCGCTGAAATCCTTGCGTAAACACGATTTGAAAATAATGATCGGTAATGAAAACATCGGGTTTAAATCCCTTAAGGCAATCGGGATGAACGGTTGGACGGAATCCCGGCGAGGTTATCCCAATCTGTCACCGCCATCGTTATTCTCTCCGCGAGAGAGCGTCCTCGATCAGGACCATGCCGGAATTGCCCCCTGCGAGCGCAGACGGTCATCGCGTGTGATCGTTTCGCTCGCGACACCGATCCGCCGTGTCGCAAGGGCTAAAAGTCTCGTCTCGAAATTCGAGAAGCACAATAAATGCCATATTTTTATTATATAAAAGAACATTGTTCTTTAATGATTTTTATAATCGACTATGCGAAGGAAAAATAACGCTTCTGGTGGCTTTGCGACAGCGAGCGAGGGGCGCGACTGAAACCGCCGTCCCGAGCGAAACGCGGGGAGTCCCGCATCGGGACGCTGGCGCGACGGCGCGGAGTGCCGATCAATGCGTCACACCGCGGAGCGGCGGGTGTCAGGCGCGTTCGGGTGCGCACGGGAAGATCGAGGAAACCCGCTCAGCGCACAAACAACGCCTGCCATGCCGGACGCGGGTTAACGCGGTCAATTGTCCACGACGATGATGACGCCGGAGGCGGGGAAGATGGCGCAGGCGGTTTCGCCTTCGGCAATCCCCATTCGGTCAAGTTCGTCCGAAGCGATCAACCCGCGCAGCGTCACCCCCGAGGAGAGCGCAACCACGACTTCGGCCGGTCCGTCGCTGCGGGTCACTCGCTGCACCAGGCCGCACAGCACATTGGCGCCAGCGTTCGCCCCAGGGTCCGGCGTCCGGACGATGCCGACGGCGACCGCCTTGATCAAAGCCCAGACCTGACGGCCAGGACGCAGGCTCAGCGACTCGACGCTCTCGTTGGTGACCCCGGCGGCGATGCGTGCGCCGCCCTGGATTTCGATCAGCACCTCGGCGTCCACGGTACGCGCGGTGACGGAGACGATTTTGCCAATCAACTGATTACGGGCGCTGGTGCGCATGGCGAGCCGGCGCAGCAGGTCGAGCGCCGCCGTCGAGTCGCCCATGGCGGCGTTGATCCCGTCCAGAAAGCGGGCGTATTCGATGGCGATGGTGCGATAGGCGGCGATCAGGCGGCGGCCCTCGTCGGTGAGACGCGCGCCGCCGCCGCCCCGCCCGCCGGTCGCGGTCGCCACCACCGGCGCGGGGGCGACGTTGTTCATCGCATCCACCGCGTCCCAGGCGGCCTTGTAGCTGATCTTGAGCGACTTCGCGGCCTGGGTGATGGAGCCCCGTTCGGCGATCTGTTCCAGAAGCGCGATACGCTCCTCGCCGAGAAAGGCGACATCGTTGACGTTGAGCCAGAATTGGCCGGCGACGTTGAGTGGCGGTTTATTCGGCATGGCGGGATCAGAACCGGGTCGCGCGCGGGGTGCGCCGGCCCTGCCAAAGCGTCCAGGCCGTGACGGCAAGCGTCAGGACGAACAGGAAAAAGGCCCAGTTCGCCAGCGACAGACCCAGGATGACCAGTTCCCGATCCTCGCAGAATCCGCTGGCCAGAAAGAGCGACGGCGCCTGCTGACCGAGCCATTCGACCAGTCGTTCGATGGGGCCTAATTGGCCGCCGACACAGGAGACCGTGTCAACCGGCTGGAATTGCAGCCAGCTCTGATAGGCGGCGACGCCAGCGCCGACGGCGGCGAGCGCCAGCAACGCCAGAGCGGACACCTGGACCGCCAGACGCGACCCGCCAGGGGATTCCGCCAGCGCGGCCGCCGTCGCCAACAGCGCCATCAGCATGAACAGCAGACGCTGAAAGATGCAGAGATGGCAGGGATCCAGATTCAGCCAGGGCGTCAGGATCAGGCTCGCCAGTGCCGCCGAAGTACTGAGCAGGGCCAGCAGAATCCAGACCGGACGCGGTGCGATCTTCAGCATGTTCGAGATTCCTTTTAGGTCGTTCAGTTGGACCGTCAAACCGTCGGCGCGGAGCCGTCAATCCGAGCGTCCCCATTGGTAAAGCCCGCCGCGACGGGCACGCGCAGATAGAAGAGATTCAACCCCTGGGCGCCGAGATGGGCAATGAAACGATCCGCCTCCGCCTCGGTGAGCACGAAACCGACCTCGACTGGCAGATCCCCGGCAAGCTCGAAGAAATGCTCTTCGTGCAGACGCCCGTGCCGGCCGAATCCAGCCAGTGCGCGGAATGCCGAACCGCCATGGAAGCCCATGGAACGCGCCTCCTCCAGCAGCCATTCATACGCCAGTTTACGATGATGGCGGCGGTTTTCGGCGACATAGAATTTGAGAAAACACCCCTGCATGGTCGCGTTCCTCTTGAGATTAAACCGCGCCCAGCGCGGTATGCGCTGTTTTTGCATTGGACCGGCCCCGGCAGAATCAACGACCGCTGGAGCTGGCGCTGTTTAAGTGATTAAAAAATATAAATTTTAAACCGCGTCTCACCGAGATCGAGGACATCTCCACAGCTAGACACAAAATGAGAATTACGCATTCCGCTCTGGACGCGGTTTAGGTGAAGTTCCAGTCCGATTCCAGCCCGGCGTCAACCGCGCATCAGCAAATAGGCCAGCCACAGGCCGAACGCCGTCATGGCCAACGAGCCGGTCAGGTGCGCCATGATCGCCCCCATGCCCCAAAGATAGTCGCCCCGCGCCAGCAGATTGACCACCTCCGCCGAAAAGGTGGAAAAGGTAGTGAGACCGCCAAGAAAGCCGGTGATGATGAGCAGGCGCGCTTCTGGTGGCAGACCGGGATGCCGGGAAAACCAGGCGACGGCCAGGCCGATCAGCAGTCCGCCCAGCAGGTTGGCCGCCAGGGTTCCGAGCGGCAGGGTCGGAAAGAGCGGATTGAGCCGGCCGCCCAGGAACCAACGCAGCAGCGCGCCGAGTCCGGCGCCAGTGAACACCGAGAAAACGGACAGAAGCGTCATGCTCAGGATTCGCGTGGTTCGGTCAGCTTATGCCAGAGGACGATCGTCGCCAGCAGCAGGGTCACGCCGTTGGCGAGGATGATCGGCCAGGCCCCGAGCAGGATGCCGTAAACGCCCCACAACGCCACCCCAGCGGTGAACAGAAGATACATCCAGAGCGAAAGCGCGCGGGTGTCGCGAGTGCGCAGGGTTTGCCAAACCTGAGGGACGAAGGAGGCCGTGGTCAAAAAGGCGGCGGCATAGCCGAGCAGATCCGGGTGTGACATGGTGACCGCGCCAGAATTTGGAAATCGATGTCAGTGCCAAATCGAAAGACGGCCAGACTTGCGTTATTTGGCGCGTCCGGCCTTCTCGTCCAGGCCCGAGAGTCCGAAACGACGATCCAGTTCCGCCAGCACCTGCGCCGGCCCCAATCCCTGCTGGGCCAGCAGTACCAGGGTGTGAAACCAGAGGTCGGCGACCTCATGCACGATTTTTTCGGGAACCCCATCCTTGGCCGCCATCACGGTTTCGGTGGCCTCCTCGCCGATCTTCTTGAGGATGGCGTCGAGCCCCTTGGCATAAAGCCGGGCGACATAGGACGAGTCGGGATCGGCCGCCTTGCGTTCTTCCAGGATACCCGAAAGACGTTCGAGGATATCGCTCATCGTGGCCGGCTCCGCTCAGGATTGACGGTAGATGGCATCCGGATCCTTCAGCACCGGCGCGATCTCGGACCAGACGCCGTTGGCGTCCAGTTCGCGGTAGAAGCAGTGATGACGCCCGGTATGACAGGCAATCCCGCCCTTTTGTTCGACCTCGATGACGACGACATCGGCATCGCAATCGATCCGGATCGCGTGCACGACCTGCTGATGCCCCGATTCCTCGCCCTTGTGCCACAAACGGCCGCGCGAGCGCGACCAGTACACGGCATGCCCGGTCTCGCGGGTGAGTCCGAGCGACTCGCGGTTCATCCAGGCCATCATCAGGATGACGCCGGTTCCGGTTTCCTGGGCGATGGCGGGCACCAGCCCGTCCGCTCCCCATTTGATGGCGTCGAGCCACTGATCAGACATCGGTTTCGTTCTCGCTTTAGACGCGGTTTAGGCGGATGGATTCAGCCGGTCGGCCAGACGCTGCCCCTCGGCAAAGTCGAGCGTCCCTTCATAGATGGCGCGACCGGTGATGGCGGCGGTGATCCCGCTGCCGGCAATCTCCGCCAGGGTGCGGATATCGTCGATGGTCGTGATTCCGCCCGAGGCGATGATCGGAATGCGGATCGCCTCGGCCAGCGCGCGGGTCGCCTCGACATTGGGACCGGTCAGCATGCCGTCGCGCCCGATATCGGTATACACGATGGCGGTGACGCCGTCGTCCTCGAAGCGCCTGGCCAGATCCTCGACCCGATAGGGGGTCATTTCGGCCCAGCCCTTGATCGCGACCTGTCCATCCCTGGCGTCGAGCCCGACCATCACCTGCCCCGGAAAGGAGCGACAGGCGCGCGCGACGAAATCCGGATCTTTGACCGCCTGGGTGCCGATGATGCAATAGGTGACACCGGCGTTCAGATAGGCTTCGATGGTCTTTTCATAGCGGATGCCGCCGCCGACCTGGATCGGCAGCCCCGGATAGGCCTCCGCGATCTCGCGAATCGACGCGCCGTTCATCGGCTCGCCGGCGAAGGCGCCATTGAGATCGACCAGATGCAGTCGGCGGGCGCCCTCGCCCACCCAGCGTCCGGCCATCTCCACCGGATGATCGGAAAAAATCGTCTCGTCGTCCATGCGGCCCTGACGCAGACGCACGCAGCGCCCGTCCTTCAAATCGATTGCAGGAATCAGCAGCACCGGATTGGTCTCTCGCCGTGGTTGAAAGTCGTCTGGATGTTCAAGATCGCATGGCTCACAAAGCGCCCTTGGTCGAAGGCATGATTCCGGCCATTCGCGGATCGGGCTCGACGGCCATGCGCAGCGCGCGCCCGAACGCCTTGAAGATGGTCTCGGCCTGATGGTGCGCGTTGACGCCGCGCAGGTTATCGATGTGCAGGGTCATGCCCGCGTGATTGACCAGACCCTGGAAGAACTCGCGGAAAAGATCCACGTCGAAGGCACCGATCTGACCGCGGGCGAAGTCCACCTGATACACCAGACCGGGCCGACCGGAGAGGTCGATGACCACCCGCGAGAGCGCCTCGTCCAGCGGCACATAGGCATGCCCGTAGCGACGGATGCCCTGCTTGTCGCCCAGCGCGCTGGACAGCGCCTGACCGAGCGTGATCCCGAGATCCTCGACCGTGTGATGGGCGTCGATGTGCAGATCGCCCACCGCCTCGATGTCGAGATCGATCAGACCGTGGCGGGCCACCTGATCGAGCATGTGATCCAGAAACGGCACGCCGGTCTGGAAACGCGAACGGCCGCTGCCGTCGAGATCCAGCGTGACGCCGATTCGGGTTTCCAAGGTCTTGCGTTCGATGCGCGCCCGACGAGGAAGGGTGTCGACAGCCATTGGATGATCGTTGCGTGGAGACTGAAAGGCCGTCATTTAACCACAGACGGGTACTGGATCAGAAGTCCCGCGATCGCCACAACGCCGATGGATGTGAGCAAAGGTCGCGGCAAGACAAAACGACGCCTGTCTTGCCGCGCGCGGTTTAACGCTCGGTCAGGTAGAGGTCGACCCGACGGTTTCTGCTTCGACCCTGTGCGGTGTCATTGCTGGCGATCGGCTTGGTCTCGCCCATCCCCTCGGCGCGAATGCGGTTCTGCGCGACTCCCAAACCGACCAGCGCATCCTTGACGGCAATGGCGCGCTGTTCGGACAGGCCGAGATTCCGGACCGCATTGCCCAGGCTGTCGGTATGACCTTGCAGCAGCACTATCACATTCTGATGCCGGCCCAGAAACCACACGACTTTCTCCAGACTTGCCAGCCGTTCGGACGGCAGCGCGGCCCCGCCCATCGGGAAATTCAGATCGGATTCGGTGAGCGAAACCAGCACGCCGTCATCCGTGAATTGCGCATTGAGGGTGGCATAGTCGCGCTTGAGTTGAGCGAGCGACTCGTCCGGCGTCCGATCCGGGGCGCTGGCTTCCGCCAGTTCCCGCTGATGAGCTTGCGTGATGGCGGCCAGTTCGTCGACGATACTCTGACGCTCGCTCTCCAGCGCCTTAGCCTGCTGCTCCTTCCATGCCTTTAGGTCATCCTCCACGGTCTGGAGCTTTTGCTGCGTCTCCGTCAACTGTTCACGCATGGCCTGCGTTTCCTGGAAAAGCTGAGGATCCGACTCTGCATCTGGCACGCGCGCGGAGGGTTCGACGGAGACCTCGGCGGCGACGGTCGACGCGGCCGAACTCGGAGCCGCGATCCCGACATGCGTGTCTTCCTGACCGCCAGCCGTCATCGGCTGCGTCACGTCGACCAGATAGACGAGCAGCAGTCCGGAGGCGAACATCAGGATCAGAAAACCGACTGCCAGGCGCGACTTCTGCTGTAACGCTGACTCTGGTTTTTGCTCTGGCGCTGACTGTGCCGGTGATGATGGATTGGCGTCGGACATAGCGGTTCCTGTTCTATTGTGTCTGCGGGTGAAATGAAGCGCACTGGAGCAATGCCAACTCGGCGTCGGATCCAGCCATCCGTCAGCGCCTGAATTAATGGTCTGGCGAACAGATACGATGGTCGCGGATCGCCACTGCCGTGGCCGCCAACAGCAATGCGACGATTCCGGTCAGCATCGTCAGCACGCCAACCCCGAGATAGCGATAAACATCGCCGCCCGTGCGCTCGAACATCACCATGCTGGCAATACTGAACGCCGCCAGCGGAAAAGAATATGCCCACCAGGACAGAAAAAAATGCAACTTCAGGAAACGTCTCGCCTGCGTGAACAGCAACAGGGTCAGAAACAGCGCACTGTAATAGAGGATGCGCGAAAAGCTGTCGATCTCGCCAACGAGTCGCATGTAGGCGATGAAACCGACCGCGGGCGGTGCGATCAGGATAAACAGGGTCGGCATCAGACGGGCTTCGATGGGGTGATGAAACATCACCCGATAGATGACGATCGTCATCAGCACGATCCAGAACAGTATGCCGACACTGAAAAAGAACCAGGAGACCTCCTCATATCCCAAGGGCACCCCGGCAATCGGCACCAGGACATTTCCCACCGCCGGAATGAACCAGGCCGGATTCATGTGATGAATCTGAAAATGTTCGTGATGAATCCAAACGCTCACCACATAGAGCGTGAACAGCAGATGCAGAAAAGCACCCGTCAGCCAGAGTCCAAGGCTCAGGGACGGAACAAGATGCAGGAAGGCGATCGCGAGCAGCAGCAGGCTGATCGAGACGGTCGGAAAAAAGTTCAGTTTGATCGGGTGGTGCAATTCCTTGATCACGGACTGACGATAGACCGCCAGCTTGGTCACGTAAAACCCCGCCAGAACCACGAACAGGATCGTCGTCAGGCCAACCAGCCAAGGGCTGATGCCCAAGTCCAGATGAAGGATGGATTGCGCCTTTTCCCAGGCGATGGTCAGGCCGGCCATGCCCATGACCATCGCGAAAAACGAGATCGGAAAATGTTCGATCCGTGAGCTATCGAGTGTTTGCGTTGTCATCGGAGAGATCCATAAATTGGTCGTGAAACCGAGCAAGAGCGGCATACGCCCGCAACCCGCCAGTCGCCAAGCGTCCAGGCGCTCATGGCTGAACGCTGGCCGCTCGTTGCCGGTTACAGATTGGTCAAGGTCGATGCAAACAGCAGAATGCCGAGCAAGACCGCTGTCGAGCCAATTTCCAGATAGGGCCAGAGGCTGGCAGGCTTGTGTTGCACGAGCTTAGGAGCAACGACCGTCGGAAGAACGTGAACACTGTTTTTAGTCATCATGCGGTGGACTCCGGATATGCCGCCCGACAGTTCTCCAGCCCGCGTCGTTGGGTTGGCGACCAGGACGGTCTGCGGTCAATGATTGGTTGCCGTGCAGTCTACGAAGCCACTGGCTCCAATGCATTGACAAATATCGGAGCGAGTCGCTTGGTTATGGGGATCGAACAGAAAGCGCTATCCCTGACCGCGAAGGCCATCCGGGTCATCGCGCGGGCCAGCGCGCGTCGAGCGCAGACCTCTCCAGCGAGAAACCACCCACCGCAATGGACCTGTGATCCGCCAGGAGGTCGACTCCTGAAGCCCGTCGATGGTCCGCCGCAGCTCCAGAACGCTGGCCGAGTGCATCCGCGCATCGGGCTCCAGCGCGTCCAGTCGCTCTCGCAATCCTGCGTTCTCCCCCGCCAACGTCCTGAGCGCCGCCTCGCATGCGGCCAGTTGGGCCGCCAGTTCCTCGCTCAAACGCTCGCCGCGCATCCGCGCCGCGTCCCAATGGCGCAGAATGTCGGGCAGGTCCCGACCGCTCCAGACAGCCGTCCATTTCTTGAACGCCGTGGCACGCGCGGGCGCGACCTCAGGTGCTTTTTCCTTCCCTCCGGTCGCGAGCGAATGCGATTCTGGCCGATCCAGCGACGCGAAGGCGCCGGTCGCGTCGGAACATCGGAAACGCCGCGCCGCGCTGACCTGATCGAGACGCACGAAATCCGTCCGCATGGACAGTTGCACCAGGAAATCCCAGGCATGGACGGCATCGAGATCTTCGTCGAAGCGACAGCCTTCCTCGCGGAGCGCGCGCGCGAACATCACGCAATGCAGCGGAATTTCGTGTCCGCCCCAGAGTTCGGGCCGCTCGAACAACCGATTCAGCACCTGCGTCCGCACCTGCCGGTCCGCCACCCATTCCTCGAGCCGGACCCCGCTATAGGCGCATCGCGCCGGCGCCGAACGGGACAGGGTTTCGACCAGAGAAGCAATGTGGTCGGGAAAACAGATGTCGTCCTCGCCCAGCACGATCAGCCAATCGCCACGGGCTTGGTCCAACCCAAGATTCGCCGCCCGAGCCGGCTGGCAGGCCGCTGGCGCGCGGATGGTTCGCACCACAAAACGCCCCTGCCGCGGCATGGGATCGACGTCTCCGACACCCCGCGTCACCACGACCAGGATCTCGATATTCGGATAGGTTTGCAGCGCGATCGAATCCAGCGCATCCGCCAGCCGTGCGCCGCCCGGATCGATGACAATGACCGAAACCAGGGGAGACGGGGCCATCACGCGGGATGCGGTTTGGGTGTAATACTCGCCGGGGCGGATGACGCGCAGCGGATCTTCCCGCAAATCGTCCCGCGCCATCACCCGAAAGGCTTCCGCCGCCAGTATTGTGCCGGGCAGGGTATAGGTGCGAAAGCAATTCAGCGCGGCGATCCTGCGGGCATAGGGCTGCTGCTTCAATTGGCTCGCAAAGCAGTCCATCGCCGCCTGCTTGCGCTCGCGCAGATCGGTGATATCCAGCAGGACCGTGGGATGCAGAGGGACGCCAACCTCATACATGAACAACCGTATCGGACGGGCGCACCGCCGCACCGCTTCCGCCACGGCCAGCGCCAGGATCAAATGATCGGGATGAACCTCCCACCAGGAGGGCGCATAGACCAGATCCGCCTCCCAAGCCTCCAGAGTCTCCAAGATGCGTCCGATCAGTGCCTCGCCATACTCCAGCCTGCGATCTGGCAGACCCCAGAAGCACGGTGCGCCATAGCCGAGAATGGCTCCAGCAGCGCGGCTTTCGCGCTGGCGGGTCAGGGTATCGTCCGTCGAGTCCGCCGCCAGACCCAGGGCGCCATCGGTCGCGATGACGACCTGAACGGGATCCCCCGCCGCGACATGACGCATCACCGCCCCGCCGCAGCCGAAGACCTCGTCATCGGGATGCGGCGCCAGAACCAGGACGCGCCCGCTCTCCATTGCAGTCAGCGCCTGATAGGGGATGAATTCGTGTTCGGAAATTCTCATGCGTCGTGCTCGATGATCACCGTGAAACGCAGCCAGCATGATCCTCGACCGTAGCGCATCGGTTCAACCTCGGATGAACGAGTGCTTCGCGGCCCAAGTTCCGAGACCGGGGCCTCCTCGTTGTCGCGGTCTCGACATGGCGAATATTCGATCACGACAACGACAACGACCTGAGACGGTCTTGGGATTTTCGCACACACTAGCCTCATCCCTGGAAGCCCCCCTGGGAGCGCCGACAGGCTGTCGGCCCTGGTGAGTCCGTGTCGTCGGACAAATCGGCGAACGCCCAACCCAAAACGCGATCGTCCCCGACCGCACCCCTCATCGCCGATCGGCTGGCTGTCCGCTCCGCTGACCGGCTATGATGCGAATGCGAGCGACCGAACGGTCAGATGCGACGCAACGCCCCCTCCAAGCTTACGATCAAGGCGAGTTCGATGACGCAACCCAAAGCCTCTTCCCGTCAATTGCGCAGAGCCCAAGCAGCGGAGGCGGCGCTCAAGCAGGGCATTCGACTCTTTCATGCCGGCCGGCACGACGAGGCCGAACGCGCCATCCGCGGCATCCTGATCACCTCGCCCGACCATCCGGACGCGCTCCAGACACTGGGCATGATCGCCGCGCACAAAGGACATACGGACCAGGCGGAACGGCTGCTGCGAAAATGCATCGCCCTGGCGCCCAAACATGCGGCGGCCCACATCAATCTCGGCAACGTCCTGATCGGAGCCAACAACGTCGCCGAGGCCGCGGTTGTCTACCAGCGCGCGGTCGAACTCGCGCCACGCCTGCCCGCCGCGCATTACAACCTTGGCCGTTGTCTGCGCGCGCTTGGCCGTCTCGATGACGCCATGACCGCCTACCGTCGGGCGTTGAAACTCGATCCCGATTTTTTTGAGGCCTGCGTCAACCTGGGCTCGGCCCTCTGCGAGCAAGAAGCCTATCAAGAGGCGGAGATCCTCTACCGGAAGCTGCTGGCCCGGCGCCCGGATCTGCTCGACATCAAGGTGTATCTGGGCGATGTCCTGCGGCTCCGCGGCCAGCCGGATCAGGCCCGCGCGCTCTACGATTCGCTGCTGCTCGCCCGGCCCGAGCATCCGCGCGCCCGGCTATCGCTCAGCCTGGCCCTGCTCGACGAAAACGACGTGGCGCGGGCGGCGGAGCTGCTCGGCCCGCTCCAGACCGAAGGCACGCTCCCGCGGCATGAAATCCTCAGCGCGCTCGCGGCGCTGCGCTTCCGTCAAGGCGACAAGCAGAAGGCGATTGCCAACCTGACGGAGGCGGTCAACGCCGGCGGCAACTATCCGCAGCAATCTCTCACACTCGCGACCTGGCTTGCCGACATCCGCCAGCGCGACCGCGCGGTGGCGGTTCTGGAGCAAAGCCTGGCCCGCTTCGGCGACCGTCCCTCGGGCCTGCTGGGCCAGCTCGTGCTCAATCAACGCCATCTCTGCGATTGGCGAGAATGGCCGACACGGCTGCCCGCGCTCGTCGAACGGATTCGTCATGGCAAATCATTAATGACCTCGCCCTTCGCCGCGCTCGCGCTGCCTGGACTCAAACCGGCGGATCTGCTCAAGGTCAGCCGCGACTTTGCCCGAAGCCTGAACGCCTGGACCGCGCGCGCACTGCCGCCACGCCCGCTCGCGCCGCCCGGCGCGCGGACGCGC
>NZ_CAIPNF010000104.1 GCF_903866365.1 uncultured Thiocystis sp.
GCCGAATTCCTCTGTGTGCTGGGATTCATGCTCGACGGGCGACCCTTCTCGGTGGCGTGTGACGTGAGGCGCGCCTGGCCCTAATGGTGGCGCTTGATTAGTTTTGTACTGTACTGAGATAATTTATATTGCACAACTGAACTGAACCAGTGCCTGATCTACCATTTCCCAATAAAATTTTGCCCTGAAAATAATATTGGCAAATCATAAGCTTATGTCAAGCTAACAAAGTAGAATTACTCAATGGGCTGAAAAATTCACGGAATGTCGCAGGCACCAAACGCGCCGAAGCCCAAACCCTGCGCGCATCCGCCTGGGCGGTCTTCGAGTCCGCCCTGTTCACCGCCAGTGACTCAGCCAAAATTAGCGCCGAAGTCGAATCGGCCAGCTAACACGAAAGGCGGTCATGAAAGAACTCGACCAGTACCATCAATGGGTGGATTGGAACGAGGAAGATCAGGTCTATCTCGGTCGATGCTCTAACCTGATCACCGGAATCCATGGAGAAGATCCCGTTGCTCTTGATGGCGAACTCTGCGCCGTCGTTAAGGACGTGATCCGCCACTTCAACGCTGAAGGCCGACCCCTCCCGCCGCCACGGGTCCGCCCGATGCGCGAGGTAGCCTGATGAGCCCCAGGCGCGGCTGGTACGTGGATCGCCGAGACGGGTTTTGGCCTCCTTCCCGCTTCACATCAACTGCCGAGGTATCCGACGCAATGAAGAAGCTTCGGGCAGCGCCAGCCGGGAGTGACAAGTTTCACTTAGCGGTCATCCCGCTGACGTCTCCAGTTCCGGGTAGCGCCGAGAGCCGACATCCGGCGACCTTGGGCTCTCCCCCAACAAGGCGGGTTATGCACACCATCCCGCCCGTTGCAGACACCATCCGTCGGCGGAAAACGTTTCGGACGTGGCAAATGCCCCGTCCGGCCTGAGCTGGACCATTCAATCCGTGCGAAAGAGGAAGTCGAGATCGGCCCGCAACCGCCATTCGCCGTCCACGCGGGCCAGATCCTGGCGCGTCACCCACTCATCGACCAGCGCGTTCATCAGAAACGGATGCCCGCCGGAACGTCCGTGAAGGATCGGCGCAAGGCTGGACGCCAGGGCCGCGTCGCCCAACCGCGCAACCAGATAGGACTGCACGGCAGTCTGCTCCAATCCCGTCAACTGGAGCACCGCGAAGGCGGGGCGCCAGCGCCACTCGCGCAGCCACTCATTTGCCCGCGGATCCCGAAGCGGTTCGAGCACGCCGTCATCGGTGCGCCAGGCACCGATGATCAGCAGACGGGCTGACGTGCGTCGCCGCGTCCAGGCATCCAGCCACTCCAGCGTGGCGCGGGTCGCCCATTGCAGATCTTCCAGCAGCAGCACGCCCGGCTCGTCGCCGGTCAGCACCTCCAGCAGTTCGATGAGCTCGCGCGGCATGCGCGCAGGGTCCGCCCCCTGTATCCGCTCCCGCAGCGTCGCCTCGCCGCCAGGCGGAATCAGGGCGGGCAACTGACTGAGCCACAGGGGCGCGTGACGATCGAGGAGACTGGCGAGATGCCCGTGTCGATCCTGCCGCGCCAGCGTTCCCAGGGCATCCAGCAGGGCCAGGTAGGCTTCTCCCCCGGCGGACTGATGGATACATTGACCGCAGGTCACCCAACCGTGACGGTTGGCGGCGACCGTCCGGACGAAAGCGGTCGCCAAGGTGCTTTTGCCGATACCCGCCGGCCCCATCAGCATGACCGTGCGCGGACGCCCCGCCCGCGCCTGCTCCCAGGCTTCGGCGAGTCGGGATAACCATGCCTCGCGACCGACGCACTCCGTGCCAAGGGCGCGATCGAGACGGTCGCAATCCATTCTCGTGGCAGGCGCGAAAAGGGAAGGAGTCGCGTCGAGACGGCCGATGAAGCGATAGCCATGGCGTCCGATCGTTGCGATGAAACGAGGATTGCGGGCGGAATCGCCCAACAGCTTGCGTAGCTCCAGAATGCACTGCCTGGGGGCGGCCTCCGCGCCAACCCTGCCTGGCCAGATCGCCCGGCTCAGTTCGTCGCGCCCGACGACCCGTTCCCGCCGGTCGATGAGGTAGCGCAACACCGCATAGGTCTTGAGTCGAATCGGCAGCTGCTCCGCCGCTCGCCAAAGCTGACCGTTGGCCAGATCCAGTCGAAAGGGATGGAAAACAAGCTGTTGGGACTCACGCATCCGCGTTCGCCCTCCGCAGACAAAATTTGACGGAAATTTGACCGTTATTTGACAGTTGGAATCTCGTCTGTCACCGCCGAACCTTCTAATATCTGAGTTGTATGGTAGGTCTAAATCCATCCGGCAGCAATGATCGCGTTGACCCGCGAATCAACGGCTCGATAACTGACATCAATTAAGGGGAACGAGAGATGATCTATCGCAACATCGGCGCCCTGATCGCCAACCAACAGACCCTGACGATGCCGCCGACCGGCACCGTATTGGACGCGGCCTGCCTGATGGCCGAACGGCGCGTGGGCGCCATCGCCGTGGTCGATCGGGGAGACCTGGTTGGCCTGTTCACCGAGCGCGACCTCCTCAATCGCGTCGTTGCGCTGGGGAGAGATCCGGGCGCCGTGACGATCAACGAGGTCATGACCCATCGGCCGGTGACCATCCGCGAGCATCAATCTCTGGCGGAAGGGCTCGACATCATGTTCGGCCACCATTTTCGGCATCTGCCCGTCCTGGATGAGGCTGGGGCGCTCCTTGGCGTCCTGTCCTGCCGGGATATCCCGCCCAGCTATTGGGTGATGCGTGAACGCTGGATCGAGGCGCATCAATCGATCGCCTCCGTCGCCTGACTCTGGCGCCCCGCAATCGGCCGCTGCTCTCACCCCGTTCAGCCCTGATCCGCCGCGTCGCGCTGAAAGCCAGCTCGCCCGGAGCAGGCGTCAAGGCGACCGTCGGCGGGGTCGCGAGACGCGAGATTCCCAGCATAACCGACACATTTCAGAGGCTGAAGGCGATGATCGATCGCGGTTCTGTTCGATTCCGTGATGCAATCCCGACCGAGCGACTCGCACCCCTGGATCCATCCCTTGACAGAGACGCACCCTGGACGCGTCTGCTACCTGAAATCCTGGCCTTGCTCATCGTCGGCACCGGGGTCAGCGTCTCACTCCTGGAGTTCCTGCTCCTCCCCTCGTTGATCCGCGCGGCGCTTCTGGTCTCGATCGCCTGGCACGGTCTTGCCCACGCCCTGCTGGCCGGCGGCCCGCTCGGGACGCGACTGAGCGGCTACCTTCGCGGCATCTCCTGGCGCAGTCTGCTTCCGGGCACGCCACTGTTCATCCCTGGCGTCAGTCATCCCGCGCACGCGCCGGCCCTACGCATCGACGAACTCGCACCGCAGCGTCGCCGGTTGACCGCCTTGGCCGGACCCGCCGCCAATCTGGCGCTCCTGTGCGCCCTGGCGCCGATGCTCGCGTCCCTGCCGTCGCCCTTCGGGATTGTCGATCGCCTGATCCTGCTGCTCGCCGGAGCCAATCTCTGGATCCTCTTCACCTCCTGGAGCGATCTTGTCACCGCGCACTCGGGCGTCGGCGAATTCGTGTTCTGCGGCAACTTCGGCATTCTGTCGAAACGCCATGCCGGCGAGTCCGGGTTTCTGCCGGCGCGTTTCAGAACCCTGTTCGAGCGGATCGGACAAGTCACGGATGTGCGTGGACAGCAGGCCGGCGGGCTGGCGGTCATGAGCGCCAGCGGCCGTTTCGTGGGCCGAAAGATCGTCAACGACAAGCGCTCGAACCTCACCCGCAATCTGCTCGGCGCCTTCCGCCGCCGGGCCGCATTGCGCCGCTTGACCGGCGCCCGTCCGCTACGCCCCATCATTCACCTGATCGCTCACTATCGGTACGGAACCTCCAGCGGCCCCTCCGAGATCGAGACCCATTGGCACCGCTGGCTGCGACCGAGGACCAGGGGTGTCTGGAGTGTCGAGGGCAATCGGCTGGCGCGCAGGAAACGAGTGGTCGAGCATCTGATCACGCACAATGGCGATTTCGACGCCTGGTCGACCGCCTGGCGGCGGTTATCCAACGCCTGTCTGGGTCAGTGGCTCGCGGAGATCCTGGGCGAGCCGCATCCAGCCAAGGGCGATTCGCCAAAGATTGCCGGCATGCTGGATCTCCTGCTCACCCAGGGACAGTGGGACGCCTCGATTCGGCTGGCCTACGCACTCCAGACCGGCCATGCACTCCCGAAGCGGAACTGGATCGAACTGACACGCGCCTTCGAGCAGACCTTCCAACGCTGGGCCTGCCCGGAGGACGCGGCGCGCCTGGACAACGAACCCTGCCCGATCGTGATTGGCTGCACGAACCTGGCGGAGGTCTACGCCCGCCATCCCGGCGAGATCAAGACGCTGCTTGAGGCCCTGCAGCAAGCCAGCCTCGCGCTGACCCGCGACTGGCCGGACGCGGCCAAGCAACGTCGACAGCAGATCGTGAACCGGGCCGTGCATGCCTTTTTCCACAACGATCTTTTCAAGGCCACGCACCTCTTCATGGAGCGGGCCGAGGGCACCTTCGGACTGGTCACGACCACCAGCCTCCAGCCGGGCGCCGTCATGTTGGCCGCGGATCGTCAGCCGCTCTTCGTGGGCTGCGATCCCGAGGCGGGAATGATGATCTATGCCTCCGAGGCCGCCGCCCTGCGGTTTGCCTGCGGCCGGGGACCCGCTGGCACGCCCGCGCCCCTGCCCTACCGCTACGACCTGCGCGACGGCGATCTCATGCTGCTTCAGGTCCATGAAGGGACGGCCGAGAATACCCTGACACGGCTGAACCGGCTCCAGGGCGGCGCCCCCGCGACCGAGCGCATCGCCCCGGAAAGACTCGCCGAATCCGCGCGCGATGGCGGCACCGGGGGCTGGATCGCGTTACACGACAATATCTGTCTGGAACCTGTCTCGACGGCACGCGGCCGTGACCGGGTGCTGGCGGAAATGACCGATATCCCGGTCGTCCTCGACCGGATTCAACGGGACTGGGACGATCCCGGCTCGCCCAACCGACGCACCGCGCGAGCCTTCATCGGTTGTCTGCTGGACAATGCGCGCGACTGGCTGTCGCGCCATCCGGCGCACGACGAACCGACCCTGAAAGCCGAGTTGGATCTGCTGGTTCTGGGCATCGAGAACAGCTTTTATCTCGGGGAGCGTTTTGTCGAGGATCTCCGCCGAGCCTTCCCCTATCTGCGGGTTCAGGCGGTCGACGCGGTCTCCTATGCCGAGGATCCGCAACGCTATCTCCTCGGACCGACCACCCTCACGCTCGCGGTCAGCCACTCCGGGCAAACCTTCAACACCCTGGATACCGTCAAGTTCATCCAGTCCCTTCACGGTCTGGACAAGGCAGGGCCGGTGTTCGTGATGACCGGCGAGACCGATACCCTCATGGGCGCCGCGGTCGGACAGAGCGTGAAGACCGGCGCGCCCTGGATTGAACGGGTGTTCGCCACCGGCGCGGGGTGGCGCATGGCGGAACCGGCCACGGTCAGCTGCGCCGCGACCCACGCCTGCCTGACCCAACTGCTGCTGCAGATGATCCGGGAGGCGCGGGAGGGAAACGATGCGAACGAACGGCCCTTCGGTCTGCTCGCCAGCGGGGACGACCTCAGCAAACTGGAGGCGCTGACGGTCATGTCCGTCGCGCGCGCGGCGGCGGTCTTCGGGATGACGGCGGAAGGTTGGGAGGTCAAGACCGAGGAACAGGGAGGATTGAAACGGGAGGGCCGCTATCTGGCGCGTTTTCTGACCGAGCCGGCCTTGGTTTTCATGGCAACGGCCCTGCACCTCTTCGCGATGCTCTGGCTGGGCTGGAATCCGGTCATCGGCGCCGTCGGGGAACTGCAAGCCGCCGTGGACTGGTCCTTTCTCCACCCCCTCTCGACGGCGGGTCAGTTGCTGCTGGTCCTGCTGCAAACGGCCTATTTTCTGTTCGCCGGGGTGGCCTTTACCCTGCTGCTGCGCTGGGTGCAGGGACGCCCGCTCTGGGATCGGGTGTTCGTCGGCCGCACCCTGGTCATCGGCGACGAGCCCTACGTCAAGAATCTGCTCGCCCAGTATGTCAGCAAACTCTTCTCGCTGGCCTACGAGTTCGTCGGATTCGCGGGGATCCATGCGGCCGATACGCGCTCGGGAGAACTGCTGCATGTCTACGGTCATCGGGTAACCCGTGGCCTGCTGCTGTTCCTCGGGATGCCGGACGGTCGCTGGTCAGGACGCGAACGGGCGGAAGCGGCGGTCTGTATGACCTCCAGCCAGGCGCGCGGGATCCAGCACATGGGAACCGGCGCCATCGTGATGGGAATCGGACACAATCCGGCCCTGGCCGGTAAGGTGGACCGCTTCATCCAACTTGGGGTATCCGGTCGCCGACTGGACGCCCTACCCTGGATTCTTCAGGGACAGTGGTCGGATCTGGCCCGGGATCTCCAGGAGTCCCGCTTCGCCGCCTTCGAGCGGCTGCTGGCCTCTTACGTCATCTTCCACTCGGCCGCGGCGGCGAGCCGGAATTTCATGAATGGTCTCGTGCCGCTTGCGAATGTCCTCTGGGCGCCGGTGTTCTGGTCGATCCGTCTGGTCACGCTCGGTCGGGTTCGGCCTTACTTCGGGTTCTGGGACCTGGCCCGCACGCAGAGTGGAACCCGCATCGCCACCACGGCGGCGCCGGTCCCGGCGATCGTCCAGGATCCACGGGATTATCTGACGCCCGCGCAGCGCGACCATAAGGCCAGGGAGACGCCGACACACCGTCTCGAAGTCGTCTCCTCGGCCGCGATCGCCTTGGCCGCGCCGCCGGACGCGGGCGGAACCGCGGCGGGTCATCACAGAAGCAGATTCGTCGCGATCTGAATCGGGAACCAACTTGGCGCCTCGCCGCGCAACTTCCTGCCCGCGTGGGCAAGGGCTGTATCGAGTTAGGGTCAACCGCCTTGGGGAACTTCCAGCACCGTCTGGACCAAATCGATGGCCCCGGTTTTGAAGCCGGTCTCGCAGTAGGCCAGGTAGTAATCCCACAGACGCCGGAAGCGGGCGTCGTAGCCCAGCGCGTCGATCTCCCCGGTGACTTCATGGAAGCGCGCGCGCCAGCGGCGCAGGGTCTCGGCGTAGTCGTCGCCGTACCAGCGGGTTTCCTGGGCGATCAATCCCGCATCCGCGGCAAGCTCTGCCATGCGTTGCGGCGACGGCAGCATGCCGCCCGGAAAGATATAGATCTGGACGAAGTCCGGCGTGCTGCGATAGATCGGAAAGATATCGTCGCTGATGGTGATGACCTGGAGCGCGATCCGACCGCCCGGTCGCACCAGCCGCCGCAATGCCTGATAATAGGTCGGCCAGTAGGCTTCGCCGACCGCCTCCATCATTTCGATGGAGACGACATGATCGAATTGACCCTGGATATCGCGATAATCCTGTAGGCGCAGTTCGACCCAATCCGTCAGACCCGCCGCCGTCATGCGCTGACGCCCGTAGTCGAGTTGCTCGCGCGAGAGCGTCACGCCCGTCACCTGCATGCCACGTCGGGCGGCGACCTCGGCAAAGCCGCCCCAGCCGCAGCCGATCTCCAGGATGCGGTCGCCGGATTTGGCCCCCAGCACCGCGAGCAGACGCTCGTATTTGCGCTGCTGGGCCATTTCGAGCGATTCGCTTCCGGCATCCTCGAAGAGCCCGGAGGAATAGGTCATGCTCCCATCGAGCCAGCGCCGATAGAAGTCGTTGCCCAGGTCGTAATGACGGGCGATGTTCCGCCGACTGTTGCGCCGATGGTTGTGGCGCTTGCGATGGACCAACCGATCCAGGGCGCGCGACCAGCGCATACCCCGCCATCCGGACTGCATGTGCTCCTCGTTATTTAGGAGGACTTCCAGCAGGGCGGGCAGATCCGGTGTGTCCCAATGACCCTCCACATAGGCTTCGCCAAATCCCAACTCGCCGCGCGTCAACAAACGCAAAACCAGCATCCAGGGGCGTTTGAGGTCCAGCACGCCCGAACCGCCCTCGAAGCGTCCGCGATAGAGCGTGGCGGCGCCGTCCGGAAAACGCACCATCAGTTGACCGAAGGCGATGCGGTCACAAAAACCGCCAAACAGCCGGGCGGCCAGACTCGACCCGCCCGGCGCGGGACTTTCCAGGATTTCTTCCGCGGACATCAGCTTATCTCCTCTCTCGGCGGTTCCGGTTTCGGGTAATAGGTCCCGCCGCCGAGCCAGATCTTCAAGGCATGCCAGTGAATCAGGATCACGACTTTCAGGGTCAGCAGCGGATAGGCGACCGCGGCCCGTAGCAGGTTGGCATCGGAGAATGCGCGCTCCGTCCCACGCTGCACGGCCACCAGCATGAGCGCGTCGTTCTGAGACTCGCGGATGACGATGTCATGCCGACCCTGATGGCGGGAGAAACGAAAGTGGTAGTCGGCGTTCATGTCGATGAAGGGCGACACATAAAACTGCTTGGCGTGGGCGTCGCGGATCGGCCAGGTCATGGCGGCGCCGTCCTGGTGCAGCAGATAGCCGTGCGACTCGCCGAAGGTGTTACTGACCTCGCAGAGCACGGCGACTGGCTCGCCCGCCGGATTGAAACAGGTCCAGGTGCTCATCGGATTGAAGACGTGTCCGAGCACCCGAGGAAAACACTGAAGCTCCACGCGCGCGATGTCGAAGCGATGGCCGCGCTGGCGCAGACGCTCCAGCAGCCAGGGCTTGAGCGGCTCGCCGGTGCGCGGGCCATGATCAACATCGTAAAACGAGAAGAGATTGAAACGGTTGTGCGAGAACCAGCGAGAGCCCGCCGCCGCTTCGCCGACCCGCTCAACATCGACCAGCAGGCTGAAGACGCGGTAAACGAAGCGATAGCGGACCGGGAAAAGTCGGCGGTGCATGACATCGCCGAACAGGAGTTGCGCCGCGGGCTGGGTCATGCGCTGGCCGCCCCGCTGTTCTCCCAGGGTGGATTTACGCCGAGTCCGGCGGCCACTTCGACTGCGGCGCGCAGACCGTCCTCGTGAAACCCATAGCCCATCCAGGCGCCGCTGAACCACAGACGGTCGCGCCCCTGAATCTCGGGCATCCGCCGCTGGGCCGCGAGCGCGCTCGGATCGAACATCGGATGATCGTAGTCGAACTCGGCGATCACGGACTCCGCGCGCGGCGCCTCCAGCGGATTCAGGCTGACAAAAATGTCGCGCCCCGTCGGCAACGCCTGAAGGCTGTTCATCCAATAGGTCACCGTCACCGGGCGGGTCGGATCCTCGCCCGGCTGCTGGAGATAATTCCAGGAGGACCAGACCCGCCGACAGCTCGGCATCAGCCGGATATCCGTATGCAGATAAACCTTGTTGCCGCGATAGGCGAAACAGCCCAGCAGTTCGCGTTCCAGGTCGGTCGGCGACTCGATCAGCGCGAGCGCTTCGTCGGCATGACAGCCTAGAACCACCGCGTCGAAGGTCAGCCGTTCGCCCGCGACCGTCTCCACCTCCACGCCCCGATCCAGCCGTCGCACTCGCCGCACCTCGGCATTGGTTCGAGACTGGCCTTTGAATTGCGAGAGGATTTTGTCCACATAAGTTCGGCTACCGCCGCTCACCGTCTCCCACTCCGGACGATTGGCCAGATCCAGCAGGCCATGATTGGCGAAGAAACGCGCGAAGGACAGAAAGGGAAAGGCCCGCATATCCTGCGTGGGACAGGACCAGATCGCCGCCGCCATCGGCAGCAGATACTGGCTGGCGAAGCGCTCGGAGTAGCGTCCGCGCGCCAGAAACTCGCCCAGGGTCAGGGTTGCGTCAGGGCTGGAATCGATGTAAGCCTTGGCGGCGGCGTTGAAGCGGGGAATCTCGATCAGCATCCGCAGAAAGCCGACGTTCAGGAGATTGCGCCGCTGGCCGAACAGCGTATTGAGGTTCGACCCGGCATATTCGACCCGGCCGCCGTCCAGACTGGCGGCAAAGGACATATCGGTCGGATAGGTCACGACCCCAAGATGCGCGAACAGACCGCAGAGCAAGGGATAATTGCGCCGGTTGAAGACCATGAATCCGGTATCCACCGGGGCCGGCGCGCGGGCGTCGCCGACCTCCACCGTGTGGGTGTGTCCGCCCACGTACTCGTTGCGCTCCAGCAGGGTCACCGCATAACGGCGATCCAGCAGCCAGGCCGCCCCGAGCCCGCCGATCCCGCCACCGATCACCCCAATCGTTTCCACCGACATCGTGCTTGATCCTCGCGATTGATCCGTCGACCGCCGTCCCGAAACGCCGGGGGCATGTCCATGGTTGGTCCAATATTGGCGCTAGGGTTGAACAGGTCAAGGGGATGTCAGCGACCAGCGACGATCCTGAATCCGGCACTCTCAGATCAGCTTGGCGACTTTCATCAAGACGCCAAGAATGACGGTGGTTTGAAGAACGCCGACACCGACTTACTCTCCCGCGATGGTCATGCGATCGATCAGCCAGGAGCCGGTGCGCGTACTGCCGGGGAAATCGCAGTCGTTGCCGACCGCGACCAGTCCGGCAAACATTTTTTTGAGATTGCCGGCGATGGTGATCTCTTCCACCGGATACTGGATCTCGCCATTCTCGACCCAGAACCCGGACGCGCCGCGCGAGTAGTCGCCAGTGACCGCATTGACGCCATGGCCCATCAATTCGGTGACCATGAGTCCGGTCCCCAGCTCGCGCAGCATGGCCGCGCGGTCCTTGTCGCCCATCTCGATGCTCAGATTGCGCACCCCGCCGGCATTGCCGGTGGTCGGCAGACCGAGCCGGCAGCCGGAATAGACGCTCAACAGATAGGTTTGCAGCACGCCACCGCTGACCAGATCCTTGGCGCGGGTGGCCACGCAGTCGCCATCGAAGGGCGCGCTGGCGAGTCCGCGCGGCAGATGGGGTTCTTCATGGATGCGGACAAACTCGGGGAAGATGCGTTCGCCCAGATGATCGAGCAGGAAACTGGAACGGCGGTAGATGCTGCCCCCGCTGATCGCCGACATCAGGCTGCGCAGCAGTCCGGTCGCCACATCGGCGCGAAACAGCACCGGCGACTCCTGGGTGCCGAGACGCCGGGCGCCGAGTCGCGCGACGGTGCGTTCGGCGGCCCGCTCGCCCACTTGGCGTGCCGGTTCCAGATCCAGCGCCGAGCGCGCGGTGGTCCACCAGGCATCGCGCTGCATCAGATCGCCTTCCTGACCGATCACGGCACAATCCAGGCTGTGACGGGTGGTCGGATAGCCGCCCATGAAACCTTGCGTGTTGCCCGCGACATGGATACCGAACTGGGTCGAGAGACTGGCGCCCTCCGAATTGACGATCCGCGGATCGTAGTCGCGGGCGGCGTCCTCGCAGGCTACTGCCAGGGCGATGGCGTCCTCGACCTCGATCGACCAGGGATGATAGAGATCCAGTTCGGGAAAATCGGTCGCCATCAACTCGGGCGCGGCGAGATGGGCGCAGCGGTCTTCCTGAGTGTGCGTGGCGATGGCGCAGGCGGCCTTGACGGCATCGCGCACCGCGTCGGGGCTGAGATCCGAGGTACTGGACGAGCCCTTGCGGTGGCCGAAATAAACGGTGATGCCCAGCCCGTTATCGCGGGTGTGCTCCACCGTCTCGACCTCGCCGAGCCGCACCGCGACCTCCAGGCCCGCGCTGCTGCCGACCGATGCCTCGGCGGCGCTCGCGCCCTCGCGTTTGGCCTCCTTCAACAGATCTTCGATGATGGTTTGCAGGCGCGCCATGCGCTCGGCGGTGTCTTCAGTTGGGGTAATGGGCATATTTGATCGTGATCAGCAAAAAAGGATTAAGGGTCAAACGCTCAAGAGTTGGTCTTGCCAGTGCCTCATGATCGTTTGATGTAACATTCACGCGGATTCAGCAGCCACCGCTGAGGTGTCGGGTGGCCTTTTTTCTGGGGCGCGCTTCAGCCACGCGCCAACGATTCAGGAGTATGAATGAAGATCAACCGCCGCGGGATAGCCTTGGGATTGTCGTTCAAGTTGTTTCTCGCCATGATGCTGATGAGTCTTATGATGTCAGTGGCGTTCACGCTGAACCACTATGTCGGCGAGAAAAACAGCATCATCCGTGGGATCGACAACACGCTGCTGGCCACGGCGGAGGGCGTGCGACTCATTGGCGATGCGGTCCACCATCGGCAACCCCAGCCCGATGCGATCACGCCCGACGCCTATGCGGCTTTTATCGACACCCTGACGGCATTCGCGAAGCGGGCGAAAGTCCAATACGTCTATACCACGATCAAGCAAGACGATCACATCCTCTTCACCTCCTCAAGTTATACGCCAGAAGAAAAAGCCTCGGGCGATTTCACCAAGTTTCTCGATCCCTATGATGACGCGAGCGATGGGTTACAGGCCGCCTTCGCCGATGGGCAGGTGCATGACGACCAATACAGCGACCGCTGGGGAACCTTCCGCTCAATCTTCGTGCCCGCCACATCATCAACGGGCATCGACTATGTGATCGGTGTCGATGTGTCGCTTGGCCGGCATCGACGAGACCTTGCTCGAAACCTTGCTCGGATCGCTCCTGATCGCGGGCGTGGTGTTCAGTGCGGGACTACTGCTGCTCTGGCTGCTGACCAGCCGCATGATTGCCAAACCTTTGCTGCAGGTGATCGGCATCTTCGACAAGATTGGCGCGGGCGACTACAGCAACCCCATCGACACCTCACGCCGCGATGAAATCGGATTGCTCCGCCGCGGTCTGGCATTGATGCAGGACAATCTTGCCGAGCGCACCGCCGCCGAGCAGCGTGTCGCGCATGACCTGCGGCGCATCACGAGCGCGCTCGACAAGTCATCCACCAACATGATGGTGGCCGACAATGACGGCACCCTGATCTATCTGAACGAAGCGTTCATCCGAATGATCCGCGGGGCCGAGGCCGATCTCCAGCGGGAGCAGCCGAACTTCCGTGCCGAGGGGCTGATCGGGCGTGGTTTCACCGAATTTCACCGGCATCCGGAGCACCAACGCAAACTCCTGTCCGGGCTGAAAGGCACCTACACCAGCCAGATGAAGGTCGGTGGACGGACCTTCAGGCTCGTGGCCAACCCGGTTCTGGACGACCAGGGCGAACGCCTTGGCACGGTGGTGGAATGGATCGATCGCACCATCGAGGTCACGGCGGAAGGCGAACTGGATGTGCTGCTGGACGCAGTCACGCACGGCGATTTCACGCAGCGTTTGAATCTTGACGGCAAGCAGGGCTTCTTCCGCGACCTGGCCGAGGGGATGAACAACCTGACCGACGTGTTCGCTCGGGTGCTGGATGATCTCGCGTTCGTTCTGCAGGCGTTGGCACAAGGGGATCTCACGAAGACGATCACGTCCGGGCACAAAGGGCGATTTGCCGATCTGAAGCGCGACACCAACGCCACGGTCGAGCACTTGCAAACGCTCGTCAGACAGATCCAGGAGGCCACGGACGCCATCCATACGGCGGCGGGCGAGATTGCCGCCGGGAATGCGGATCTGTCCGAGCGGACCGAAGCCCAGGCGAGCAGCCTGGAAGAAACGGCGAGTTCCATGGAGGAACTCCAGGCCACGATTCAGCAGAACACCGAGAACGCCAGAAACGCCAACGAACTCGCGCATCGCGCCAATGATCAGGCGCTGGCCGGCGGCCATCTGATCAAGCAGGTGGTCGGCACCATGGGCGCCATCCAGGCATCGAGCCGGAAGATTGCCGACATCCTCGGCGTGATCGACAGCATTGCCTTTCAGACCAATATCCTGGCACTCAACGCGGCCGTGGAGGCGGCGCGGGCCGGCGAACAGGGCCGAGGCTTTGCCGTGGTCGCGGCGGAGGTGCGTAACCTGGCGCAACGCAGCGCCCAGGCGGCGAAAGAAATCAAGGGGCTGATCGGCGCCTCGGTCACGCAGATTGGCGATGGGGCCAAACTGGTTCATGAGGCCGGTGACACGATGGAGGCGATCGTCGCCTCATTTCAGCAGGTGGTCGGTCTGGTCAGCGAGATCGCCAGCGCCAGTCGCGAACAAGGCGCGGGGATTGGGCAGGTCTCCCAGGCCATGGTGCAGATGGATGAGATGACCCAACGCAATGCCGCCCTAGTGGAGCAGGCCGCCGCCGCGGCGGAGAGCCTGGAGGATCAATCCAGGGAATTAAGCCAAACCGTGGCGGTTTTCAGGATGACGCGCGGAAACGGCCGCTTGAGCGCCAGCGCGACCACCGCCGCGGATGATGTCGATTTCGATGGCATCGTTGACGCACACCAGCAGTGGTCGAAAAAATTACGCCGGGCGGTTGAGGGCCGTAGCGAACCTCAGGATCCGGCCATCGTCTCGCGTGACGACCAGTGCGCCTTGGGAGCCTGGATCTACGGACCGGGCAGCAAACTGTTGGCGGACTTCCCACAAACGACCCTGCGCGCCAAGCATGCGCAGTTCCACCAATGTGCCGGCGACGTCCTCCGGCATGTGGTCGCCGGTCATCGCGAGCAGGCGGAACAGTTGCTCGCCGAGCGCTTTCGGTCACTCTCCAATGAAACGGTGGCGCAGATCCGTCAACTTGAGAAAAATGTCCGGGAAACCTCGACCGAGGAATCGGCAACCTGAAGACTTCGTCGGGCAATCGCCCAAGGCGATTGCCCGCTGCGGTCAGGACGGTATTCTGGGTGACGGTGCCTTCGTCATCCATGTTGTCAGGGCCAGACGCACTGCCTCGCGCGGCATAGCCCAGCGCGCGATCCTCGGCCAGAAAATACCCTAAATCCGTGCGGGCACCGCCGCTGGAACCCTGCTCGCGCCGTCCGTCCTGCTCGACGATGACGTTCACGCTCAGGCGGATCAGCGGACGGATGTCCGCAATGGGGTCGCAACCCGACCAACATCCATGAAATGAATCTCGCGTCGCCGGCCCTGACAAGCATCCGCACGCCATCATGATATGGTCGGCAACACCGTCTTTTACGTCACACCTGATGACGGCGCCTTGCTAGAGGTAGAGCAGGATCGCGAAATAGTGGCTGATGCTTCCGGCGAGGACGAACACATGCCAGATGCCATGGCACCAGGGCCGCTCAGTATCCAGCACGTAGCAGATGACGCCAAGGGTGTAGAAGAGGCCGCCGGCGACCAGCAGTCGGAAACCCGCCGGAGGCAGGGCCGCCATGAGGGGATCGAGGGCGAACAGGATCAGCCAGCCCATGAAGAGGTAGATGCCCACCGACAGCAGACGCCCGCCCGCGCCGCGCAGCGTGTCGATGAGGATACCCAGCAGGGCCAGCCCCCAGACCGCACCGAACAGCCACCAACCGGTGGCGCCGCCGAGTCCCACCAGACAGAAGGGCGTATAGGTGCCGGCGATGAACAGGTAGATGGTCTGATGGTCCAGCGCCTGGAACACCCGCTTCGCTCTTCCGCGCAGACCGTGATAGAGGGTCGAGAAGAGGTACAGCAGAAAGAGGGTCAATCCATAGACGCTGAAGCTTGCCATGCGGACCGCGCCGCCCCGGAACTCGGCCATGGACAGCAGCACGACGACTCCACTCAGGGCCAGCACCGTGCCCACCAGATGAGAAAGGCTGTTGAAATGCTCGTCCTGGTCCATCTTGACTCTCGTCTTCGGCTTCCACCCTCCAGGAATGGCTCGGGAGGATTGCGGATCACTCTCGACAGCGGCGCACGCGCCCGTGCCTTGAGAGGAGGTCGCGAGCCATGACCCGGTCAGTTGCCCGGATCGCCATAGAAGACATAATTTGTCGAATAGTCACTAAACTCGAAGTAAACCCTTTTCTCGTCACTGTCCTGGACACCGTTAAGGTTGGCATCCAGAACGCCATAGCCGAAGCGGTACGGGCGCATGCCGGAACCCTGGGTGGCACTCGCCGTCGTGAGCTTGTCGATCTTGATGAACCGCCGGACCAGCTTGTCCCCCGCATAGACCTCCATCACCCCGCTCACGCCCGTCCAGTTCTGGATCGAGCGGCCGATCTTGTTCTGGGTCTCCTGGGTGCAGCCGGCCGCCACGAGCACGGCTAAAATCGTCAAGAGTAAGAAGGGTCTCATGATGATGCCTCGATGGTTTCAGTGAACAATGCACGGAAGGAAGCAGTCAAGATAGAGCAAGACGTTCCGCTCAAACCACCCCGGATTTGTGACAACGACAATGCACGTTGACGAGTGTCGTCCTCGCTCTGCGGTGTAACGCATCGGACGGCGCTCCGCGCCGTGAAGCCAGCCGCTGGCCTGAATGACGACCCTGTTTTCCAGGGTCGACGCTTTACTCCTGACTCGTCCCGCCCACCGTCAACGCATCCACCCGCAAGGTCGGCTGACCCCCCGACCGGCACGCTCTGGCCTTCCTTGCCGCAGGTTCCAACGCCCTCGTCGAGCTTCAGATCGTTGCCGATCAGGGTCGCACCCTTGACCGGACGGCCGATTTTGCCGTCCTCGATCAGATTAGGCATCGCTCGCCGAGAAGACGAATTTGCCGGAGGTGATGTCGACCTGACCGCCGCCGAAGTTGACGGCATACAGCCCTTTCTTGACCGAGGCGATGATCTCGGCGGGATCGTGCTGGCCGGCCAGCATGTCGGTATTGGTCATGCGCGGCAGGGGCAGACGGACGCACCGATCCAGAGGGACGATGCGACCTTCTTGGCGCAAGCGCTCGTGACTCGCATCGATTATCCTTAGCTCATCCTGATTAGCTAAACGAGCGTCAAGCAGGACCGTGCTGCAAGTCAATATTCACGACGCCAAGACGCAATTGTCCAAGCTCATCGAGCAGGCGAGCCGGGGCGAAGAGGCGATCATCGCCAAGGCCGGCATCCCGGTTGCCCGACTGACCGCCATCCCGCCCGCAACCTCCGGCCGCCGGTTTGGTGCGTTGCGTGGCCGCGCGCGCGTGGACAGGCATTTTTTCGAGCCTCTGCCTGAAACAGAACTACAGGCATGGGAAGAGTAACGGATGCGCCTCTTGCTCGACACCCACGCACTGCTCTGGTGGCTCGACGGCGACCATCAATTGCCTGTCACCGCGCAGGCCGCGATTAGCGAATCGGGCAACCAAGCGATCGTCAGCGCGGCATCCGCCTGGGAGATCGCCACCAAAGTCAGAATTGGGAGGCTCCCCGGTGCGATCGAGGTCGCGGATCGGTTCAGCGAGATCCTGACCGAGCAGCAATTCGCTGCGCTTCCGATCGCCGCCGAACACGCGCGACGCGCTGGACTCTTGCCTGGCGAGCACCGCGACCCGTTCGACCGCATGCTCATCGCGCAATCCCAGATCGAAGGGCTGATCCTGGTCAGCAACGAGAGTCTGTTCGATCGCTTTGGGATCGAACGGTTGTGGTGACCCCTTCGGCTTCGCTCAGGACAGGCTTGTCGAACCATGAACGGATTCAATTTCAGGCGCTAGCGATTTTCCGTTCGCCCTGAGCTTGTCGAAGGGAGAAGGGAAAATCGATCGATTTTTCCCGGAAGTCGCCTTATTGAGAGGCTGTGTGTGCGTTAGGTGTTGGTCCCTAAGGACTGCTGTCCCTCCCGACGGCTTGGCCAAGCAAGACCCCGGGGGTCAGCGCTTCGCCGAAGCGTTCCAGACACCGGCGCCACCCGAGATCGTTGGGCAGGTATTTGGTCGCGACGCCGTAGAAACGCGCCATCCAGCCCTTGAGACGGCTGTCGTAGGCGTTGACGTTCTGGATGTGGAAGGCGTGGTCGACGACCCGAATGCCTGCGCGGAGATTGATGAGTTGATGGGTTGATGGGCAATAGGAGCCTGGGCGGCGAAAGCGCGGTCGATCGCCGCACCATCGGAACACAGGACGGCGTCGGAATCCAGGATCGGGGCCAGGACGATGCGGAGGCACTCAGTGGTGGCGTTAGGAAGCACCGCATCGGTGGTCGTGCCGCTGCGGTCACGCATGATCGACACGGGGATCTGTTCGGCGGAGAGACCGCGCTTGGTCGCGGCACCCCCGCGTTTTCGAGCCGGGCGAGGAAGCGGTCGCTGACCTTTGTCGGATGCCAGAAAATAGGTCTCGTCGGCTTCCACGATCCCGTGCAAATGCAGTGGCTTGGAACCGGCCGGGAGGGTCAGGAAGCGATGGCGCCAGCGAAAAGACGTGGTCTTGTGGATCCCGCAGCGACGTGCCGCTCGGCGAACGGTGTCGCCGTCGATGAGCGCTTGGGCATCCTGCGACCAGCGTTCGCGGTGACGGAGATGGGCCAGCGGCGTCCCCGTGACGGCATTGAAGGTCTTGCCGCAGGCCCCGCAGCGATCACGCGGCAGCCCATGCGCTTGCCCCCACTGTCCGCAGGGCGTGTGATGACAATGCGGGCAACTCAAGCTGCAGGTCTGTGATCGCCGCGACCCGCTCCAGTGGCGGTTCCTGACGGAGCAACTCGACGCCTTGTTGGCGCTGTGCCAGCGTGAGGTCGGGAACTTGCGATAGCCAGTGGTTGAAATCCTCGGTGCGCATGGTGGATCGTCCAGGTTTTCCTATGCCTATCGGAAGTATAGGTTATCCCCAACACCTAACGCACACACAACCTTGTTTATCACGGCATGCCTTCAATGATTGCGATTTATCATTGACGTGCATCAGAAATCTCAAACTCAAATCTCTTGCCATGGTCGTCACATCAATGATTGAATGATGCCCTTGGCAGCATTAGGGACATTGATCGTCTGATCGCACTGGCAAAACTGCCGCCTAAACGGCTGATGATGAGAATCGAGGCATACGATGGCAACCACCGAAACCTTCTACGAGGTGATGCGCCGCCAGGGGATCAGCCGGCGGAGTTTCCTCAAATATTGCAGCCTGACCGCGACGGCGCTGGGGCTGGCGCCGTCCTTCGCGGGGACGATCGCGAACGCCATGGAGACTAAGCCGCGCACCCCGGTCATCTGGCTGCATGGTCTGGAGTGCACCTGCTGCTCCGAGTCCTTCATCCGCTCCGCCCACCCGCTGGTGTCGGACGTGGTGTTGTCGATGATTTCGCTGGATTACGACGACGTTATCATGGCCTCCGCCGGCCATCAGGCCGAAGCGATCCTCGATGAGATCCGCCACAAGTACAAAGGCAACTACATCCTGGCCGTCGAGGGCAACGTGCCGCTGAATCAGGACGGCATGAGCTGCATCATCGGCGGGCGACCCTTTATCGAACAGTTGCGCGAGGTCGCCGCCGACTGTCAGGCCATCATCGCCTGGGGTTCCTGCGCCTCCTGGGGCTGCGTGCAGGCGGCCCATCCGAATCCGACCCAGGCCGTGCCGATTCATCAAGTGATCCACGACAAGCCGATCATCAAGGTGCCGGGCTGTCCGCCGATCGCCGAGGTCATGACCGGTGTCATCACCTATATGCTGACCTTCGAGCGCATCCCGGAGTTGGACCGTCAGGGCCGGCCCAAGATGTTCTACGGCCAGCGCATCCACGACAAATGCTATCGCCGTCCGCACTTCGACGCCGGCCAGTTCGTCGAGAACTGGGACGACGAGGGGGCGCGCAAGGGTTTCTGTCTCTACAAGATGGGCTGCAAGGGTCCGACCACCTATAACGCCTGCTCCACCGTTCGCTGGAACAACGGGGTCTCCTTCCCGATCCAATCCGGTCACGGTTGTATCGGCTGCTCCGAGGATGGCTTCTGGGACAAGGGCAGTTTTTACGATCATGTCACCGATACCCGCGTGTTTGGCATCGAAGCCAATGCGGACAGGGTCGGCATCGCGGCGGCCGGCACCGTCGGCGTGGCGGTGGCCGCCCATGCGGCGGCAAGCGCCATCCATCGCATCAAGCAACGCGCCGGCGAGCATCACGAGGAGAATGACCAGGCATGAGCGTCCAGACCCCGAACGGCTTCCAGCTCGACAACGCGGGACGGCGCATCGTCGTCGACCCGGTGACCCGCATCGAGGGCCACATGCGTTGCGAGGTTAATCTCGACGAGAACAACGTGATTCGCAACGCGGTCTCCACCGGCACCATGTGGCGCGGGCTGGAAGTGATCCTGCGCGGTCGTGACCCCCGCGACGCCTGGGCCTTCACCGAGCGGATCTGCGGCGTCTGCACCGGCACCCACGCGCTGACATCGGTACGGGCGGTGGAGGACGCGCTCGGGATCGCGATCCCGGAGAACGCCAATTCCATCCGCAACATCATGCAGTTGACGCTCCAGGCGCACGACCATCTGGTGCATTTCTATCACCTGCATGCGCTGGATTGGGTGGACGTGGTCTCGGCGCTTCAGGCGGATCCCAAGGCGACCTCGGCGCTCGCGCAGTCGATCTCGGACTGGCCGCTGTCCTCGCCCGGCTATTTCCGCGACGTGCAGAACCGCATCAAGCGCTTCGTGGATTCCGGCCAGCTTGGTCCCTTCATGAATGGTTACTGGGGGAGTCCGGCCTACAAACTGCCGCCCGAGGCCAACCTGATGGCGGTCACTCATTATCTGGAGGCGCTGGATTTCCAGAAGGAGATCGTCAAGATCCACACCATCTACGGGGGCAAGAATCCGCACCCGAACTGGCTGGTCGGCGGCGTGCCCTGCGCCATCAACGTGCATGACACGGGCGCGGTCGGCGCGGTCAACATGGAGCGGCTGAATCTGGTCTCTTCGATCATCGACCGCACCATCGAGTTCATCGACAAGGTCTACATCCCGGACCTGCTCGCCATCGCCTCCTTCTACAAGGACTGGACCTATGGCGGCGGACTGAGCAGTCAGGCGGTCATGTCCTATGGCGATATCCCGGATCGCGCCAACGACAACTCGGCCGAGAACCAGATGCTGCCGCGCGGCGCCATCGTCAACGGCAATCTGGCCGAGATTCACGACGTGGACCTGCGCGACCCGGAGCAGATCCAGGAGTTCGTCGCCCACTCCTGGTTCACCTACAAGGACGAATCCAGGGGGCTGCATCCCTGGGATGGCGTCACCGAGCCCAACTTCGTGCTCGGACCCAACACCCGGGGGAGCAAAACCCGCATCGAGGAAATCGACGAGGCCGCAAAATACAGTTGGATCAAGGCCCCACGCTGGCGCGGCCACGCCATGGAAGTCGGACCGCTCGCGCGCTGGGTCATCGGCTATGCCAAGGGCATCCCGGAGTTCAAGGAGCCGGTGGAAAAGGTGCTGACCGATCTGCAACTGCCGGTCTCGGCCCTCTTCTCCACCCTCGGGCGCACCGCCGCGCGCGGTCTGGAAGGCTCCTGGGCGGCGCACAAGCTGCGCTACTTCCAGGACAAGCTGATGGCCAACATCAAGGCCGGCGACAGCAGCACCGCCAACACCGAGCGGTGGGATCCCAAGACCTGGCCGAAAGAAGCGCGCGGTGTCGGCACCACCGAGGCCCCGCGCGGCGCGCTCGGTCACTGGATCGTCATCAAGGAAGGCAAGATCGACAACTATCAGGCCGTGGTGCCGACCACCTGGAACGGCTCCCCGCGCGATCCGGCCGGCAACATTGGCGCCTTCGAGGCCGCCCTGCTGAACACGCCGCTGGTGAATGCCGAGGAGCCGCTGGAGATCCTGCGCACGCTGCACAGCTTCGACCCCTGCCTGGCCTGCTCGACCCATATCATGAGTCCGGACGGGGAGGAGTTGACGCGGGTGAAGGTGCGTTAAGAACAAGTTGGCAGGTTTCAGGTGGCAGTTGGCATTCGAGTGCCTCATGGCTGGAGATCCTGGGTCTTGCCTGACAACTGCCACCTGACAACTTCCCCACTCGGAGGCTGAATTCATGTTCACCGGTATCCCAACGGTCCAGCAGACCGCGGTCTACGTCTATCAAACCCCGGTGCGCATCTGGCACTGGGTGAATGCGCTGTCGATCACGGTCCTGGCCATCACCGGCTATCTGATCGGCAGTCCGCTTCCGTCGCTGTCCGGCGAGGCCAGCGATCACTATCTCATGGGCTACATCCGCTTTTTCCATTTTGCCGCAGCCTATGTGTTCCTGGTCGGATTCCTCTTCCGACTCTACTGGGCCGTGGTGGGAAATTCCTACTCCCATCAGTTGTTCACCCTGCCCTTCTGGCGTCGGCGCTTCTGGAGCGAGCTGCTGCACGAGGTACGCTGGTATGCCTTTCTCGAACAAGAGCCGCGTAAATACATCGGCCACAACCCGCTCGCGCATCTCTTCATGGTCGTCATCATCACGGTTGGCGGGTTCGTGATGATCGTCACCGGGCTGGCGCTTTATTCCGAGCAGACCGGACTCGGGAGCTGGCAGGACCAGCTCTTCGGCTGGGTCATCCCCTTCGTCGGCCAGAGCCAGGACGTGCGCATGTGGCACCACTGGGGCATGTGGGTGATCGTCGTCTTCGTCATGCTGCATGTCTACACGGCAATCCGGGAGGACATCATGTCCCGCCAGAGCCTGATCAGCACCATGATCAGCGGCTGGCGCATGTTCAAGGACGACCGTCCATGAACCGGGCCGAGCCCAACATCCTGATCCTCGGAATCGGCAACGTCCTCTGGGCCGACGAGGGCTTCGGGGTTCGGGTGGTCGAACGGATCGCCCGACAGTATCGCTTCGCGGACCCGGTGCGGCTGCTCGACGGTGGTACCCAGGGCATCTATCTGGTCGATCAGGTGCGTTGGGCCGATATCCTGGTGGTCTTCGATGCCATCGACTACGGCTTGCCGCCCGGCACCGTGAAACTGATCGAGGGTGACGCCGTGCCCAAGTTCATGGGCGCCAAGAAGATGAGCCTGCATCAGACCGGTTTTCAGGAGGTTCTGGCGCTGGCCGAGCTGCTGGGCGAACCGCCCCGGCACCAACTGCTGATCGGCGTACAGCCGGTTGATCTCGACGATTTTGGGGGTAGTCTGAGACCTGAAGTCAAGGCCATGATCGACCCGGCAATCGCGGCCGCGCGGACCTATCTCGACCGCTTCGCGGTCGCGTGGCTTCCCGCCGACGGGACCAATACCACGCGCCTGGACATGCCGCACGAGGCACTGGACATCGCCGTCTACGAGGCCGGGAGGCCCAGCCCCGAAGTCGCGTGCCGGATCGGCGACTGGCGCGTCCTGGCGTCGCGGGTGAACGGCTGATCCTTGAGTGATCGACCCCGGCCGGTCGGTTGGAACCGCACAGCAACAGGCGATCGACATGCAGTCATTTTCCCCACTCCATCCTGTCCGCTTCGGCCCTGGCTCACAGCCCCCGGAGGACGATGGCGCCGAACTCGCGTATCTGCCGATGCCGGCGGAGATGCAAACCTATCGTCCGCCCCTGCTGCCCGAGCCCGACGCCGTGCTTGCCTGCCAGCAGGGCCTGCGACTGCTGGAGCAACTGCTGGCACGGCTGGCCGATGACCGGATCGCGGAACCCGCGCGCGGGTTGGATCTCGGCGCGCTGCCGGATGCCGATCGCGATCTGGTGAATCAGGCGCTGGGCGAGGGCGAGGTGAGTCTGCTCATTGTCGGCGAGACCGGAATGCGGGCTCAGGAGACCCGCTTGACCGGTGTCTGGCTGGTTCAGTCCCGCAACGAATCCGGGCAAACGCTGGACGAGACGATCGAGATCGCGACGATCCCCCGACGGGTGCGTGAGATCGCCTTTCAAGACGCCGCCGCCCAGCTCAACCTGGACGACGCTCCTCCCGAAGGCGTGATCAGCGCCCGCGCGGTGCTCGCCGAAGTGAATGAACAGAGCGCGCGGTGGCGGCCCGGCGCGGCTCCGCACATCATCAATCTGACGCTCCTGCCACAGTCCGAGCAGGATCTAAGCTACCTTGAACGCTCGCTCGGGCAGGGTCCGGTGACCATCCTCTCGCGCGGTTACGGCAAGTGCCGCATCGCCGCCACCGGGCTGCGTCACTGCTGGTGGGTCCAGCATTTCAATGCCGATGATCGGCTGATCCTCAATACCCTCGAAATCGTCGACGTTCCGGCCGCCGCACTGGCCGCCCAGGAAGACTTCGAGGACAGCGCCGAACGCCTGGTCGAGATCCTCGGAGCGCTGCGTTAAGTCACTCGTTCACCCGTCGTAGCCACTCTTCAGAGCATCAGCCTCGTCGGATTGTTCAGCATGATCAAGCGGATGGTTGACAGCGGTCAGGTCAATCGCGATCAGACGTGATCGGTTTCAGGCCAACCATTCAGCCATGGCATGACTGCAAACCCGCCATTGGCAGACGACCCGAGCAATCTGACCCCTTGAATCGCGTGGGCACATCGGAAACCAATCATCAATCCGCCCCCATTTGCGGATAAAATCCCGCGTTCGGTTTCCAGCGAATGAGGTTTACCGGTGGCGTCAGAGAACATGCAGCAATCCGAAGGTCCGCCAGGCGCCGAGCGCGACCCGATCGTCTGGGAGGCGCCCGCGGATGGCGACTATCAGCCCGTAGGCTGGGGTGAACGAGAGTGAACCCCAGCATCGCGCACACACCAAGAATGCTGGGGTTCGTTCCTCACCCCAGCCTACGGCCCTGCCAGCCACGGCGATCCCGGCTCCGCTGACAGTGTCGCATGGCGCGCCGCGTTCTAACCATTCCCGCTCCCATCAAAAAAGGTCTGGAATGGAAGAATCGCTGAAGCAAACCGTCTACCGCCAGCGCGAGGCGGTCGCGCGGCAATTGCACGAACCCCTGGCCCAACTCGCGGGCGAATGCGCCCTGGCTTGGGACGATCGCGAGCGGCTCAATGGGATCCTGATCGCCGGGCTGCGACGGATTCCGTCCTGTAACTGCCTTTTTGTCATCGATCGCGATGGCATTCAGGTCAGTGACAACGTCACCCGGTTTGGGGTCGAGCGCGGTCACTTCGGACGTGACCGCTCATCGCGGCCCTATATGCGCGAGGCGGTTCCCGCATGGGGGTTCCTGCTCTCCGACGCCTATGTCAGCCTGGTGTCCCATCGACCATCGCTCACCGCCCTGCATGTGCTCCGCACCAGCGAGGCACTGCTCGGCTATGTCGGCGCCAATTTTGACCTCCGCCATCTGCCCATGACCGCGGGGTTGTATGACGATCCGGCCCATTGGCTCCAGGTCAAGGGCGATCCCTCGATGATCAGCCTGACCTTTTCCTGCGACGGCACCCACTACATGCCGTATGACGAATTCCTGTCCAAGGCTGTGGACTTCTGGGTCGGCAGCGTCGCGTAACGACGCTTCGGTGAGCCCTCGCGGGGTTGGCGGCATCCTGATCGTCCTTGGGGTCCGCGTCGCCGGGGTTCTGCACATTGGCCATGAGGCAGGCACGGCCGATGTCGTTCGGAGCGATACTCCGACCGGTCAACTCGGCGGCGATGGGAACCTCGGTCAGGGCACAGCATGCGGTCTTTGCCATGACGCGCAAGCCTGCGCTATGGGCTCCGGTCGGACGACAGGGTGCGCCCGCTGCCCAAGAGCAGATCGGTCCAATGCGGTGGTGGCCGCCAGTCGGTCAGCCAGCCGGGGAGCTCGTGGGCCGGCATCGGGTGGGCGATGCAGAAGCCCTGGGCCAGCTCGCAGCCGAGTTGCAGCAGCTTTGCGCCCTGTTCCAGGGTCTCCACCCCTTCGGCGATGGCCTGGCAGCGGAAGGTGGCGGCCAGACTCAGAATGCTCTCGACGATCGCCAGGTCATCCGGGTTGTCGAGCATGTCGCCAACGAAGCTGCGGTCGATCTTTAAGGTGGTGACCGCCAGGTGTTTCAAATAGGTCAAGGAGGAATAGCCGATCCCAAAATCGTCCAGGGCGCAGGTCACTCCCAGCGCGCGGCAGTCCGCGATGACCTGGGCGACGTGAACCAGATCCTGCATCGCGCTGGTTTCCAGAACCTCCAGCGCGAGGCTTGACGGTTCGACCCTGGGATGCGCCGCCAGAAGGGCGCGCAGACGGGCGACAAAGTCCGCCTGCTGCAATTGGCGCGCGCCGATATTGACGCTGACCGGGAGAGCGAATCCGCTCGCCCGCCAGATGTCCATCTGGTTCAGTGTGGTCTCGATGACCCACTCGCCGAGTTCGACCGCCAGCGGGTCATCCTCGATCGTCGCCAGGAACTCCCGCGGGAGCAGCAGTCCGCGGGTCGGATGCTGCCAGCGAATCAATGCCTCGGCGCCGATGACCGCCCCGCTGCGCAGGTTGACCTTGGGCTGGTAATAGAGCACGAATTCGCGCGCGGCCAGGGCGTGGCGGATGCGCTCCAGACTTTCATGCTCTCCGCGGGTGCGATGATCCTGTTCGACGTCGAAGACCGAATAACGATTCTTGCCGGTCCGCTTGGCCTGATACATGGCCTGGTCGGCCTGACGGAGCAGGTGATCCGCGTCGAGCGCGTCCGTTCCTTCGCCGTCGCCCGGGAGCGGCTGCGGATAGAAGGTGACGCCGAGGCTGGCCGAGACCTGCACCACGACCTCGCCGAGGGGCACCGGCGCGGCGGCGGCGGCGAGCAGGCGGTTGAGCAGCGGTACGCTGGCGGCTCGGTCGCCGAGATCGACCAGCACGGCGACGAACTCGTCGCCGCCCAGGCGGGCCAGGGTGTCGCCTTCGCGCAGCGTCTGCTTCATCCGGTGCGAGA
>NZ_CAIPNF010000105.1 GCF_903866365.1 uncultured Thiocystis sp.
CGGGCTGGAATGCGTGGTCTACATGGGCGAGGTCGACATCGCGCGCCAGGAGGCCAATGTCTACCGGATGCGTCTGCTCGGCGCTCGCGTCGTGCCCGTCACCTCCGGCTCGCGAACCCTCAAGGACGCGCTCAACGAGGCGATGCGCGACTGGGTCACCAACGTTGACAATACCTTCTACATCATCGGCACCGTCGCCGGACCGCATCCCTATCCGATGATGGTCCGCGATTTTCAGTCGGTGATCGGCCGCGAGGCGCGCGCCCAGATTCTGGAGCGTGCCGGGCGTCTGCCGGACGCGCTGGTCGCCTGCGTGGGCGGCGGCTCCAACGCCATCGGGCTCTTCTATCCCTTCATCGAGGATCGCGAGGTGGAGATTTACGGCATCGAGGCGGCGGGCGAGGGGATCGCGACCGGCCATCATGCCGCGCCGCTGACCGCCGGTCGGCCCGGCGTGCTGCACGGCAACCGGACCTATCTGATGGAAGACGCGAACGGCCAGATCATCGAGACTCATTCGATCTCGGCCGGGCTCGATTATCCAGGCGTCGGTCCCGAGCACGCCTGGCTGAAGGATAGCGGGCGTGCCCGCTACGATGCCGTCACCGATGACGAGGCGCTGGCGGCCTTCCATCATCTGACGCGCACCGAGGGCATCATTCCCGCGCTGGAGTCCAGTCACGCGCTGGCCTTCGCGCACAAACTCGCGCCGACCCTGAACAAGGATCAGATTATCCTGGTCAATCTGTCCGGTCGCGGAGACAAGGACATGCACACGGTCGCACTCCACGACGGGTTGGTCCTTTGACTTCTCCTCCTCCTAAAGAAGGCGGATTCTCGACCTCACGGTCGGGAGTTTCTGTTTCGCCGAGGGTGCCGATCGGAGACTTCTCCGCTTGGTCTTATGCCCTCTCCACAGACTTCACATCCCGCTAGCCCAGCGGTAGTGCGGGAAGAATAGTGGATTTCGCCCTGACGGGCGAGGTTTCAACCGAGGAATTTTTAATGAGTCGGATTGCGCAACGTTTCGAGCAACTGCGGGAGCGGGGACGCACCGCGCTCATCCCCTTCGTCACCGCCGGCGACCCCGCGCCCGAGGTGACCGTCCCGCTGATGCATGCGATGGTGGCTGCGGGCGCGGATCTCGTCGAACTGGGCGTACCCTTCTCCGACCCCATGGCCGATGGCCCGGTGATCCAGCGCGCGACCGAACGGGCGCTTGCGAAGGGCGTATCCCTGACGAACGTGCTCGGGATGGTCCAGGAGTTCCGCGCGCGGGATGCCGAGACCCCGGTGGTTCTGATGGGCTATCTGAACCCCATCGAAGTCATGGGCTATGAAACTTTCTCGCGCCAGGCTCAGGCGGCGGGCGTGGATGGCGCGCTGATCGTCGACCTGCCGCCGGAGGAGGGGCACGATCTGATCGAGACCATGAAGTCGCATGGCCTGGATCTGGTCTATCTGCTCGCCCCGACCTCCACCGAATCGCGCATCGCGCGGATTGGCGGTGTCGCCTCCGGCTTTGTCTACTATGTCTCGGTCAAGGGCGTGACGGGCGCCGGTCATCTGGATACCGAGGCCGTCGCCGGACAGGTGCGCCTGATCAAATCCCTGATCCCGCTGCCCGTGGGGGTCGGATTCGGGATCAAGGATCCGGAGACCGCCGCCAGCGTGGCGCGGGGCGCGGATGCGGTGATCGTCGGCAGCGCCATCGTCAGTCGTATCGAGACGCTGGCCGACACCCCGGAGCGCATTCCCGAGACGATCGCCGATTTTCTGGCCGGACTGCGCGACGCGATTGATGCCGTCGATGGTTCGACCCTTCGGCGGGCTCAGGGCTCACCACGAACGGCTTGTGCTGCCGAATCACCGGCGACGGAGTAAATTTCATGACTGAGCCAGAAGCAGGCGCCGCATTCAAACAGGCGATGGGCAAGAGCAAGAGTTGGTTCGAGAAGCTGATCCCGAGCCGCATCCGCATTGAGGCGAGCACCAAGCGGACGGTTCCCGAGGGCGTTTGGGCCAAATGTCCCGGTTGCCACGCGATCCTTTATCGCGCCGAGTTGGAGCGCAATCTGGAGGTCTGTCCCAAGTGCAATCATCACAACCGGATCGGCGCGCGGCGGCGTTTGGATGCCTTTCTCGATCCTGAGCACCGTGAGGAAATCGGCGCCGATCTAGAGTCGCTGGATCCGCTCAAGTTCAAGGATCTGAAGAAATACAAGGATCGCCTTGTCCAAGCGCAGAAGCAGTCTTCCGAAAAGGATGCAATGGTGGTCATGCGCGGCCGGCTCAAGGACACGCCCATCGTCGTGGCCGCCTTCGAGTTCGGCTTCATGGGCGGTTCCATGGGGTCGGTCGTGGGCGAGCGTTTCGTCCGCGGGGTCGATGCGGCGCTGGAGATGAACGCGCCCTATGTCTGTTTTTCCGCCAGCGGCGGCGCGCGGATGCAGGAGAGCCTCTTTTCGTTGATGCAGATGGCCAAGACCAGCGCGGCGCTCGGTCGAATGCGCGAGCGCGCGCTACCCTTCGTCTCGGTGATGACGGATCCCACCATGGGCGGCGTCTCCGCCAGTCTGGCGATGCTCGGCGATCTGAATCTCGCCGAGCCGGGCGCGCTGATCGGCTTCGCCGGCCCTCGCGTCATCGAACAGACCGTGCATGAAAAGCTGCCGGAGGGTTTTCAGCGGAGCGAGTTCCTGATGGAAAAGGGCGCGCTGGACATGATCCTGGACCGTCGCGACCTGCGCGAGCGGATCGCCGATCTGCTGGCGATCCTGGCCCACCGACCCCGCTATTGCCGCACGGTGGTTCCGGTCTGAAATGACCCGCCGGTTCGCGACCCTCGATGCCTGGCTTGACTGGCAGGCGAGTCTGCACCCGAAGACCATCGAACTGGGGCTGAAGCGCGTGGCGGCGGTCTGGGCACGGCTTGGCCCAACACCCGTGCCCTTTCCGGTCGTGACCGTTGGCGGAACCAACGGCAAAGGCTCCTGCGTGGCCATGATCGAGTCCATGGTCGAGGCGGCGGGCTACCGCTGCGCCTGTTATACCTCGCCGCACCTGCTGCGCTACAACGAGCGCGTGCGGATCGCCGGCGAAGCCGTTTCCGACGCGGCGCTGTGCGATGCCTTCGCGCGGGTCGACCGGGCGCGCGGCGACATCGCCCTGACCTATTTCGAGTTCGGCACCCTGGCGGCGCTCGATCTGTTTGTGCGGGAAAGACCGGATCTGGCGGTGTTGGAGGTCGGGCTTGGCGGGCGTCTCGACGCGGTCAATCTGCTCGATGCCGATGTCTCGGTGGTCACCTCGATCGGGCGCGACCATACCGACTGGCTGGGCGAGACGCTCGACGCGATCGCCGTCGAGAAGGCCGGGATCTTTCGCCCCGGTCGCCCGGCGGTGATCGGTCAGCGGGATGCCCCGGGCCGCTTGCGCGAGGAGGCCCTGCGTCTGGGCGCTACGCCGCTTCAACTCGGACGCGAATTCGAGCGCGAGACGGCGGATGCGGGTTGGATCTGGCGCGGGGCGAGCGGCGAGCGGCTCGCCTTGCCGATACCCGCGCTGCGTGGCGACTTCCAGCGCGATAACGCCGCCGCGGCCATTCGCGCGCTCCTCTGTCTGCGCCAATCCTTGCCCGTGCCCGTCAACGCCATGCGGACAGGTTTACAGCGTGCCCGGCTGCCGGGACGGTTTCAGGTGATTCCGGGCGTGCCGACCTGGATTCTCGATGTGGCCCACAATGGCGCGGCGGCGCAATCCCTGGCGACGAACCTGCGGGATTTCGCGTGTTCCGGCCAACTGCGCGCCGTGCTGGCGGTCCTGTCCGATAAAGAGCCCGAGGCGATCGCAAGACCCTTGCTTCCCTTCGTTACGCAGTGGTTCCTGACGCAAAGCGACGATGCGCGCGCGATGCCCGCCGACCGCCTGGCGGCGAGACTGGACGCGGTATTGCCGGAACCGGCGGCGGGGTGTTTTGTCAAACTGGCGACGGCGCTAGCTGCCGCCCGTGCCGCGTCTGCCCCTGGCGACGGTCTGCTGGTGGTCGGTTCATTTACCACGGTCAGTCAGGCCCTGGGGCAATGTCCAGAACACCTCGTTTGAGGCGTCAAGCCGCCCGTGCGAGCGGCGAACCCGCTGATCGTTCATGGCGGCTGGCGACAACTCCTCCGACTTTCGGTCACAGGTTATACTTCAAGGCACGATGGGGTTCTCAAGCCATCGTCTTCATCGCGCGGTCCCTTGAGGGCAGCGCCTGGCTTAGCTTCAGGGTGTGTATTTATGCGAGAAGGAGCCAAAAGACGCCTGGCGGGTGCGGTTGCGGTCATCGCGCTGGCGGTTATCTTCGTGCCTATGTTGTTCGAGGAAGAATCGCTGGCGCCACCGTCGGTCCAGAGTGCTCTTCCGCGCGAACCAGACTTCGATCATCGCGCCGGATCCGAGCCTGCGCCAGGTTTGACGACTGACCCAATGGCCGAACCGATGGATGATGGCTTGCCGGTCGAAAGCGAACCGCCGATGCTCCCGCCACCCAATGTCTCCAACGACGTTGCGAATCCCGACAGCGCGATTGACGCGGAGGCGGACGACGAGCGCGGTCAGGACAGCAGCCAGGCGAGGGACGTCGCTCAGAGCGCTTCGCCATCCGAGCAGCCCGGCCAGATCGGTCGTCCGTCCGCCAAGCCGCCGCGCGTCGCGAAGGAGACCGATGACGCCGCGCCGGAGCCTCGGAAGCGGGACGATGGCATGCCCTCCTGGATCGTTCAGGTCGCCAGCGTGGGGACCGCCCAGGGTGCGGCTGAGCTCGAACGGAAATTACGGAATGCCGGTTTTCCAGCCTTCGTGGAAAAGGCCGAAGTCCGCGGTAAATTGTATTATCGGGTGCGTGTAGGACCCGAGTTGGATCGTGCAAATGCCGAGCGTGCCGCCACCAGGCTGCGTCAGCAGCAGAAGCTGGACACCTTGATCCAGCGCTATCCATAATTCTCAATTCGCGGGCGACTGCGCATCCTCTCCTGGGGTGCGACCGTTTCCCGTGACATCGGTTGGTCTGAAGGGTCGGGAGTCGGGATGAACTGGGTCGATTTTTCGATAATCGCGATCGTAACGCTGTCCGCATCGGTCGGGCTGGCGCGCGGCATCGTCCGCGAACTGCTTTCCCTGGGCGTCTGGATCGCCGCTCTGCTCGTCGCCTGGCTCTTGCATCGGGAGGTTGCCGATCTGCTTGTCGCGCAGATCGCGCAGCCGTCGGTGCGGATTGCGGTTGCTTTCATCGCTCTAGTGCTCGTCACTCTACTCCTGGGCGCGATCCTTGGCGCCGTCCTGACCGCGTTCGTCGACAAGGCTGGTCTGACCGGAGCCGATCGTGTGCTGGGTTTTGCCTTTGGCGCGGGGCGTGGAGCGGTGATCGTGGCGATGGCGGTGTTTCTTGCCGCACTGACCCCGCTGCCGAGTGACCCTGGATGGCAGGATTCACGCCTGATCGTGCACTTCCAGGGGTTGGCGGATTGGATTTTTGGCATGGTGCCCGACGACATTCAGGCGCTGATGAAACAGCTTTAGATGCTCCTCATGGTTGATCGTTGGCATTGTTCTGGGGTACCTTCCCCCGCTCTCAATCATTTCCCTACATCCCTTCGGCCTCGCGCCGAGCGAAGCCGAAGCAAGTGCTAGCCCTTCGGGTTCCGCTTGGGGCAGCCCCTTCGGCTCTCGGCTCCAATCCGGGCCCGCGTTTCGATGCAGAGCAGCTGACCCGATGGCAGGGGCGAGGATCCTATGTGCGGTATCGTTGGCATCGTCGGCAAAAGTCCGGTCAATCAGTCCCTCTATGACGCTCTTCTGGTCTTGCAGCATCGCGGTCAGGATGCCGCGGGCATCGTGACCTGTCAGGGCGACAAGCTCTATTTGCGCAAGGACAACGGTTTGGCCAGGGATGTGTTCCAGACCCGTCACATGATCCAGTTGCGCGGCAATACCGGTGTGGGGCATGTGCGCTATCCCACCGCCGGGGCGGCCAGTTCGGCAGAGGCACAGCCTTTCTATGTCAACTCGCCCTATGGCATCGTGCTGGCGCATAACGGCAATCTGACCAATGCCGAGGATCTCAAGCGCGACCTCTTCGTCGATGACCTGCGACATCTCAATACCGAGTCGGATTCCGAGATCCTGCTGAATATCTTCGCCCATGAGTTGCAGATCCAGGGCAAGCTACGTATCGACGAGCAGGATGTGTTCCGGGCCGTGGCGGGCGTGCATCGGCGCTGTCGGGGCGGCTACGCGGCGGTCGCCATGATCCCCGGCTTCGGGGTGTTCGGGTTTCGCGATCCCAACGGGATCCGGCCGCTCGTCTATGGCCGCCGCGAAACCCCCGAGGGCATGGAGTACATGATCGCTTCCGAGAGCGTGGCGCTCGATACCATCGGCTTCAAACTCATCGCCGATGTCGCGCCAGGGGAGACGGTGCTGATCACCGTCGATGGCCATCTCCATACCCGCCAGTGTGCCGTCCAGCCGGTGCTGTCGCCCTGTATCTTCGAGTTTGTCTATTTCGCCCGTCCGGACTCCATCATCGATAACATCTCGGTGCATAAGGCCCGCTCGCGCATGGGTAAAAAGCTCGCGGCCAAGATCAAGCGCGACTGGTCCAGTCATGACATCGATGTCGTGATCCCGGTGCCCGACACCAGCCGCACCGCGGCACTGCAACTCGCCAATCAGCTCGGGATCAACTACGCCGAGGGTTTCATCAAAAATCGCTACATCGGGCGTACCTTCATCATGCCCGGTCAGACGGTGCGCAAAAAATCGGTCCGTCAAAAGCTCAATGCCATCGATCTGGAATTCCGCAAAAAGAACGTACTGCTGGTCGACGATTCCATCGTGCGCGGCACCACCTCGCGGCAGATCATCCAGATGGCCCGCGACGCCGGCGCGCATCGGGTCTATTTCGCCTCGGCCGCGCCGCCGGTGCGCTATCCGAATGTCTATGGCATCGACATGCCCGCGGCCAGCGAACTCATCGCTCATGGCCGCACCGAAGAGGAGGTGGCGCGCGAACTCGGGGCCGATGGGCTGATTTTTCAGGATCTCGGCGATCTGATCGAGGCGGTCCAGAAAAAAGGCAAGAGCCATGTCGACCGTTTCGATGCCTCGGTGTTCGACGGCGTCTATGTGACGGGCGATGTGACGCCGGACTATCTGGCCTCGCTGGAGGCCCGGCGCAACGATGGCGCCAAGGACAATGCTTTATCGTGCAGCGAGAGCGCCATTGATCTCAGCAATACCGATTAAACCGCGTTTGGAGCGATCCGCGTGGTTTTGATTGATTCAGGCTCGCGGTCACTCGCAAGCGGCGTCGATCGGCATTCCGGCCAGTGGCGTTCGGTCCGCGCAGCGGACCATTGACCTTTAACGAGGATATTGGAGAGGCTATGCCCGAGGATGAGCGTCAAATGATCGAGTCAGGCTTCGCCACCCGCGCCATTCGCACGGGGCACCGGCGCACGCCCGAGGGCGAGCATGGCGAACCGATCTTCACTACCTCCAGCTATGTGTTCGCGAGCGCGGCCGAGGCGGCGGCGCGCTTCGCCGGGGATCAGGCCGGCAATATCTATTCGCGCTTCACCAATCCCACGGTGCGTGCCTTCGAGGAACGCCTGGCGGCCCTGGAAGGCGGCGAGCGTTGCGTGGCCACCGCTTCGGGCATGGCGGCCATCCTGGCGGTCTGCATGGGGTTGCTGAAGACGGGCGATCGGATCCTCTCGTCGCGCAGTCTGTTTGGCAGCACCACCATGCTGTTCAACAAATATCTGACGCGATTCGGCATCGAGACCGCCTATGTGCCGTTGAGCGATCCCGACGCCTGGGAGGCCGCGATCGATTCGCGCACGCGCCTGCTGTTCTGCGAGACACCCTCGAACCCGCTCACCGAAATGGCGGATCTGCGTCAGCTTGCCAAGATCGCCCACCGCCATGATTGTCTGCTGGCGGTCGACAATTGTTTCTGTACTCCAGCCCTGCAACGCCCGCTCGAACTGGGCGCCGATCTGGTCATCCATTCGGCGACCAAATATCTCGACGGTCAGGGACGCTGTGTCGGCGGCGCCGTGGTCGGCGATCGGAAGCTCGTGGGCGAGGAGGTCTTTGGCGTCCTGCGCACCGCCGGCCCCAGCCTGAGCCCCTTCAATGCCTGGGTCTTTCTCAAGGGACTCGAAACGCTCGAACTGCGCATGCTCGCCCACGCGCGCGGCGCGGCCCAACTGGCCGACTGGTTGCTCGGGCAGCCCGCCGTGGAGCACGTTTATTATCCCGGCTTGAGCGGGCACCCCCAACATCGTCTGATCGGCACCCAGCAGCGTACCGGCGGAGGCATCGTCGCCTTCGACGTGCGCGGCGGCCAAACCGGCGCCTGGCGTCTGATCGACGCCACCCGGCTGCTGTCCATCACCGCCAACCTGGGCGACACCAAGTCCACCATCACCCATCCAGCCACCACCACGCATGGACGCCTGAGCCCCGGGGAGCGGACCGCGGCCGGAATCGGCGACGGTCTGGTGCGCATCGCCGTGGGGCTGGAGGACATCGCGGATATCCAGGCGGATCTGCTGCCGGGACTGGCGGATCCGTGCCGCTGTCAACTGTGAAAACGAAGGAAACTGACATGAGGATGACGCAAGCGGTCTCCAATTGGCTGACCGCCGGACCGCCAGCGAGCTTCAAAAGCCATTGGTATTATTGGTATACAGCGCAAAAGCCAATCGCCATCCTGAGCATGATCCTCAGCATCGCGGTGATGACGCTTTGTTTAACGCTGGCGGCGGGTTGTTCGATCTGGGGAATTATCGTCGCGGTTCTGCTGGACTCGCTCGGGTTCTGGCTGACGATCCTCTATGTCTTTGTTTTGCGAACGTACATTCCCGAGTTGGCGCAAGATCAGATGGATTCGTTGGTCGCCACCCAGCTTGCGTTGCCGCTGCTGCTCGGTTTTTTCATCGTCAGGGTCTCCACGTTTTTGGTTGCAAGCGCGTTTGCGGCGAAGGTCAATCGTTCGCGGACCGCCATGAATCATGGCTAGTTCCAGTCTCCTGCATCTCATCTGCCCCGGCTTGCGGGGGCCGATTCCGACCGTGCCGCAGCCCTTGCCGAAGACGCCCACGCTTGATCGGCTGTTGAGCCGGGCGGACAAGCAGGCCGCCGTCTCGACCGATCCGCCGGCCGCTCTGCTCGCCGAATTCGGCGTGTTCGGCGAGTCGGACCGGGATCTTCCGACCGCGCCGCTCTGTCTCCTCGGCGAGGATCCGACCGCCGATCTGGACGCCTGGTGGATACACGCCGATCCGGTGCATCTGCGCGCGGATCGGGATCGGCTGCTGCTCTTCGCGGGTGCTGAAATCGCCCCGGATCGCGCCGAGGCCGATGCCCTGACGGCCTTGTTCAACGAGCATTTCGGGGGCGATGGGCTGCGGCTGCTGGCCCCGACGCCGGGCCGCTGGTATCTGCGGGCCGAGCGGAGCCCGGACCTGTGCACGCAGCCGCTCCATCGGGTGCTCGGCGGCGCGATCGATCGCGACTTGCATGGCGGTGCGGATGCCGCCCGCTGGACCGGGATGCTGAACGAGGCGCAGATGCTGTTCTTCGACAGCGCGGTCAATCGCGAACGTGAGCGCCGACGCCGACCGGTCATCAGCGGTCTCTGGACCTGGGGCGGCGGACGCCTGCCAACGCTGGCGGGCGCGTTGCCCGCCCTGATCGTTGGCGATCATCCCCTGACCCTGGGGCTGGCGCGACACGCCGGTCTTCAACATCTGAGGCTGGAACAGTGGCGCGCGGATGCGTCGGTATCGGCCGATTCCGTTCTGGTTTACTGGGATGCCCTCTGGACGGCGCTCCAAGCGCAGGATTTGTCCGCCTGGACCAAGTCTTTGACGGAGCTTGAGGCCAGTC
>NZ_CAIPNF010000106.1 GCF_903866365.1 uncultured Thiocystis sp.
GCTCGCCGCAACCGCAGATCGACATGGATGTCCTCGAACGGACACCACACCCCGCCGCGCTCCGAGCGTTCGACCAAGCCCAATTCGGCGAGGACGCTCGTGTCCTCATGCACCCGTTTCACGTCGCGTCCGACCCGCCGCACCAGTTCGCGCACACTGAGTTCGCCGGACCCAAGCAGGGTTTGCACCAGCATCCAGCGCCGTTCCGTCAACCGCCCGAAGAAGGCCGCCGGCGTCTCGAAGTTCAGCGTCTCGCCCTGATAGCGATCCGCTTGCGCGGCCTGTCCCGCCGCGCGCAAGGCTCCGCGCCAATTGGGTGTTAGCGTGATCGTCAGTGTTCTGCTCGCCATCGCTCCGCCTCCGCAATGAAATCCTCGACTCGCCCTCTATCCAGCTCCGCCTGAAGAACACCGCTAAGGCGTTTAACCGGCATCGACCAAACTTTACTAGGTGTTTTTGCCTCGGCGTGGATCCGTCAATTGGTCAAAGGTGCTGCGCAGTTCGCCCGTGATCTCCGGTAAACTCAATACGGTCGGGCCAAAAGAAACGCCCACAATTTCGATTCCAGTCATTGGACTCTTCCATGCGGCACTCGCCCCTCATCGCCACGACTCGACCGCTGTCGGTCACGCCACAACGCGCCAGTGTGCGCCGGGAGGAAGCATGCCCATTCAACAGGTGATCACCGAGGGCGAGCGGCCGGTCAAGATCTGGACCGACGAGCTCGATCCACGCTCGCGCGAGCAGTTGGTCGATCTCTCCAAACTGCCCTTCATCCATCATCATGTCGCCGCCATGCCCGATGTGCATGCCGGTATCGGCGCCACCATCGGCACGGTCATCGCCACCCACCAGGCGATCATCCCGGCGGCGGTGGGGGTGGACATCGGTTGCGGCATGGCCGCCGCGCGCACCTCGCTGACCGCCGGGCAGATCGACGAGCGCAGCTTGAAAAAGGTCTTTGACCAGATCAGCCGGGATGTGCCGGTCGGGCGCGCTCAGCATCGTGACGACCGCGCACTGGCGGAGGCCGCCAAACCCTTCGCCGCCCCACTCGCGAGCATGACCGACAAACACCCGCAACTGCTCAAGGCGTTCGGGCGCTTCTCCAACTGGGTCAATCAGCTGGGCACCCTGGGCGGGGGCAACCACTTTATCGAGGTCTGTCTCGACGAATCCGGTCAGGTCTGGGTCATGCTGCACTCGGGCAGCCGCGGGATCGGCAACGCCATCGGGAATTACTTCATCGAACTGGCGCGGCGCGACATGGAGCGTTGGATGATCCAACTTCCCAACCGCGACCTGGCTTACTTCCCGGAGGGGACGGAGCACTTCGACGACTATGTCGCCGCCGTCTCCTGGGCGCAGGCCTATGCCCGCGAGAATCGCGACCAGATGATGGCGCTGGTGCTGGCCGCCCTCGCCCGTCATCTGCCGGCCTTCACGGTGACCACGGAAGTCGTCAACTGTCATCACAACTATGTAGAGCGCGAGCATCACTACCGCGCCGATGTCTGGGTCACCCGCAAGGGGGCGATCCGTGCCCGCGAGGGCGATTGGGGCATCATCCCCGGCAGCATGGGCGCGCGCAGCTACATCGTGCGCGGTCGCGGCAATCCGGAGAGTTTCTGTTCCAGTGCCCACGGTGCCGGGCGGCGCATGAGTCGCACCGCCGCCGAGAAGCAGTTCACTGCGGCGGATCTGGCGGCCCAGACCGAGGGGGTCATCTGCCGCAAGGATAAGGGCGTGCTCGACGAGATTCCGGGCGCCTACAAGGACATCGACCGGGTGATGGCCAACCAATCGGATCTGGTCGAGGTGGTGCATACCTTGAAGCAGGTGGTGTGCGTGAAGGGGTGACGGTGGCGCAATTCGGCTTAGGTGATTCCCTGAAAACAATCTACCCATGGAGAAGCTGTTAATGGACAGGATTAACACGATTTCGCAGGATGAACAGGATAGAAGCCATTGTTTTTAATCCTGTCAATCTTGAAAAATCCTGTGAATCCTGTCCATTTGAGCATTGATTCTGGTAGAGACTTTCCCGGAAATCGCCTTAACTCCGGTACTCGGCATTGATGCGGACATAGTCATAGGAGAAATCGCAGGTCAGCACCCGTGCCTGGGCGTCGCCGCGACCCAGCGCCACGCGGATCAGAATCTCGGGTTCGGCCATGACGGCGGCCCCCGCCTCCTCGGTATAGTCCGGCGCGCGTCCGCCGTCCGCGACGATCAGCACCTCGCCCAAGGAGATCCGCACCCGCTCGATGTCCAGATCCTGGAGACCGGCGCGTCCGACCGCGGCCAGAATCCGGCCCCAGTTCGGGTCGGAGGCAAAGAGCGCGGTCTTGACCAGCGGCGAATGGGCGATGGTATCGGCGACCCGCCGGGCCTCGTCCGTGTCGGCGGCGTGCTCGATCTGGACGGTGACCAGCTTAGTGGCACCCTCGCCATCGCGGACGATCGCCGTGGCCAGGTCCAGACAGACCGCGCTGACGGCGGCCTGTAGCGCCGCGAAATCCGGCGTGTCGGCCGCCTCGATCTGCGGATTCCCCAGCCCGCCGGTGGCGATCAGCACGCAGGAATCGTTGGTCGAGGTGTCGCCATCGATGGTGATGGCGTTGAACGATGGCGCCACGGCCTGCTGGAGACAGACCTGCAGCAAGGCGGGCGCGACGGCGGCATCGGTGGCGATGAAGGCGAGCATGGTCGCCATGTCCGGGCGAATCATGCCGGCGCCCTTGGCGATCCCGGTCACGGTGGCGGTCTGGCCGTTCAGCGCGAACTGGCATGACACCAGCTTGGGCACCGTATCGGTGGTCATGATGGCGCGCGCGACGGACGGCCAGCCCGCCGGATCGAGCCGCGCCAGGAGATCGGGCAGGGCCGCCGCGAGACGTTCCACGGGCAGATGCTCGCCGATCACGCCGGTCGAAAAAGGCAGAACCTCCTCGGGCTGGCAGCCGGTCCGCTCGGCCAGTGCCGCGCAGGAGGCGCGCGCATCCTCCAGTCCGCGCCGTCCGGTTCCGGCATTGGCATTTCCGGAGTTGATGAGGAGATAACGCGGCGCGACGCGGTCCAGATGGCCCCGCGCCAGGGTGACCGGCGCTGCCCGGAAGGCGTTACGGGTGAAGACCGCCGCGCAGGTACTGCCCGGCGGCAACGCGAACAGCGCCAGGTCATCGCGCCCTGGATAGCGGATGCCGGCCGCGCCCGCCGCCAGCCGCAGACCGGCGACGGGGTGAAAGAAGAGCTCCGATGGCGTCATCGCGTTAGCTCGCTTTCCCGTGGCACTGCTTGAATTTTTTACCCGATCCGCAGGGACAGGGCTCGTTGCGGCCCACTTTGCGGCCTTCGCGCACAAAGGGCTGATGTTCCGGTTCGTCAGATCCTGGATGCGCTTCCGCGTCATCGGCATCGCCGCCGCCGAATCCTTCGAACACCTCATGCTTGAACTCGAAAGCCTTTGCTGGCGTCGGACTTGGGGCAAACGCCTCGGGCGGCGGACCGGACGCGCCATCGGGTGCCTGAATCTGAAGCTTGGCGAGGGTAATCACGACATCCTGTTTGATGCCGTCGAGCATCGCCGAGAACATCTCGAACGCCTCGCGCTTGTATTCCTGCTTGGGGTTCTTCTGGGCGTAGCCGCGCAGATGAATCCCCTGGCGCAGATAGTCCATGGCGGCGAGATGATCCTTCCACTGACTGTCCAGGGTTTGCAGCATCACGGCCTTTTCGATCTGACGCATGCTCGGCGACCCGATGAGCGCTTCCCGGTCCTCGTAACGCTTAACCAGGGTGTCATGAATGCGCCGGCGCAGGCTCTCTTCGTGCAGGTCGTGGTCCTCGTCCAGCCACTGCTGAAGCGGCCAATCGCCACCGAAATGATGGATCAGCACCTCGCCGAGTCCGGCGACATCCCATTGTTCCTCCAGGCTCTCGGGCGGAATGTGCCCATCGATCAGTGCCTTGAGCGTATCCTCGCGCATGGCGTTGACGGTGTCGGAGATATCGACGCTATCCATCAGCTCGCGCCGCTGACCATAGATCACCTTGCGCTGATCGTTGGCCACGTCGTCGTATTCGAGCAACTGTTTACGGATATCGAAGTTGCGCCCTTCCACCTTGCGCTGGGCGTTCTCGATCGCCTTGGTCACCCAGGGGTGTTCGATCGCCTCGCCCTTCTGCATGCCGAGCCGCTGCATCATCTTGCCGACCCGCTCGGAGGCGAAGATGCGCATCAGGTTGTCTTCGAGCGACAGATAGAAGCGCGAGGAACCGGGGTCGCCCTGACGCCCGGAGCGCCCGCGCAACTGGTTGTCGATGCGGCGCGATTCGTGCCGTTCGGTGCCGACGACGTGCAGACCGCCAGCGGCGACGACCTCGGCATGACGCAGCTTCCAGGCAGCACGGATGGCCTCGCGATCGGCGTCGGGGCCAGCCTCTTCGAGCTCCGCTTCCAGATTGCCGCCGAGCACGATGTCGGTGCCGCGTCCCGCCATGTTGGTCGCGATGGTCACGGCACCCGGCCGACCGGCCTGCGCGATGATGCCCGCCTCGCGTTCGTGCTGTTTGGCGTTCAGCACCTCATGGGGGATCTTTTCCTCGATCAGCAGCCGGTCGATGAGTTCGGATGTCTCGATCGAGGCAGTACCGACCAGCGCCGGCTGGCCGCGCCTCACGCAATCCTGGATGTCGGCGATGATCGCCTGATATTTTTCGTCCTGGGTCAGATAGACCAGATCGCCGCGATCCTCGCGGATCATCGGCTGGTTGGTCGGGATCACGACGACCTCCAGGCCATAGATCTGCTGGAATTCGTAGGCTTCGGTATCGGCGGTGCCGGTCATGCCCGAGAGCTTGGGATAGAGCCGGAACAGATTCTGGAAGGTGATCGAGGCCATCGTTTGGTTTTCGGACTGGATGGCGACCCCTTCCTTGGCCTCGACCGCCTGATGCAGACCCTCGGACCAGCGCCGTCCGGGCATGGTGCGGCCGGTGAATTCGTCGACAATGATCACCTGACCGTCGCGCACGATGTATTCGACGTTTTTCAGAAAGAGCACATGGGCGCGCAGCGCGGCATAGACATGGTGCATGAGCACGATGTTGCCCGGATCATAGAGCCCGTCGCCCTCGTCGAGCAGGCCGATCTCGACCAGCATCTGTTCGACCTGCTCGTGGCCTTCCTCGCTGAGGTAGACCTGGCGCAGCTTCTCGTCGACCGAGTAATCGCCGGGGCCGAAATCGGGCTTGCCTTCTTCGTTCGTGATGGGAGCCTGACGGGTTAGCCGGGGGATGAGCCCGTCGATCTTCTTGTAGAGGTCGGTGCTGCCCTCGGAGGGACCGGAAATGATGAGCGGGGTGCGCGCCTCGTCGATCAGGATGGAATCGACCTCGTCGACGATGGCGTAAAAGGGATTGCGCTGGGTCCGCTGCTCGGCGGTGAAGGCCATGTTATCGCGCAGATAATCGAAGCCGAATTCGTTGTTCGTGCCGTAGGTGATATCGGCGGCGTAGGTCTCGCGACGGGTCGCGGGCCGCAGATGACGATACCCCTGACCGGCGGTCGGCTCGTAATCCGGGTCGAACCGATACGAGGCCATGTCGGGCCCCAGGCCGCCGGAGGAATTAATGATGCCGACGGTCAGGCCCAGAAAATGATAAATCCGCCCCATCCAGGCGGCATCGCGGCGCGCCAGATAATCGTTGACGGTCACGACATGCACACCCTTGCCGGGCAGTGCGTTGAGATAGGCCGCCAGGGTGGCGACCAGGGTCTTGCCCTCGCCGGTGCGCATCTCGGCGATCTTGCCGTCATGCAGAACCATGCCGCCGACCATCTGTACGTCGAAATGACGCATCTGGAGCACGCGCTTGCCGGCCTCGCGGACCACGGCAAAGGCCTCGGGGAGCAGGCTGTCGAGTTCGGCGCCGGCAGCGAACCGTTGCCGGAATTCGGCGGTTTTCGCGGCGAGCCCCTGATCCGACAATTGCGCGATCTCGGGCTCTAGCGCGTTGATCCGCGCCACGGATTTTAGCAATGTCTTGACGAGCCGATCATTGCGGCTCCCGAAGATCTTTTTGAACAGACGAGTAACCATCGGATGAATTTAAGACCTGCCGACTAAATCCGCGAATGATACCGGAATTCGATGAACGAAGGTGTGGATCATGGATGACTTGCAGGGCGAGCGCGTTTAAACATTCCGTTTTTCGGGTAGTTGACGGATGCTAGCGAGAAACGACGATTGGAGTTTCTCATGTCAGCAAGCATTCTTGAGCATTTCACCTCCTTGGAAGATCCTCGGATCGAGCGTCGAAAGC
>NZ_CAIPNF010000107.1 GCF_903866365.1 uncultured Thiocystis sp.
GGAAAGGTGAAGGCGACCGGCTGACTGTAGAAGCCGCCGAGGATGATCTCGCCGCCGCGCGCCAGGCGGGCGATCAGGCTGTCGAGGATGGCGGAATCGCCGCTCATGTCGCAGATGGAACGGTAGTCCCGGCGCGGGTCGTCGTCCGGCGCCAGCACCTCGTACCCGTAGCCCTCGGCGCCCTGTCTCCGCTCGGGATTGGTCTCCCAGACCACCGGCCGGCTGCCTTCCCCCAGCGCCGCGATGCGCGCCAGCAGACGTCCGAGCACGCCGTGTCCGACGATCAATTCGACATGGGGCGAGGCGGGGCCGGCGATGGCATGATAGGCAGTCGCCGCCAGCGCCATCAGCACGGACTGTTCGCCGAATTTTTCGTCGACCGGCACCATCCGACTGCCCGGCGCGACCACGCGCGAGGCCGCGCCGCCGAACAGACCGCGCACCTCGCCATAACAGCGCGCGCCCGGCACGAAGACCCGCTGCCCAACCGTCAGCCCGGCCTCCGGACCGGCGAAGATAACGCGACCGACGGATTCGTAACCGGGGACGAGCGGATAGCCCATGCCGGGAAAGTCCGGCATGCGACCCGACCAGAGCAGGCGTTCGGTGCCGGTGCTGATGCCGCTCCATTCGATATCGACCACGACATCGGCGTCGCCCGGCGGCGTGAGCGCGAGCCGCTGGAGCGAGAGACGTTCGGGTTGTTCGAGGACGACGGCGAGTGCTTCGAGAGTCGGCGTATCGGGGTTCAAGATGTGGGCTCGACAAGTTGAATCGGACGGATTCGCCAGTTTAACGAAAGTTGAGTGTCAGTCTAGGGTGATAGGGCGGGATATTGATCTGGGTTGATAAAAAACCGCAAGCGTCGAGGACGGAAAATCGCTGCGTTTCACTGGGTCGTGTCAGGATCGGCTGGCGGTTTGTTCTCGCCCAGTGGTCTGTAAACCTCATCGTCGTTACGTTTTCCGATCACCAGGATCCGCACATCCGGAAATCGCCTAACCCGCGCGCAGTGCCAGCAGAAGCTGGGTCAGAATCGGTCGACAGGTCGCACCTGACGGATCCGCGCAAATCGCCTGATCGCGCGCGGACGCTGGCGCATCGGCGCCCATATAGGCCCAGTACTCCTTTACGCAGGGCCAACCGGCGATCAGGAATCCGCACGGAGGTATTGATTGACTATGGAACGCGCGCAGCGCCGCCAGCGGCGCTCAAGGAGTCAGGATGAGCGGTCAGGCCGCCCGCTGAGCCAGGTTCTTCGGCATGATGTGGCGCGACTCGGCCATCAGCACCTCGGCCAGTTGATCGCGGCCCGGACAGGCCGGAATCGCGTCGACCGCACCCTTGACCAGTTGGCGGAGCCGAGCGATGGCGCCATCGACACCCAGCTCGCCAGCCGCGCTCGGGCGGTTGAGCAGTGCATCCCGGCCAACCGGTTTGCCGACTTCCTGAGCGCTCGCGGCCACGTCGCGGAGATCGTCCGCGACCTGATACGCCTCGCCGATGCGATCGCCCACCACCCGCCAGACGTCCGCGTCCGCGCCCGCCACCTGGGCGCCGGCCGCAGTGGCCGCGGCGAACAGGGAGCCGGTCTTGGCGCGGTGATAATCCTCGACCGAGACCTGCGGCTCGCATTCCCAGGCTTGACCCGCGGTGATCCCGAACGGCATGCCCACGGAGCGGCTGACGGTCAACAGCAGCGGTCCGAGACGCTCGGGCGTCGCGGCAAGACTGCGCGCCAGATGCTCGAAGGCCAGGATAATCAGGGCATCGCCGGCCAGCACGGCCAGCGGTTCGCCAAAGGCGCGATGCACGGAGGGCATGCCGCGCCGCAAGGGCGAATTGTCGAAACAGGGCAGATCGTCATGCACCAGCGAGGCACAGTGCAGCAGTTCGATCGACGCGCCGACGGCATCGGCCGCCGCGAAATCGCGGCTGCCGCACGCGGCGGCGACCGCGAGACAGAGGCGCGGGCGGACCCGGGCGCCACTGGGAAACACAGCATGTCGGACCGCTGCGGTCAGGCGAGGCGGACAACCGGCGATCGCCACCGTGTCTATTGCAGCGGACAAGGCCCGCTCGATTCTCGTTGCGGCATCCATCGGTGATCCCCCGGTAACCGTCTTCATTTGCAAGGATTAGTTGACACTTAATTGTGTCATGTACAATAGACATCAATATCCGATGCGTCAATGCGAATCAAGGGAGACAGCGATCCAATGCCCATGGAAACAGTCGTCATTATTGGTGCCGGCATGGGGGCTAACGACCGCGGTCCCGCTTGCCGCCCGCGGACTCCAGGTCCGGGCCATCGAACGCGCCGCAACGCCCGGCGGAAAGATGCGCGAGGTCCGCGTCGGCGATCAGCGGATTGACGCCGGACCCACGGTCTTCACCATGCGCTGGATCTTTGACGAACTCTTCGCCAACGCCAACGCCTCGCTGGACGATTATCTGCGGCTGCGGCCATTAAACCCATCGCGCGCCATGCCTGGAACGAGCGGGAGCGGCTCGATCTCTTTGCCGACCGGGAACGCTCTATCGACGTGATCGGCGACTTCGCCGAGCTGGATGGGGTAAAGGATACCGCGCCTTTTGTGACCAGTCCAAAGCGATCTACGAGACCTTGGAAAACGCCTTCATCCGCGACTCGCGACCGAGCGTCCTGAGTCTGATCGGGCACCGAGGGGTCCGAGGACTGGGCAATCCGAGTAGCATCAAGCCTTACGCAAGCCCCTGGCAATCCCTGGGCGTTCAGTCAAACGCCTATTAAACCGCGTCCACCGCGCCTCGCGGCAGGCGCGGTGTAGCGCGCATCCCAGCCAGCACACGACAGCCGCGTCCGGCACGGCTATCGTTCATTCAGCGCAGACTCAACGCCCGCTCACGCTCTTCAAGCTGCTCAAACAGTTCCAGCACCCAGATGACCCGATTGCCAGCGCGGGGGGATGCCGCATTTTTCGGCGTGGCGGCAACCACCGCGTCGACCAGAAAGCGCGTCTCCGCCAGGGCAGGCGCGGAGACATAGCGCGGCGTCAGCACCACCGTGCCTAGGATCGGCGCCAGCAGTTGCAATTTGCGCGGCACCGGCACCACGGCGCGACGGGAGATGGAATCCAGTCCCTGCCGCTCCACCTGTCGCCCAATCTCGGAGTAGAGATACCGCGCGGCATTGATCCCCGCCCGACAGTTCATGGGCAGTCCGGCGATCCCGGCATCCGAACGCTGATAGAGCGTATCCGCTGCCCGCAGCAGACGCTGGACCACAGACGCCAGCGATGCGTTGAAGACGGGATGCTTGAGCCATTCGTCGGGATCGATCCCCGCCTCGCGCATCCACTGCCGGGGCAGATAAAGCCGACCGTTGCGCGCATCCTCGCCGACGTCGCGGCAGATGTTGGTGAGTTGCATGGCCACGCCCAGATCACAGGCACGGGCGACCAGTTCCGCCGACCGCGCGCCCATCAGGGTCGCCATCATGGCGCCGACCGTGCCGGCGACCCGCGCCGAATAGTCGTATACCCCTGACAGATCTTCGTAACGACGCCCCTCGGCATCCCATTGGAAGCCTTCCAGCAAGGCTTCGAGCAGACGCTTCGGCATGGCGAAATTCACCACGACATCGGCCAGGGCACGATCGGCCGGATCGTCGCTCGGACAGCCGTCATAGATCCGGTCCAGCCGCTCATGGAGCATGGCCAGGGCGGCGGCTTGGGCCACCGGATCGCCCTCGACGCAATCGATGGCATCGTCGGCGATGCGGCAGAAGGCATAGAGCGCAATGGCCGGATCGCGGAACCGCTGTGGCAACAGGAAGGAGGCGGCATAGAACGAGCGCGAGCCGCAACGCAGCAGGTCGCGACAGGCGGCGATATCGGCCGCCGAGGCATGAGCGGTCGATGAAGCGATTGGGTTAGACATAAGTTGAGGCATCGGGCACCACCGTATCGAGGACACGGGCCGACGACAGGACACCGGGTACACCCGCCCCCGGATGCGTCCCCGCACCGACCAAATAAAGCCCTTCCACCTCTTCGCTCTTGTTGTGCGGGCGGAACCAGGCGCTCTGCATCAGGATAGGCTCAAGACTGAATCCTGCCCCATGGTAGGACAAGAGGCGGTCCTGGAAATCCTGGGGGGTCGTGACCCGCGAGGTCACGATCTGATCTTCCAGCCCTGGAAGCATCGTTTCACTAAGATAGCGGGCGATCCGGGCGCGGTAGGGTTCGGCCGCGGTCGCCCAGTCGGTCCCGCCGCCCAGGTGGGGTACCGGGGCCAGCACATAGAAGGTATCGCAGCCCTCCGGGGCCAGGCTCGGATCCGTCGCCGTTGGGCGATGCAGATAGAGGCTGAAATCCTTGGCGAGCGTCTTGTGCTTGAAGATATCGTCCAGCAGCTCGCGATAGCGGGGGCCGAGCATGATCGTGTGGTGCTTCACGTCGGGATACTGGCGTTTGGTGCCGAAATACCAGACGAAGAGCCCGCAGGAATATTTGGCACGGGCGATGCGCGGGTCGGTCCAGCGTCGCCGATGCGCGGCGGGCAGCAGTTTGCGATAGGTATTGGCGACGTCGGCGTTGGAAACGATGACCGGGGCTGCAATCTCCTCGCCCGAGGCCAGTCGCACCCCGGTCGCCTTGCGATCCTTGACGAGGATCTCGGCGACTTCTTCCTGGTAGCGAATCGTTCCGCCCTGCCCTTCGAGCAGGCTGACCAAGCCCTTGACAATCGCGCCGGTGCCGCCGATGGCCGAATGCACACCCCATTTGCGCTCCAGGAAGGAGATCAGGACGTAGATGGAGGTGACGGTGAAGGGATTGCCGCCGATCAGCAGCGGATGGAAGGAAAGCACCTGCCGGATGAACGGATCCTTGATGTACTTCGACACCATGCCGTAGACGGTGCGGTAACTCTCCAGCAGGGCCATGTCCGGGACGATGCGCGCCATGTCGGTCCAGGAGGTGAAGGGGATATGCCCGAGTTGCTCGAAGCCGATCTTGCAAACGGCTTCGCTCTTTTTCATGAAGCGGTCGTAACCATCCGCGTCGACGGGCGAAAATTGCCGAATCTGGGCCTTGACCGCCTCGGCGTCACCGTTGTAATCGAAGATCCGACCGTCGTCGAAGCGAATCCGATAGAAGGGATTCATTAATTTGAGTTCGATCTCGTCCGCGAAGACTCGCCCGCAGAGGCCCCAAAGCTCATCGAGCAGGAAGGGCGCGGTAATGATGGTCGGCCCGGCGTCAAAGGTGAAGCCATCCTGTTGGTGAACGTAAGCGCGCCCGCCAGGAGCATCGAGGCGTTCGAGGACGGTGACCCGATAGCCGCGCGCGCCCAGGCGCACTGCGGCGGCCAGGCCGCCAAAACCGCTGCCGATCACGACTGCGCGTGGTTTGGTCCGATCGGAATTCATCTTGGGAACGTGGGAAGCCGCGAGTGTCAAGTCTGCATTACCTAATTCTATGTCAATACAGATTGACAGTATAGCAGGATCCTTGCCGTGTCAGCCCGGTGTTCGCCTCAAAGATTGACAGATATCAGTCGCGAGGGCATCTCAGCGTCTTGCAAAAAGACCATGGAGCGTCAAGTGGATCGCATTCCGGTCGAGCGGAAATCTGCGAGGATCGCGACGCTGTTCAGGATTGCTCAAAAAGCCCCAGACGCGCGGCAATCCGCCGCACGACCGTGGCGACGTCAGCGGGCTGTTCCTCGTGGGCCAGATGCCCGAGGCCGGGCAGGGTCATCAGCTCCGCGCTCGGCAGACGCTCGCACACCCGGCTTGCCTCGCGCGGCGAGACCGTCAGATCCCCCTCGCCCACCACCAGATACAAGGGCGTTTGCAGATGCCCCAGATCCCGCTCGATGCGCGTGAGATCCCAGTTGGCCATCATGGAGAGAGTGGACCGGATATGCGATGGATAGCGGATCAAACGCTGGTAGAAATCGACGCCGGCCGGCGTCAGGGTCGAACCGGTACTCGCGACCAGACGCTCGATCTCGCGTCGATTGCCCGCGCGCCAGGCGAAGACGCGCGACACCAGCGCGTTACCCGCAAGCAACTTGGCCGCGGGCGAGAACACATGCGCCGGCAGACCGCGCCAGGGCATGAGCGCGCCGTTCAGACTGATCAGACCGCGAGGTGCAATCCTGCCTTCCAGACAGAGCTGGAGCAGAATCGCCGCCCCCGCCGAATGCCCGAGCACCAAATCCGGGGCGACCCCCAGCGTCTCGATCAGATCGCCGATGGCCGCCGCCATGCCGGGCAGGGACATGCGCTCGTAGGGTGGCGCCGTGGTGAAACCATGACCTGGCAGATCCGGTGCAATCAACCTGAAGCGATCAGCCAGCATGGGCGCGAACTCACGCCAGGAATGCGTCGCTGCCCCCGTGCCATGGAGCAGCAGGAGCAATGGACCCTCGCCCATCTGCTGGACATGCCAGCGCAGACCGCCCGCCGACACGAAATGACTGAATTCCCGGTTCGGCCAATCGCGACCGTCCCGTTCCCAACAGGGGGCCTCATGCAGTGACATGCGACATCCCGCTCTTTTCGCGAATCGCCAACATCGGTCTCACCCTGTCGTTAACGCGGCTTAAAACTGGCGCATGCGGATATTGAGCGTCTGGATCCGATAGGCGATCTGGCGCGGGGTCATGTTGAGCAGGCGCGCGGCCTTGGCCTGGACCCAGCCTGCCTCTTCCAGTGCGGCGATGACCCGTTCGCGCTCGTCCAGGTCGGGGTCGTTGAGATCGATCGGGCTGGCCGGCGCGGCGGCGCTGGTCGTGGACGGAGAATAATCCGCTCCGGCGGCGCTCGCGTCGATCCCGGTCAGATTGATGACATCCCGATCGATGATGCCCTGCTCGCTCATGACCGCGGCGCGCTCCATGCAGTTTTCCAGCTCGCGAACGTTACCGGGCCAGTCGTGCCGCATCAGGATGCGTAGCGCACTGTCGGTGATTTCGAGTTCGCGGCCCTGCAGGCGGGCGACCTTGTCGACCAGAAAACGCGCCAGATCCGGGACATCCTCAATGCGCTCGCGCAGCGCGGGCATGCGGATCGGCATGACGTTGAGGCGGTAATACAAGTCCTCGCGGAACTCGCCGGCGCGCACTCCAGCCTCCAGATCGCGGTTGGTGGCGGCGATCACGCGCACGTCGACCTTTAGCGTCCGTCCGCCGCCGACACGCTCGAACTCGCCTTCCTGCAACACCCGCAACAGTTTGGCCTGGAAAGCGGGTGTGATTTCGCCGATCTCGTCGAGGAAGAGCGTACCGCCGTCGGCCTGCTCGAAGCGACCCTTGCGCAGACTGACGGCACCCGTGAAAGCGCCTTTTTCGTGCCCAAACAGCTCGGACTCCAGCAGATTATCCGGCAGCGCGGCGCAGTTGAGCTTGATGAAGGCCGCGCGCGCGCGCGGCGAGTTGTAATGAATGGCGTTGGCGATCAGCTCCTTGCCGGTTCCGGACTCGCCCCGGATCAGCACCGTGGTATTCCATTTGGCGACCTGACGCACCTGATCGAAGACCAAGCGCATGGCGTTCGCGCGCCCGATGATGCTGTCGAAACCGTGGCTGCCCTTGACCTCGCGGCGCAGTTTATCGCGCTCCTCGCGCAGCGCCTGCTGTTCGGCCTCGACGCTGCGGGCGAGACGGACCGCCTGTCCGATCAGGTTGGCGACCATTTCGAGAAAGCGCGAACGGTCCGCGAGCAGACCTTCTCCGGCGGGCGGCTGGGCGGCGAAGACACCGATCGCGCCCTCCTCGCCGCAGCGGATCGGGACGCCGATGAAGGGGAGTTCCCTGTCATAGAGGTTCAGACGATCCAGAAAATTCGGTTCGTCGGCCACCCGCGGCAGAATCCAGGGCGCGTTGGTGGAAAGAATGCGCCCGATCACGCCCTCGCCTGGCTGATAACTGACCTTTTCAAAAGGTTCTGCGTCCTTGCCGTGGATGGCGCTGATCAAGAGCTCGCCGCGCTCTTCGTCGAGCAGACAGACCAGTCCGTGACTCAGCCGGCCCTGATCGTGTAGAACGCCGAGTACCTCGCGCAGGGTCTGGCGCAGATTCAACGAACGGCTCAACACGCTGCTCACCTCGAACAGCGCGGCCAGTTGGGATTCCAGCAGGGCCAGGCGCAGGGAGTTTTCAGCGTTGCCGAAATCGGCGACAGGAGAATTCATGGCTCGCTCTGGCACGATTATTCGTCCGGTAGCACGGCGGTCAGGGACACGCGGATCAAACAGCCGTCGGTTTGCTCGGGATCGACTTCGATCGATCCGCCATGGGCGTTGGCGATTTCCTGGGCCAGCGCGAGCCCCATTCCGGCCCGACCGCGACGATTGCGCCAGCCGATCACGAAGGGCTCGAAGACCCGGTAGCGATCCTCGGGGGCGATGCCGGGACCATTGTCCTGGACTTCAATCTCCACGCTGTTGTCCAGACGGCGGGTGCTCAGGCGCAGCTCGCGCTGCGGACGGCTGGATTCGCGCAGCGCCTGGATGGCGTTATCGATCAGATGCTTGAACAGCGAGCGCAACTGGTTCTGGTGGCCGGGCAGTTCGGGTAGGACGGAGGCCGGCTGCCAGTCCACTACGATGCCGGTCGCCAGCAGGCGTTCGGTCTCCAGTTCGAGCACCTGACGCAACAGTGCATTGACATTGACCATGACCCCGGCCTCGCGCGGTCCCTCGGGCAGGGCCGCGTTCAGGGTGGCCAGCGCCCGGGCACCCGAGTCGCTGATCTGGTCGAGCATTCCCGCCAGGGTCTCCACGTTCCCCGCGCCGCTGCGCAGCATGCCGGCGGCGGCGTTGATGACGTTGAGCGGTACCTGAATCTGATAGATGGCCGCCGCCAGCGCCTCGCGCATGCCGTGCATCAATTGCTGTTCGGCCAGGCTGGCACGCAGATGCTCCAGTTGCGCGCGCTCGATCTCGCGGCGACGTCCGGTGACCTCGTTGGCCAGCAGCAGCAAGCGGCGCTCACCCTGTGCCTGTTGACCGAAAAAGCTCCGCGCCGAGGGGTCGGATTCGTCGACCGGCGTCCCCGAACAGGAGAACCAGCGCGGTCCCGGATGCCCGTGGATATCGATGCCGACCTCGACATTCTTGAAGCCGTGGCCATCGAGACAGGCCGCGAAGGCGTCCATGCCGAGCTGTTCGCCGATGGCGACGCGCAGCACGTCGACCGGCTCCTTGCCGCGCAGATCGCCAAGCAGTGTTTTGTATTCCTGATTATCGAGGATGACCCGACCCTCGCTGTCGAGCAGCACGACCAGCACGGGCGCGGCATCCAGGACCGTCTCGATGCGCGCCTTTTGCTGACGCAGGGCACCTTCCAGCTCGTGCACCTTGGTCACGTCGCGGTGCATGCCGAGGAAATACTGGAGTCCGCCATCGTGCCCGAGAACCGGAGAGATGATCAGCTCCGCCAGGTAGTCGCCGCCCTGCTTGGTGCGGTTGACCAGGGTACCGGTCCAGGTCTGTTTGCGCTCGATGGTCCGCCACAGATGCTCGTAGACCGTGGCCGGGGTCGCGTTATTCGACAGGATCGCCTCGTTCTGACCCAGCACCTCCTCGCGGCTGTAGCCGGTCAGGGTCTCGAAGGCCAGGTTGGCATAGAGGATGGTGGCCTTGGCGTCGGTGATCGAGATGGCGATCGGCGACTGCTCGACCGCCGCGAAGAAGAGCCGGGGTGGCAGCGGGTAGGAAGGATTGTCGCCCATCAGGGACAGCGCCTCGATCAATTCCGGCGGTGTGCCTTCAGGCGGCGAAGCGAGAAAGTCACTCAGCGCGTTGATCACGGCCTGCTGGACGGGCTCCGGGGCATGTCGAACGGGCACGGCGTTCTCCTGGTATTTTAAACCGCGTCCAGCGTGTCAGACGCGGTTGCGGATGACTCCAGCCTCGCGGGTCGCCCACGATACACGGCGGGACGCGGTTTAAAAGATGAAAAAATTTAGGCAAGAAACAAACCGGATTGCCTTTTCGTCACGAGTGCTTGAGCGCAAGCGACGGGAAAAGACGCTGTGAGTTTTCCAACAATCGCACTGCGCTGCAACAAAAATTCTGTTGCCGTCATGACAGAACGACGTCGCGGGAAGATCGATTGTCGCCTTCGGCATGAACCGCGACTGGCCGTTTCAGCGCGTCGACCCGTTCAAGCAAGCCTTTGTTTCGACAACTCCGGGTGCCTGCCTCTCCACCCTGGAGGTCACCGGGATACACGCACGGCACGCCTGCCGAAATCGCTGGCATCGCCCTTGCATCCCCTGACTCATCAAGTTTGACGCACAGAGACATATTTCAAGATGGGCGAGTATCTCATGCTGATCCTCGGCACCGCACTGGTGAACAACGTGGTGCTGGTCAAGTTCCTCGGGCTCTGTGCCTTCATGGGGGTCTCCAGCAAGATCGACTCGGCACTCGGCATGGGGCTGGCGACGACCTTTGTCCTGACTCTCGCCTCGGTCGCCGGCTGGCTTTTGGAGCATTTCCTGCTCGGCCCGCTGGACATCGGGTTTCTGCGGATTCTGACCTTCATCGTGGTGATCGCCGCCGTGGTGCAGTTCACCGAGATGGTGGTGAAGAAGATGTCGCCGACACTCTATCAGGTGCTGGGGATCTATCTGCCGCTCATCACCACCAACTGCGCCGTGCTCGGCGTCGCCCTGTTGAACGTCCAGGAAGAGCACGGATTTCTCGAAAGCGTCCTCTATGGCTTTGGCTCGGCGCTCGGGTTCACCCTGGTCATGATCCTGTTCGCCGGTCTGCGCGAGCGTCTGGCGCTGGTCCAGGTACCTGCCGCCTTCGCCGGAACGCCCATCGCCTTCATCGTTGCCGGCCTGCTGTCGCTGGCCTTCATGGGCTTTGCGGGGTTGGCGTGATGGATTGCACCCCAGGACACGCCATGCTAACCACTGACCAACCGAGGGCATCGCAGACATGTTAGCCGCCATTGCCAGTCTCACCACACTCAGCCTGATCCTGGGCTGGCTACTCGGTGTCGCCGGGCGTTATCTCAAGGTCGAGGGCAATCCGCTGACCGAAAAAGTGGCGGCCCTGATGCCCGGCTCGCAATGCGGTCAGTGCGGTTATCCGGGCTGCGCACCGGCGGCGGAGGCCATCGCCTCCGGCACCGCTCCGGTCACGCTCTGTCCGCCCGGCGGCCGTGCCCTGGCCGAGGAACTGGCGAGCCTGCTCGGGGTCGCCGTGGATCTTGCCGGGGTCGCCGAGAAACCGCCGACGATCGCGCACATCCACGAGAACCTCTGCGTGGGCTGCACCAAATGCTTCAAACGCTGCCCGACCGACGCGATCATGGGCGCGAACAACATGATCCACAGCGTTTTCGCCGACGCCTGTATCGGCTGCGAGCTGTGCTTCGAGGTCTGTCCGACCGAGTGTATCGAGATGCGCCCGATGACCGCGACACTCCAGACCTGGTTCTGGCCCAAGCCCTTGGCTCTGGCGGGATGAATGCGATGAAACTCTTCAAGATCCGCGGCGGCGTCCACCCGGACGATCGCAAGCAACTGGCGGCTGGGCAGGCCATCGAGACCCTGCCCATGCCGGCGCTGCTGCATATCCCGCTACAGCAGCATATCGGCGCGCCCGCCAGCCCGGCGGTGCGACGCGGTCAGCGGGTCGCCAAGGGCGATCTGATCGCGCAGGGTCAGGGCATGATCTCCGCCCCGGTGCACGCGCCCACCTCCGGGCGCATCGTCGGCGTTGGCAGTTATCCGGCCCATCATGCCTCGGGTTTGTCGGTGCCGACCGTGACCCTTCAGCCCGACGGCGAGGACCGCTGGTCGGATCAGATCAAAGGGGTCGCCGATCCCTTCGCGCTCGATTCGGACGACATCGCCGCGCGGGTGGGCGCGGCCGGGATCGTCGGGCTGGGCGGGGCGACCTTCCCGGCGGCGGTCAAGCTCAATCTACGCAAGAAATACAAGCTGCACACCCTGGTCATCAACGGCGCCGAGTGCGAACCCTATCTCACCTGCGACGACCGCCTGATGCGCGAGCAAACCGACGCGGTGATCGATGGCATCCGCATCATGGCCCACGCGCTGGGCGTCGCGCGGATCGTCATCGGCATCGAGAACAACAAGCCCGAGGCGCAGGCCGCGATGGCCAGCGCCGCCTCGGTCCATCCGAATATCCAGATCGCCCGCCTGCCGACCCGCTATCCGATGGGATCGGAAAAGCATCTGGTCCAGACCCTGACCGGACGCGAGACCCCGGCGCGCGGTCTGACGGCGGATATCGGCGTGGTGGTCCATAACCCGGCCACGGCCTTTGCCGTGCATGAGGCGCTGCGGTTCGGTTATCCGCTGGTATCGCGGGTGGTCACGGTCAGCGGCGGCGCCATCTCGCGACCGCGCAATCTGCGGGTGCCGCTGGGGACGCGGGTGCAGGATCTCCTCGATTATTGCGGCGGGTTCAGGGAAGAACCGGCGCGACTGCTCAGCGGCGGCCCCATGATGGGGCAACCCCTGCCGAGTACCCGTGTCCCCATGGTCAAAGGCAGTAATGGCGTGCTGGCGCTGACGGCCGCAGAAACCAACCTGCGCGAACCCATGCCCTGTATCCGCTGCGGCAGTTGCGTTCAGGCTTGTCCCTGCGGGCTGGTGCCGCTGGATCTGGCCGCGCACACCCGCACCGGCGAGCTGGAGGGGGCGGTCAGCCGAGGGTTGATGGACTGTATTGGCTGCGGCTCCTGTGCCTATGTCTGTCCGGCGCACATCCCGCTGGTGCAATTTTTCAACTACGCCAAGGGCGAGATGGCCGCGCGCGGTCGCGCCAAACAGAAGCAGGCCGAAACCAAACGGCTGATCGAACAGCGCACCGCGCGGATCGAGGCGATCCAGCGGGCCAAGCGCGAGGCCATGGCGGCGCGCAAGCGCGAGGCCGACGCCAAAAAGAAGGCGGCGGCGGAGCTGTCCACGGACAAGCCCACGCCCTTGCCGACCCCGGCGTCGGCAGTCGAAGCGGAGGCATGAAATGAGCATCGAGACACCCGCGCCCAACGCCGGACCCTTCGCCCACGAGCGCGTCAGCATTTCCCGAACCATGGGACTGGTGATGCTGGCACTCTTGCCGGCGACGGTTTTTAGTCTCTGGCAATTCGGCTGGCCCGCGATCTATCTGTTCCTGGTGACCCTGGTCACCGTCCTGCTTGCCGAGGCGGCCTGTCTGCGGATCGCCGGCAAACCGATCCGACCCTTTTTGCTCGACGGCTCGGCGGTGTTGACCGGCTGGTTGCTGGCGATGACCCTGCCGCCCTGGGCGCCCTGGTGGACCGGCGTGGTTGGCGGACTGATCGCGATCATTGTCGCCAAACAGGTGTTCGGCGGCATCGGCCAGAACCTCTTCAATCCGGCGATGGTCGCGCGGGTTGCGCTGCTGATCTCCTTTCCACTGGAGCTGACCCGCTTCGTGAACCCCGCGCCACTGTTCGCGGCCGGCAGCCCGGACTGGCTGCAAGGATTGGCGATCACCTTTGGCGGACAGTCGACCGATGCCTACTCCGGGGCCACTCTGTTAGGGCATGTGCGCACCGAACTGGCGCAGGGACACGTCCTCTCGGAGATCCTGCCCGGTCTCTACACGCCGCTGACGGATGCCGTGGGCACGTTCTCCGGCAGCCTGGGCGAGGGCTCCGCGCTGCTGATCCTGCTCGGCGGGCTGTTCCTGATCGCCAAGCGCGTCATCACCTGGCATATCCCGCTCGCGATGCTCGGCACGCTCGCGCTGATCGCGACCCTGATGCACGTCATCGATCCGGAACACTACACCGGGCCGCTCTATCATCTGGTGTCCGGCGCGACCCTGCTCGGCGCCTTCTTCATCGCCACCGATCTGGTGACCTCGCCGGTTTCGCTGCGGGGCCAGATCCTTTTCGGAGCGGGTTGCGGCCTGCTGGTCTATGTCATCCGCACCTGGACCGGCTACCCGGAGGGGGTCGCCTTCGCGGTGCTGCTCATGAACGCCTGCACCCCCTTAATCGATCATTATGTCCGCCCCCGCGTCTACGGTCGCAATCGCAAGGGCAGCCCCATCGAATACGCCGATGAGCTTGAGGTCAGCCGATGAGCGCACTGGCATGGTCCAACTTCCGCCAGGGCATCGGCTATCAGGGCCTGCTGCTTGGCGCCACCGTGGCGCTCGCCGCCACCTTGCTGGTCGTCGCCGATCGGATGACACGCGAGCCCATCGCCCAGCGCCAGGCCGAGGATATGAACGCATCGCTGGAGCAGGTCATTCCGTCGGCGCTGCACGAGAACGACCTGCTGGCCAACACCCTCACCCTGAACGACGCCAGCGGCACCCAGACACTGGTCTATCGGGCGCTGGTCGGGGGACAAGTCACCGCAGTCGCCTTTCAGGTCACGGGCAACGGCTACGCCGGCGAGATCGCGGTCATGCTCGGCGTCGGAGCCGACGGTAAGGTTCTGGGCGCGCGCGTCCTCTCGCACAAGGAGACGCCAGGGCTCGGCGACAAGATCGAGACCGCCAAGAGCGACTGGATCCTGACCTTCGACGGGCTCTCGCTCGGCAACCCGCCGGCGGAACGCTGGGGCGTCAAGAAGGATGGCGGCGACTTCGATCAGTTCAGCGGGGCCACCATCACCCCGCGCGGGGTGGTCCGCGCGCTCAAGGGCGGGCTGGAGTTCTTCGCCGCCCATCGCGACGAGTTCATCGCTCAACCCGCGCTTCAAGCCAGCGGCACCCCACTGACAACTGACAACTGACAACTGACAACTGTCCTAAAGAGACCGGCAGCCATCATGACCACAGCGACAGACAAGACAGCAGGCATCCAATGGGGCCGGATCGTGCGCGACGGCCTCTGGTCCAACAACGTCGTTCTCAGCCAGACTCTGGCGCTCTGTCCGACACTGGCAGTGACCGGCACCGCCACCAACGGACTCGGCATGGGGCTGGCGACCACGGCCGTGCTGGTCGTCTCCAATATCCTGGTGTCACTGATCCGCAACCTGGTCACGCCGGAGGTGCGCATCCCGGTCTACATCGTGGTCATCGCCACCCTCGTCACGCTGGTGGATCTCGGACTCAACGCCTATGCCCATGAGCTGCATAAGGTGCTTGGCCTCTTCATCGCCCTGATTGTGGTCAATTGCGCCATCCTCGGACGCGCCGAATCCTTTGCCTCGAAAAACCCGGTTGCGTCCTCAGCGCTGGATGGGCTCATGATGGGGCTCGGATTCACGGCCATCCTGGTGGTACTCGGCGGCGTGCGTGAAATCATCGGCAGCGGCACACTCTTCGCGGGTGCCTCACTGCTGCTCGGGCAGGCGATGTCCTTCCTCGAACTCACGCTGATCCCGAACTATCGCGGCTTCCTGCTCGCCATCCTCCCGCCCGGCGGCTTCCTGGCCCTGGGCTTTCTGCTCGCCGGCAAGCGGGTCATCGATGCGCGCGCGGCAGCGGCCAAACGGCGTGAATCCTTGGCCTTGAAGACGGCTTAACCGGAGGTCATCGATCCCATGCACATCGGCGTCGCCTACTCAGACAAATTCAAACAGACCTGGCTCAAACTGGACGTACCGGATGACAGCACGGTGCGGGATGCGATCGAACGCTCCGGCCTGCTCAACCAGTTCCCGGACATCGATCTCGCGAGCAACAAGGTCGGCATCTTCGGCAAGATCGTCTCGCTCGACGCCCGCTTGAGCGACGGCAACCGGGTCGAGATCTACCGACCCATCACCGCCGACCCGGAAACCGTCGAGCGACGCGACCGGGACACGGATGCAGAGGATTAGATCTCAACCCCTCGCTGCCAGCAGCGAAGCGAAGAAGCCGAGCACCACTCGGCAATCCCGAGCGGATGCGCTAACATTCCGTCAGGATGTTGGATACAATCCGGCGCTTCGGATTACAGACTCCAACAGCGTCATTCTCGGGAGCCATCGTCCCGTCCCCTGCCCTGGATGGATCCTCGCCCAGTCGCTGAACTCGCCGGGCGCGCTTCCGCGATGTCTCCGGAGAACGGAACGGGCGTCCCATCGCGCGGACCGGCTCCCTCATCGAGGATTCCCCAACATGGCCACGACCAACGGCCCACGTCACGGCAAAACCGGCAAACCCATCGACAGCGCCAAGCTCGACCGCGTCGTCGCGGACGCGCGCAAGGCCGGCGAGGAGCGCGCGGCGGGTTATCGCGACCAGGCGCTGAAGCTCTATCCCTGGGTTTGCGGGCGCTGCGCGCGGACCTTCACCCGCGAGAACCTCCGCGAGCTGACGGTCCATCACAAGGATATGGACCACGACAACAATCCGCCCGACGGCAGCAACTGGGAGTTGCTGTGTCTCTACTGCCACGACAACGAGCATCAGAAGTACGAGGAACATCTCGCCGCGCTGGCCGCCGGTCGCGGCGGCGCCCGTGGCGGGACTGGAATACAGACGACGCATAACCCCTTCGAGGCGCTCGCCGGCCTGCTCAAGAAGAGCGATTAGGGCTGCGATATCACGGCACTCGTGACGCCGCGGCGCGGCGTCACGGGCCATTTCCCAAAAAGCGTTTCCCACCTGGATCCAATGCCGACCTTCAGTGCGATTCGTGATCCATTGGAGAACAATTGAGCGGGATCCTTTGTTTCGGAAATCACCTTAAAACGCCCAACGCCCCTCCCCAGGAGTCCCCGACCCGCATGTCCCCGCATCTTTTTTTTGCCTCCGCCCCGAAGCACATGGGCAGTCTGCTTGCCGAGGAACTCATCCGGCTCGGCATGCCCGATGCCACCGAAACACGCGGCGGCGCGCGTTTCTCGGGCAGCCTGGAAGACGGTTATCGAGCTTGTCTCTGGTCGCGGATCGCCAATCGAATCCTGCTGCCATTGGGCCAGTATCCGGCCAGCGGACCCGATGATCTCTACGCGGCGGCGGCGGACATTTGCTGGGAGGATCATCTGACGCCGGAGCGCACCTTCGCCGTCCAGTTCGACGGCGACCTGAAGGGCATCAATCATCCGCACTTCGCCGTGCTGCGGGTCAAGGATGCGATCGCCGACCACTTCATGAGTCGACTCGGGCGGCGTCCGAGTGTCGATCAGGATCATCCCGACCTGCGGATCCATGTCTATGCTCATCAGGACACCGTCGGCATCAGTCTCGACCTGTCCGGCGACTCGCTGCATCTGCGCGGCTATCGGGACGAAGGCTCGGCGGCCCCGCTGAAGGAAAATCTCGCCGCCGCCCTGCTGCTGCGCGCCGGCTGGTCGGAGATCGCCGCCGAGGGCGGCGCGCTGCTCGATCCCATGTGCGGCTCGGGCACGCTGGTCATCGAGGGCGCACTGATCGCGGCGGACATCGCACCCGGACTGCTGCGCGAGCGCTTCGGCTTCCACGGCTGGACCCAGTTCGATGACGCGGTCTGGCAACGCCTGCTCGACGAAGCCCACATCCGTCGCGACGCCGGTTTAAAGCGACTCGGCGCGCTGCGCGGTTACGACCAGAATCCCAACGCGATCCGCGCCTCCATCCACCATCTGGCACGGGCTGGACTCGCCGGGCTGGCGCATTTCGAGCGGCGCGAGTTGTCGGATTGCCGACCCGGCCGGGTCGAGGACGAGGGCCTGGTCATCGTCAATCCGCCCTATGGCGAGCGGCTGGGGGAGGAGGACGAACTGCCGGCCCTCTACGCCCGCCTGGGCGCGGTCCTCAAGGATCGCTTCCTCGGCTGGCGCGCGGCGCTCTTCACCGGCACCCCAGATCTGGGCAAGTACATGGGCCTGCGCGCGGTCAGAATGCACACACTCTACAATGGCCCCATCGAGTGCAAACTCCTGCATTTTCAGGTCGAACCGCGTTATTTCGTCACCAACCAGCCACGCCCCCTGCCGCCGGAAGCGCGCAGCCCGAGCGCCGAGATGCTTGCCAACCGGCTCAAAAAAAACCTGAAGGCGTTGCGCAAATGGCAGCGCGACGAACAGATCGACTGTCTACGCCTCTATGACGCCGATCTGCCCGAATACGCGCTGGCCGTCGACATCTATGCCGGCGAACAGCGCTGGGTGGAGGTGCAGGAATACGCCGCTCCCGCCACCATCGATCCCAAGAAAGCCCGTCACCGCCTACGCGAGGCGCTGGGTCTGATCCCGGAGGTTCTTGAAGTGCCCGGCGAACAGGTCTACTTCAAGGTGCGTCAACCCCAGAAGGGACCAAAGCAATACGAGCGTCTCGACGAAACCGGCCATTTTCACGAAGTCGCCGAAGGCGGGCATCGCTTCCTGGTCAATTTCGAGGATTATCTGGATACCGGCCTGTTCCTCGACCATCGCGACGTGCGCCGCCTGATCGGCACGCTGGCGGCGGGCAAGCGTTTCCTGAATCTGTTCGGTTACACCGGCACGGCGACCGTCTACGCGGCCAGGTCTGGCGCCCTTTCCAGCACCACGGTGGACATGTCGAATACCTATCTCGACTGGGCGCAGAGCAATCTGACCTTGAACGGGATCGATCTGGAGCAACACGAATTGGTCCAGGCCGACTGTCTGCGCTGGCTGGACCGCACGGCAGGCCGACGACAGTACGACCTGATCTTTCTGGACCCGCCGAGTTTTTCGACCTCCAAGCGCATGTACGGCACGCTCGATATCCAGCGCGACCATGTGAGCCTGATCCATTCCACGCTGCGCCTGCTGGAGCCGGACGGGACGCTGATCTTCTCCAACAACCTGCGCCGCTTCCGCATCGATCTGGACGGACTGGCGGGGCTGGAGGTGACGGACATCAGCGCCGAGACCCTGCCACGGGATTTTGCCCGGAATCCGCGGATCCATCATTGCTGGAAGATTGCGCGGTTGTCGAAATCGCCCCAAGCGTTTATGGTTGCGCGTTCAACCGCATGAGCCATACGGCTCGCCCAATCATGACAGCGATGCTGCCGGCCCTTGCGCCAGCCTGCCCGCGCCAAAGGATCGGATCCCGCCGCACAACATGATCCAAACTCAGACATGCTTGAAGTAACGAAGCTGGAATGCCGGCGCGGCGACCGGCGGCTGTTCTCCGACCTGGATTTTGCCCTCGGCGCCGGCACCCTGCTGCATGTGCGCGGGCGCAACGGCAGCGGCAAGACTACCCTTCTGCGCACCCTCTGCGGTCTCTTTACCCCGGATGCCGGCGAGATTCGCTGGCAGGGCGAATCCATCCGTCGTCTGGGCGAGGATTACCGGCGGGATCTGCTCTATTTCGGCCATCTGAACGGCATCAAGGGCGATCTGACCGGTATCGAGAATCTGGCGGTCGCCGCCACCCTCGACGGCGACGACGTACACCGACCCGCCATCTGGGAGGCGCTCGAACGCATCGGGCTTGCGGGTTTCGAGGATCTCCCCACCCGCATGCTCTCCCAGGGTCAGAAAAAGCGCGTCGCGCTGGCCCGACTTATCCTGACCCGCTCCCGGCTCTGGGTGCTCGACGAACCCTTCACCGCGCTGGACGTCGATGCCGTGACCCTGCTCCAAAGCCTGATTTCGACGCATGTCGACGCGGGCGGACTGGCGGTTTTGACGACGCATCAGGAAGTTCCGCTGACCTCGGGTCAGGTCGAACGTTTGGATCTGGGGAACTGAAGCGTCATGTTGCGAGTCTTCTGGTGCATTCTCACGCGCGACCTGACGCTCGCCCTGCGCCGGCGCACGGACGTGCTGACCACGCTGTTTTTTTTCGTGATCGTGGTAAGCCTGTTTCCGCTCGGCGTCGGCACCGAGCATCAGGTACTGCGCATCCTCGGCCCCGGCGTGGTCTGGGTGGCCGCGCTGCTGGCCTCGATGCTGGCCCTGGAGCGACTGTTCGCGGCGGACTACGACGACGGCACACTCGAACAGATGCTGCTGACGGCCCAGCCGCTGGCGTTGCTGGTGCTGGCCAAGATTGCCGCCCACTGGCTCCTGACCGGCCTGCCGCTGGTGCTGATCGCTCCCCTGGTCGGCATGCAGTATCACCTGTCAGAAACGGCCATCGGCGTCATGATGCTCTCGCTCCTGCTCGGCACCCCGGTCCTGAGCCTGATCGGCGCTATCGGCGCGGCCCTCACGCTCGGCCTGCGTGGCGGCGGAATCCTGTTGTCGCTGCTGATTTTGCCGCTGTATATTCCGGTGCTGGTCTATGGCGCGGGCGCGGTGGAGGTCAGTGTCATCGATTTGTCAGATACCATGCCGTATCTTACGTTGTTGGGGGCATTTCTGATGGTGGCCTTGATCTTTGCTCCGGTTGCCTCGGCGGCGGCGTTGCGGATTTCCATTGAATAGTATTCTTTCAAGATCGGACCTAAATCATGGGCACAAGAACTGTCCGTCTCGACGATGAAGCCGAGAAAACGCTGGAGCGTCTGCGCAATCTAACCGGGATCTCCATCTCGGAAATCCTGAAGCGGGGCCTGAGCGCCTACGAGACTGAGGCGGTCACGCAGGCGCATCGCAAGCCATACGATATCTACTGCGAGCTTGCTCTTGGTGAAGGTGGCTACGCAGTCGCTCCAGCGAGGGAATCCAAGCGCGCGGTTGCGGATGCGATTCGTCGGAAACAACCGTAATGATTCTGGTCGATACTGGCTTCACCACCGATCGGATTCAGCAGGGGCACCGTCAGGGCGCCTTCGAGCTACTTTCATGAAGCCTCGCGCCAAACCTCGGCTCCTCACTACCACTGGCTCTACTCAATGACCTTGAACTGGTTCAAATTCGCCTCCCCTCCCTCGTTCTACCCGATCGCCGGACGACTCATTCCCGTGTTCTGGATTTTGACGGTCATTCTGCTCCTCGTCGGCCTCTATTGGGGTTTCTTCGAGACGGTCGACCGGCTCGGCGGCAACAATCCGCAGAAAGAGTATTACCGCATCATCTTTATCCATGTGCCCTCGGCCTGGATGTCGATGTGGCTCTATATCGTCATGGTCGGCTGGGCCGCGATCGGGCTGGTGTTCAACACCCGGCTGTCGTTCATGATGGCCAACGCGATCGCGCCGACCGGGGCCATCTTCACCTTCCTGGCGCTCTGGACCGGCGCCTTCTGGGGGCGCCCGAGCTGGGGCACCTATTGGGACTGGGATCCGCGACTAACCTCCGAACTGGTGCTGTTTTTCATGTATATCGGTTACCTGGCGCTGCATTCGGCCATCGACGATGTCCGCCGCGCGGATCGCGCCTCGGCCCTGCTCGCGATTGTCGGGCTCATCATGGTCCCGGTCATCTTCTGGTCCATCAACTGTCCGGACCCGAACCAGTGCGCGGCGCTGCATCAGCGCTCCGGCCTGGGCCGCATGGACGGCAACATCCTCTTTGCGATGCTGACCATGACCCTGGCCTTCTGGATGTATTCATTCGCCACCACCTTCATGCGTCTGCGCGGCATCATCCTGACGCGCGAAGCGGAGAGCGCCTGGGTGCGCGAACTCTTGACCGACGGAGATAAGGCATGACCGAATTCTTCTCGCAAGGCGGCTATGCCTTTTTCGTCTGGGGCGCCTACGGCATGGTCGCGCTCCTGCTGCTGGCCGAAATCCTGCAACTTCGCGCGGAACGGCGAACCATTCTGTCTCGTCTAGGTCGATTGATTCGGATGCGTAGGGAGGATGGACGGTAGTTCAGTTGGCAGTTGGCAGTTGGCAGTGGCTGGCGAAGGTGTGCAGAGCAGAAGCCTTACCCTGTGGCGGGGGGCATCGGGACCAAGATCGCCTTTCATCAGGCTTCCGAATTCTGCTGACCAGCAGCCCCGCCGGGTACCACGCGGGAAGACGCGATACGCCATCTTGGAGATTAGGGCAGTTCCGTCTAGTACGGCAAACGTAGAATCTGTCTAGCGTGGTAATTACGGATTTTGTCTAACTCACTCTTAGCGGTTCGGAAAATTAGGAAATCATGACCACAAAAAAACTGATCGGTCTTATTGGTTCCATCTTTCTTTGCATCGGGGTTTTTGCGCCTATTGCGAGCGTTCCAATTATGGGGGATGTGAACTATTTTCAAAATGGTAGAGGTGATGGCTCAATCGTCTTGGTTTTGGCTTTAATTTCTTTAGTTTTGGTACTGGCAGAAAAATACAAGGGGCTTTGGTTTACAGGCATTGTAAGCCTTGGCATCATGCTTTTTACATTCATTAACTTTCATTCAAAAATATCTCAAGTAAAAGCAGATATGGAATCAGAGCTTGCAAGCAATCCATTTCGTGGTTTGGCAGATGCAGCAATTCAATCCGTCCAGCTTGAATGGGGTTTTGCATTACTCATTGTCGGTGCTGTCTTGGTAATTGCGAGTGCAGCAATGAGGGTTGAGAGAGAACGAGAAGCCGCATTGGCGCAAGGCAATAAAGCTGAATCAGAATATCGACGTAGAGCAAATCATTGTATGCGCATTTTGCAATCTAAAGGATATCAGTTTATTGCTACAAAAAGCGGATCTGGATGGATTGTCAACAAACCATCAGGTGGCTTTGAGGCAATTGAATCTCTCGAAAAACTGGAGAAATACGCGAAATCGAGAATTTAAATATGGAATAGCGAGGTAGGATGGGTTAAGCGACCGGGGAAACATCGAGGTCAAAACATCGGGATCAAGTCTTACAATCAAATATTGGCCTGAAAATCGGTTAAAGAGCGGACCCCGCTGACGGTGCGGTGCTCATTCCGAAACGTCGTACCAGTAGGATCGCTTAACCGTCACGTCAGCCATACAGGGGAGAAAATATGCGCTTTATCTTTGCTGCATTTTTGCTTGCCGGAGCTGCTGGTCCAGCCAACGCGACCTTCTTAAGCACCGATCCATCAACCGTTTGCAGCTACCTGACAAATAGTGGCTTAGCTACAAGAGGCTGGAAAAACCAATACGACAACGAGTTTGGCTGTTCCTCTCCATACAAAGATATTGGCACAGGTGCGCCGCTTGCGAATAATTTGGCATTTTACGTTGAGGGCGGCCCCTCAGAAGCCAAGCTCGTAAAGCTGGTACTAAATATCAACAATAAGGCTTTGGCAGCATCAGCCTATGCAGAGCTTCTAAAAGCCGCTCAGGCTCTCAGCCCCAAACTCACCGGAAAAAAGTTGCCATCCGAGATATCAAGCGCAATCACGAATGGAAAGAAAGCATCGGCTAATGCTGGGGTCACACAAATCGAGGTCATGCGAATAGACTGGCCAACAGGTAAAGGCCATGAAGTCAAGGTATTTTTCCAAGAGTAGTAGCTAACAAGTCACTCCAGCCGAAGATGGTTTTGCTCTCGCTCAACCGGCTCGGCTTAAGTACTTCAACAGAATTAACTGTAGAAAGCCACTAATTATTAACTTGGCTATAAAAAATACAAACCGCTATCGATTAAATTAACTCTAATAATAAACTTAATTATAATCGACGCCA
>NZ_CAIPNF010000108.1 GCF_903866365.1 uncultured Thiocystis sp.
TGTCGGTTTTTAAACGCTTCATCGGCGATAAGTTCTTGACTGGTTTCAACGGATTGTTTTTTTTAAACATGCTAAAATCTCTACTAAGGGATAATTTTTATCTATTATACAACAAGTTGCGCTTAACTTAATGGCAGTGACGCTGGAGCGTGGGAACGAGTCAATACGACAATTTCGCGCGGCTTGAGGACAGGCAAGCTCCCCATGATCAGGCCACCACGACGTTTTGCGTGCCGATAAACTCCGTTTCGAGCGTCGGCTCGCCATCTTCGAGCAACATGGCGACGACCTCCCGTAGATTGTGCGTCAACTCATCCAGCGTTGCCGCCTGGGTGTGCGCCCCCTGGAATCCGGGAATATAACCAACGTACAACCCGGTATCCGGGCAGCGTTCGACGATGGCGGTGTAGCTTTTCATCGGTCTTCCCCCCAGTCTGCGGCGGTGGGTGGCAAATGCGACCAGACGCCGGGCTGGCGTTGGCCTTGGTCCGTCCGCGCATCTGATGGCACCGAGGCCGGATCCTCGTCCAAAGGCCAGATAATGATCTCGGTCTTGCGGTGACGGAACGCTTCAGGGATCGGAATGAAGTCCGGCGTATCGTCATAAATCAGGCGGACGGGGTTCATGGTTGTTCTCTTGGTTTCTGGAAAAAGGTCACGCCGGGCAGTCCTTCGAAGTGGTTGTCGGCGGTGACAAGCTCGACCTGGTGTTTCCGGGCACTGGCGTAGATCACGGCATCGGCAAAGGCGAGCTTGTGCAACAGCGTCAGATCCGCGGCCATGAGCGCAATCTCGGTGCTCAACGGAACAATCAGACTGCTGTCGGCGAGGGCGATGGTGTCGTGCGCCGTCGTTTCGTCGGATTCGCGTTTAACCCATTTGTACAACTCGTACTGCACCGTGGTTGGTACGAGCAACTCCGATGGATCCTTCATGTACGGCGCAAAGCGATTCGCCAGCGCGCCGTCCGTGAGCCACTCGATCCAACCGCAGGTATCGACGAGGATCATCGATCACGTTCCAGGCGGTCCGTCCGGTCGCGATAGTCGCTCGTATCGGCGCCTTTCAAGATCCCGCGCATCTCCTCCAGGGGACGAATGGGAGCCAACACGATGGTGTCGCCTTTGGGGATGACGGCAAATTTCTGACCAGCCGTCAGATTCATTTCCTCGCGGATGGCCTTGGGAATCGCGAGCTGAAACTTGCTGGAGAGGGTCACGGACGCCATGGGTTGACTCCTTGCGCAGTATTGATCGATCAGGGTTTCGTAAAATATAACATCTGGCGGCCTCAACCGCGTCAGCGGCGACGGTTCATCACGCTTTCACCGGATCTCGATCCGTTCGCCGGCGGCAATGGCGGCCTCCAGCGCCTGACGAAACTTGTTCAAATAGGCGTCGATATCGGCCTGGGTTTCCAGGTACGTCCCCGGCACAAAGGCGGTTGCTTTCACGACGCGGCGCGGCTTCACGTAGACCGGTGGGGCATCCTGATCGCCGATTTTTGGGGGCTTTCCTGGTGGCTTCTTCAGCGCCGCCTCGATCTTGTCGAGTGCCGCATCGCCGAGTTCGATTGCCTGCTGTGCCGCTTGGCCGATATGCGCGAGGCTGCTCTGGCTCTCGACCTGACCCTTGAGCTGCTGCAAGGGATAGAGACACTGGTTGCGCAGATCGCCACTGGCCTTGGCGGCGTCCAGTTCCACCTGGATCTTGGCGAGTTGCGTGTCGATGCCGGGCAGGATCTGGTCGCGGCGCTGGGCCACCAGGGCGTCGTTGACCCGTTCGACGGTCTGGATCAGGGCCTCGGCCTCTTGGATCAGGCCATAGGGAGCGGCGGCGCTCAGGATCTCTTTGATGCGTGCGAGGGCCTTGGCGGCGGTGTCGTCCTGGTCCAGCCAGTCGCGGTTGGGCTGGAAGCGGGTTTGGGCCAGGCGCAGTTTGTCCCAGGCGGGGCGCTGGGTGGTGTAGAAATTCGTCAGCTCATGGACTTCGTCGGAGAGGTCGTGCAGGTCGGCCTTCCGTTCCAGGAACCGGCCGATGAGCCCCACGCTCTCGGTCTCCGCCAGGAGTTTGTTGATGACGCCCAGGGCATCGGCAATCTCCTGACCACCGGGATAGGTGCCGGTGTCGGCCAGGGTCTTGTACTGGCCGAGGTTGGTCCGCCAACCGCCCAATTGCAGGCGTAGGTGAGCGTCGAGGGCCTCTTCGCCGTCCGGAGCGAGGTTGCCGAAAACCTCTTTGGCCAGATGGCGCGCGGTCTGGAGCTGACCTTGGTCGACGCTTTGACGTTTGACCACCAGCAGGCGTTTCCACTTGCTGGGGGCGATGACGGCCTCATGGATCTTGTCGAGGGACAGGGTCGCGCCGTCGCTCGCCAGGCTGATGTCGCCTTTCCTGACCAGACGCACGATCAGCAGGACCACTTCCCACTCGGGCCAGCCATAGGGACGCCGACCGAAGCGCGTCTCCACCAGGTCTTCCAGGATCACCTGCTTGTTGGCGCCGGCCATGAGTTGGATGTAGCCCTGGACTTCTGCGAGGGCCTGTTGGTTGCCCTGCCCGGCCTCCAGCGAAAACCCCAGATCGTCCACGTCGGTGGCACTGAGCACCGCCTTGATCTCGGCCTGCGGATTGGCGGAGAGGTGCGCGAGATAGCCGAGCTTGTTGAAGCTGTTGCGGATCAGGTAGTTCAGGGCGTCGGTCAGAGCCGAGGCGGCGCTGCCGCCCTTGGGCTGGATGGGCTGGCCGGCGGCGTAATAGCCGGCCTCCCGGCATAACTGTTCCAGTTGCAGGACTAGACGCTGGCGGCGCTCGCGGTTTTCGTCCTGGCGCTCGCGCAGGATCTTGACCGTGGTCGTGGACGCGGTGCCGTCGTTCTTGCGACCCATGTATTTGTCGGTTTGCAGGTAGGTACGCAGTTCCCGCCCCAGGGTCTTGTCGTCGTCGAGTCGGAGGATGAGCTGACCGCCGTCGGTGGCGCTCTGGAGGGTGCATTTGCCGTCGCTGTCGAGGGCGTAGTCGTCCGCCAGCGGGGTGACGACCGACAGCACCAAATCGCCCTCGGTACGGGCACCGTGCGGATGCAGGTCGCACAGGCGGTTGAGACCGAAGTCCTTGCCGTTATCGGCGAAGCGGTGCTTGCGCAGACCTTTGATCACGTCCTCGAACAGCAGCTCGCCAAGGAATTTGGCCTCTTCCGCCGAGCTGAGATCGACGTCCTTGATCTCGCGGCTGATGTCGCGCTCTTCGTTGGTGAGGAAGAAGAAATCCTCGCCGTTGCGCCCGATGACGGTTTCCTTCTCCAGCCGCTGGAGACTGGCTTCGATCTGGTGACGCAGGGTCAGACGATCGGCGTCGATGCGGTCGATGAACAGGGTCACCAGGTTGTCCAGGTTGCCGCGAATTTCGTCGACATAGCGGATCAGGAATAGGGTCTTGAGGACCAGGACATCGAAGGGCTCCAGTTTGTCGTTGCGAACGGCGTGGTCGATAGTCGATTTGACGATGCCTTCGAGGAAACTTTCGATGGAGGGATAAAAGCGGTGCAGCGGGACCAGTACCCCGACCGCTTCGCCCGCGAGTTGCACGGCGGCGGACTGAAAGGCATCGAGCATGGAGCGCTCGCCGCGCGCCAGATGCAGACCGGTGACGCCATGGCGGCGGATGGCCTCGAAGACCTTCTGCACCAACTGGAACTGATAGGGGGCGAAGGGATAGACGCTGACGAAGTCCAGCGCGTCGGCATAGGGCTTGAAGGTCATGCCGACGTGACTGAAGCTGAGCTGATTCTTGAGGATATCGGCCTGGTCGCGGTAGAGCGCTGTCAGGTTCATCTGAGCGGCCTCGGTCTTGCTCAGGAGCCGCTTTTGGATCACTTCGTCGACATTGGCGCTCGACAGCGACAGGCGGGTCTTGAAGCGGCCCTGAATCTTGGAGAAGTCGTTGGCCTTGGACGCGCGCACCTCGCCCAGCACGGCGTCGATGTCTTCCTGCGAGGTCACCACGACCCAGGCCCGGCCACCGCAGGCGGTGCCGAGATTTTCGGTGATGGTCTGCAAGCTGAGCATGAGATGGGTGTCCTGGCCAATGAACTGGCCGATTTCGTCCACCAGAAAGAGGAGCCGGTGCGCGGGTCCGCGACTGTCCAGGTAGTCCCGGACCCAGCGGGCGAA
>NZ_CAIPNF010000109.1 GCF_903866365.1 uncultured Thiocystis sp.
CAGGCAGGAGGTTCTTGATCCGCTCCCATTGATCGTCACGCAGGGCATAGCGACGCTGAGTCATCCGGGCTCCTCGTTCATTTTGAAGTGGTCGGGCGACAATATTCCCACACAACTACAATTGATGACACGCCCTAGCATACCCAGATAGTATATGTCGCGCTGAATCGCCGCGCGGTGAAATGACGCATCTGGGTTGGCTATGCAATAATCGGCGTCTTTCCAAGATGAATGGCAGTTATCGATTTCCGCTGTGGCCGAAACTCAATTTATCACGCGTTTGGCATTCCTGATTTGAGATCAGGTTTTACGGAGACTGAATGGACGAGAACCGCAAAAAGGCGTTGGCCGCCGCGCTAACCCAGATCGACAAGCAGTTCGGTAAGGGCACCGTCATGCGCATGGGGGACGTGGGTGCCGTGCGCAACATCGAGGCGATCTCCACCGGCTCGCTCGGTCTCGACCTGGCGCTTGGGATTGGCGGGGTGCCCAAGGGGCGCGTCATCGAGATCTACGGCCCGGAGTCGTCCGGCAAGACCACGCTCACGCTGCACATCATCGCCGAGTCACAGAAACTGGGCGGCACGGCGGCCTTCGTCGACGCCGAGCACGCGCTGGATCCGGTCTACGCCGAAAAGCTCGGCGTCAATATGAAGGAACTCCTGGTCTCCCAGCCGGACACCGGCGAGCAGGCGCTGGAGGTCACCGACATGCTGGTGCGCTCCGGCGCGCTCGATGTGGTGGTGGTGGACTCGGTGGCGGCGCTGACGCCGAAGGCCGAGATCGAGGGCGAGATGGGCGACTCGCACATGGGCCTGCATGCGCGGCTGATGTCGCAGGCGCTGCGCAAGCTCACCGGGAATATCAATCGCTCCAATTGCTGCGTCATCTTCATCAATCAGATCCGGATGAAAATTGGCGTGATGTTTGGCTCCCCCGAAACCACAACGGGTGGAAACGCGCTCAAATTCTACGCATCAGTTCGTCTCGACATCCGTCGCACCGGCAGCATCAAGAAGGGCGACGAAGTGATCGGGAGCGAGACCAAGGTCAAGGTCGTCAAGAACAAGGTCGCGCCGCCCTTCAAGCAGGCCGAATTCGATATCCTCTATGGACATGGCATTTCGCGCGAAGGCGAGATCATTGGGCTCGGCGTTGAGGAGGGTTTTATCGAGAAATCCGGCGCCTGGTACAGCTACGAGGGTAACCGCATCGGTCAGGGCAAGGACAACGTGCGCAATTATCTCTGCGAAAACCCCGCCATCGCGCAGTCGATCGAGGCCAAGATCCGCGATAAGCGGTTGCCGAAGGCGGGCGGCGAACCGGCGCCAGAGCCAGAGCCACCAGCGGCGCCGGTCGAGGATTGAAATTCTGAGCGTTCAGACCCAAAAAACGAGCGAGGCGGACCCGACGGCGGCGATCGAACGCCTGGCCCTCAAGCTGCTCGCGATCCGCGAGCATGCGCGTCGCGAGTTGGCGCGCAAACTTGCCGCTCGCGGCTTTGTCGAAGAGGACATTCACGCGGTGCTCGATCATCTGGTAGCCGAAGGTTTCGTCGATGAGGCGCGTCTGGCGGAACACTACGTAGCCGAGCGGATGGGCAAGGGCTTCGGGCCGCTGCGCATTCGCGGCGAACTGCGCGAGAAAGGGCTTGAGGATGACCTCATCGAACGCTCCCTGGAACCGCTGCGGGACGAATGGCCGGCCTGTCTGGCCGACACCTGCGATCGACGTTTCGGTGCCGAGCCGCCCGTCGATCGCGCTGAGTATGGCCGACGCGCGCGCTTCCTGGAGCAGCGCGGCTTTCCCACTGATTCGATCCGGCGCGTTCTGCGCTGGCCTGACTGACCGGACCCCGCGAGCGGTCCATTCGAGACTTCCCCATGATGACCAGTGCAGAGCTTCGAGCGAGCTTCCTTGATTATTTCGCGCAGCGCCAGCATGAGCGGGTGGCGTCCAGCCCCCTGGTGCCCGCCAACGATCCGACCCTGCTGTTCACCAACGCCGGGATGGTCCAGTTCAAGGAGGTTTTTCTGGGCCGCGAACGGCGGGCCTACACCCGTGCCGTCAGTTCCCAGCGTTGTGTGCGCGCCGGCGGCAAGCATAACGACTTGGAGAATGTCGGCTATACCGCCCGCCATCACACCTTCTTCGAGATGCTCGGCAATTTCAGCTTCGGCGATTATTTTAAGCGCGAGGCCATCGGGTTCGCCTGGGACTATCTGACCCGCGAACTCGCCCTGCCGCCCGAGAAGCTCTGGATCACGGTGTTTACCGAGGACGACGAGGCGGCGGCGATCTGGCTGAACGAGATCGGCGTCGATCCCGCGCGTTTTTCGCGCTGCGGCGCCAAGGACAATTTCTGGTCGATGGGCGAGACCGGCCCCTGCGGCCCCTGCTCGGAGATCTTCTACGATCATGGCCTGGAGATTCCCGGCGGACCGCCCGGCTCGCCGGACGCCGATGGCGATCGCTATGTCGAGATCTGGAATCTGGTCTTCATGCAGTTCAATCGGGATGCCGACGGCAACCTGACCCCACTGCCGCGCCCCTCGGTCGACACTGGCATGGGGCTGGAACGCCTCGCGGCGGTGCTGCAGGGGGTTCACAGCAATTACGACATCGATCTTTTCCGGCGTCTGATCGATGCGGCGGCCCAGGTCACCGGCTGCGCCGACCGCGCGGACAAATCGTTGCGGGTGATCGCCGATCACATCCGCTCGGCGGCCTTTCTGATCGTCGATGGCGTCACCCCCGGCAACGAAGGACGCGGCTACGTGCTGCGGCGCATCATGCGGCGGGCCATCCGGCATGGCTACCGGCTGGGTTGCGCCGAACCCTTTTTTCATCGTCTGGTGGCCCCGCTGGTCACGGAGATGGGCGTCGCCTATCCCGAACTCCTGACCAGTCAGGCGCAGGTGGAACGCCTGGTTCTGCTTGAAGAAGAACGCTTCGCCGAGACCCTGGAGCATGGCATGCGCATCCTGGACGAGGCGATTGCCGGACTCGCGAACGACCGCATCCCCGGCGAGACCGTGTTCAAGCTCTACGACACCTTCGGTTTCCCGACCGACCTCACGGCGGACATCGCGCGCGAGCGCGGTCTGAGCCTGGATATGGACGGTTTCGAGACGGCGATGGATCGGCAGAAAGAACGCGCCCGGGCCGCGAGCCAATTCGGTGCCACGCAGACGCTGGACATCCAGATCCAGGGCGAGACCGATTTCTGCGGCTACGAACGGCTCCGGGAAGAGGCGACAGTGGTCGCGCTCTACCGCGACGGTCATTCCTGCGACACCCTGGATGCCGACGAGGAGGGGCTGGCGATCCTCGATCTCACGCCCTTCTATGGCGAGTCCGGCGGACAGGTCGGCGACCGTGGCTGGCTGACCGCGGAGACGGGCCGGTTCGAGGTGCTCGACACCCAAAAGAAAGGCGAGGGTGTCGTGATCCACATCGGGCGCGTCACCGAGGGGCAATTGGCGGTCGGCGACCGGGTCGAGGCGCGCGTGGACGCGGCACGGCGTTCGGCGATCGCGCTGAACCATTCGGCAACTCATCTCCTGCATGCCGCCTTGCGCGAAGTCCTGGGCGAGCATGTCCAGCAGAAGGGCTCGCAGGTTGGACCGGAGCGTCTACGTTTCGATTTCTCGCATTTCGAGCCGGTCACGCGCGAGCAGTTACTGACCATCGAACGTCTGGTCAATCGCGAGGTCCGCGCCAATCATCTGGTCGAAACCCGGATCATGAACCTGGAAGACGCCAAGGCGTCCGGGGCCGTGGCGCTCTTCGGCGAAAAATATTCGGAACAGGTGCGCGTGCTGCGCATGGGCGATTTTTCCACCGAACTCTGCGGCGGCACCCACGTCAAGGCGGTCGGCGACATCGGCCTGGTCAAGATTCTCGCCGAGGGCGGGATCGCCTCTGGCGTGCGCCGCATCGAGGCCGCCACGGGCGCCGTCGCGCTGGACTGGGTCGAGGCCGATGAGGATCGTCTGTTGCGTCTCGCTGGACTGCTCAAGGGCGGACGCGAGGAGGTCGACGAGCGCGTCATTCAGTTGATGGAGCGCGCCCGGCGGCTCGAAAAAGAACTGGAGCAACTCAAGTCCAAACTCGCCAGCTCCGCCGGTCAGGATCTTGCCTCGCAGGCGATCCTGGTGGAAGGCGTCAAGGTGCTCGCCGCCCGGCTCGATGGTGCCGATCCCAAGAGCCTGCGGACCACGCTCGATCAGATCAAAGATAAACTCGGCTCCGCCGTGGTCGTCCTGGCCACGGAGTCGGACGGCAAGGTCAGTCTGGTGGCCGGCGTCACCAAGGATCTGACCGATCGGCTCAAGGCCGGCGAACTCATCGGCCTGGTCGCCGGGAAGGTCGGCGGCAAGGGCGGCGGGCGGCCGGATATGGCGCAGGCTGGCGGGAACGATCCCGCAGGTCTGCCCGCCGCCCTGGAATTGGTGGATGGCTGGGTGAGAAGTCGTCTGGCCGGATGAAACCGCCCGCCGGGCAACATTGAACTCTCTGAAAGACAGACGGATTAGGACGCATCGATGGCGCTGATTGTGCAGAAATACGGTGGAACCTCGGTGGGGAGCGTCGAACGCATCCACTTGGTTGCCGACCGGGTCAAACGTTGGACCGACCAGGGGCATCGGGTCGTGGTCGTGCTCTCCGCCATGTCGGGCGAGACCGATCGCCTGATCGGGCTGGCGAAGCAGATCCAGGAACGCCCGGAACCGCGCGAACTCGACGTGCTGCTGTCCACCGGCGAGCAGGTCACCATCGCCTTGTTGAGCATGGCGCTCGCCGCCAAGGGCTGTCCGGCCCGCTCCTATACCGGCGGCCAGGTGCATATCCTGACCGACAGCGCCCATAACAAGGCGCGCATCCGCGACATCGACGCGGCGCGCGTGCGGGCCGACCTGGACGCCGGGCGCGTGGTCGTGATCGCCGGTTTTCAGGGCATCGACGAACACGGCGATATCACTACCCTCGGTCGCGGCGGCTCGGACACCTCTGCGGTGGCCATCGCCGCCGCGCTCACGGCCGACGAATGCCAGATCTATACCGACGTCGACGGGGTCTACACGACGGACCCGCGCGTCGAACCCAAGGCCCGCAAACTGGACCGCATCACCTTCGAGGAGATGCTGGAAATGGCGAGCCTGGGCTCCAAGATTCTGCAAATCCGCTCGGTCGAGTTTGCCGGAAAATACCGGGTTCCCTTGCGTGTGCTCTCCAGCTTCGACGAGGGCGAGGGCACCCTGATCACCTTCGAGGAAGATATTGTGGAAGACGCCAAGATTTCCGGAATCGCCTTCAGTCGCGACGAGGCCAAACTGACCGTGCTTGGCGTGCCGGATCAGCCCGGCGTGGCGCACCGGATTCTGGGACCGATCGCGGACGCCAACATCGAAGTCGACATGATCATCCAGAATATCGCCGACCAGGCGGCCACGACGGACTTTACCTTCACCGTCCATCGCAACGACTATGCGCGGGCGCTGGAAATCCTCCAGGGCCTGGCCCAGGCACTGGGAGCCCGTCAGGTGCTGGGCGACGCGCGGATCGTCAAGATCTCGCTGGTCGGGGTCGGGATGCGCAGCCATGCCGGAATCGCCAGCCAGATGTTCGCCAGTCTGGCCGGGGAGGGGATCAATATCCGCATGATCTCCACCTCCGAAATCAAGATTTCGGTCGTGGTCGACGAAAAATATCTTGAGCTTGGCGTGCGTACACTTCATGAAGCCTTTCGGCTTGATCGTGATATGCCAATCTGAGTCGCCGAGATGGAACGGTTTACCGCTGGTCGGAAAAACATCCCGCGATGACCTTGCAAGCAATTTTATTGGCTAAATATCATTGCAGGAAGTGAAAAAACTATGGTGATGCCATCGCAATTGCTAGAATTGCAACATAAGGCCATTTATCGATACTTGGTCTGGAGTTGATCAAGCCTTCCGGGAAGCGGCGCTGACGAAGGTCGTGCTGCCGGAGTGGGCGGATCATCGAATCGGAATAAAGGTAAAGAAAGGAGAAAGTAACGATGTTAATTTTGACTCGCCGCGTAGGTGAAACGCTTATGATCGGAGATGAAGTCACCGTAACGGTCCTTGGTGTCAAAGGTAATCAAGTTCGCATTGGCGTCAACGCACCTAGGGAGGTATCCGTGCATCGCGAAGAAATTTACGAGCGGATCAAACGGGAGCAAGCGGAAGTAGGACAAGGCGAGACTCTGATGGGGCACGCTGGCCAACTTGATTGAGTTGGAAAAGAGATGGCTGCCGTGTTAGGATGCTTGGCCTGATCTTGAATATTCGTCGCTAAATTGGCTGACCTGATCGCCGAACACCCTACGTCGAACGCCCTAATAGGATAAAGTTAAAAAACCTATTTTTTAACCTGTTTCCTAGGTGTCAGAAAATCGTATTACTGGAGAGATGGCCGAGCGGCTGAAGGCGCTCCCCTGCTAAGGGAGTATAGGCTTTAAAACCTATCGAGGGTTCGAATCCCTCTCTCTCCGCCAATTCAAAACGCAAGTAGTTGTATCGCAAGAATAAAGCCTTTCGGGAAAGTCACTCGACCACCTAAAAGACCACCTTTCAGACGACGCTTGAGCCGTCGACCACCCGCAACCGCGACCACCTGACACCCGCCTTTCAGTCTCGACGGACCATTCCAAACGTGAGTTTTCCCGAGTCGGATATCAGGTTTTGACAGGTCAGATGTCTAGCCATGTTCGCCGGCAACATGGATATCGACCGCCACCTATCCGAGCATGTCCTTGACGCTGCCAGGCTGCCACTGACCGCGACCGCTGCGGGTCGGATAGCCTTCAGCATGGAGGGTTGCCGCGATCTTGCGAAATGACTCGCCTGCTGATTTCAGTTCTGCCGCTCGGGTCTGCGCCGATAGCCGCTCTGGATCGCTGCCGACCACCACCACCTCCTCGACCTTCACCACCTCCTCCTCGATCACCACCACCTCCTCGGTGCCGATCTTGTCGACCTCGACAACTTCCCGACGTCGGGAAGCTTCAAGCGCCGCGACTCTCGCCGCCAGTGCAGCAAGGTCTGCGCGAATGTCTGGGATCTGGTCCGGTGCTGGTGCTGCGTTGTCGATCTGGGTGAGCGCGCGAAGAATGACGCCGGTCATACTCTCGCCGGGAAGCGATGCGGCCTTGATGCGGTCTTTCGTGCCGTCTGGAAAACGTAGTGCAATTTGTTCGGTCATGGGTGCAAGCCTCTAAGCTAGATGATGGTAGAAAGTCTAGCTTATCACTTTGCCGTCTAGCTTACGCTAGATTTTCTAGCTTATCACTTGCCGTCTAGCTTGCGCTAGATTTTCTAGCTTATCACTTGCCGTCTAGCTTGCGCTAGATTTTCTAGCCAGCGTCTGTTTGCTCTGCTGCCAGGATCGCCGCCGCCGCCTCGGCCTTGATGGCGTCGATCCATTCATCATCGGCTTGCAGGATCGGATATTTCTCGCGACCGATGGCGGGTTTCGCCAGTTGCGCCGCTGCCGCATCAAGCGCCGGGTCGACGTGCAACAACTGCTGAATGACCACCGTGCTGGTGCTGGGTGCCTCTGCGCTCGGAGCGCCGACCAGATAGGACGCCAGCCAGGACCGCGCCTTCTCGTTGCCGTCGGTCGCATCGGTCACTGCGCGGTCGACAATGCCGCGCCATGTCTCAAGGTCGCAAGCTTCCATGAGCACGGACAGATAACCGGCCTCGGTCTGGCGCTTCAGTCGACCAGGACCACCAGGATTACCGATCTGGAATCGGCCTTTCTCGTCTCGCTTCGCTGCTGCCATTTCGTCACCCGTCTCAATCGCCGTCTAAACCGATCCGTGAGCCGTCCGGCCTCTGATCCTTGCCGGACCCTTACCCTCTACCGTCCGATCCGTGAGCCGCGAAATTGCGCGAAGTGTCGACCGCGCGCGCGCCTCGCTCTCTTTTTGCCTCTCTTTCTGCCTCTCAGAAAAGCTGCACCCACATGGTAGATTTATAGAAGGTGTCCATATAGAGAGAAGCAAAAACGCGAAAAAGGCCCTGACTTGTCCGCATAGAGAGAAGCCAGGCCCTTTAAGCGGCCTCATTTCTTGCCGACTTCTCTCTTGAGAGAGAACCCTTGTCCGTATAGAGAGAAGCGTTTTTACCGCGCCGACCTTGCTGAATGGATTTCCAGCGCCGCATGAATTCAGGATCGCGCTGTTCTTCCTTGTCCGCGTGCCAGAGGTTCAACGGTACCGGGTCCGGCTTCGCATCATGCGGCCCTTCGTCGATACCGCGCCACGTAACCCCGTAGAGGCTGCATCGGTTGCGTCCACCTTGCCGGGTCTGCACCAGGTAGCCGAACGCCACCAGCTCGACCACTGCCGAGTTGATGCCGCTGCCGGTGGTCCACCCATAAGCCGACATGACCGATGGTGAAGCAGCCAGGTTGCCATTGTTGCGCCCGTTCAACTGCTGACAGATGTCCACCAGGAACGCGCGCGCCGATGGGTGAAGATTTGCCACTGGCGCGGGTCGCTCGCCACTGGCGCGAAAGACCGAGTGAGGTAGCGCCGTGAAGCTGCCACTGGTCGCGCGGCCCTTGACCCGGCCTCTATCCTTCGATGGCATCGTGACTACCTCGCAGGAAGTACCGACCGCAACCTTGCCGCTCGTCCCATTCGGTCAGAATGCCGACACCCGCCGACCGCAAGTCGAACACTCTTCCTGCTGGGTGAGGAATGCGAAGCGCGCCGCCTCGTGCCTCGAAGGTCGACACATGGCCTCGCCGCTGAAGGTAGGCGAGCAAGCGCGCACACTGAGTTGCTGCTGACTCGCTGCGCCGCCGTGCTGGTGTAGAATGGCCGTGCCGAGAATGCCTGTCCAAGCCGCGTCGATCCCGAGTCGACGCGGCTTTCTGTTGTCTGGTCATCCCTCGCCTCGCAATCCATCGCCAGAGTCGACAGGAACCTCGTTAAGGCCACTTTGACGGGTTGCCGGGCGCGACATACCCTCTATCGACGGATCGCCAGAAACACGGCTTTTACGCTGTCTGCGCAAGGGATAGAGCGGACAGTCGGCAATGGCACATTCGATGATTTGCTGAAGGCAGGAGCCTTTCGCCAGCGGGTCATAGACGCATTGCCGACACATGGCATTGATGGCCGCGCGCAGGCTCGGACGCGTGAGAGTCTTTTCCATGATCGCCTCACGCTGCCGCTTTGCCGGTGCGCGAGGCGTCAATCTGCGCTTGCTGCCAGGCATCAATGTCGGTCGACAGCCAGGCCGAAGCCTTCACGCCGATCTTGATAGGTGCCGGGAAAGTGCCGGATCGAATGTGAGCGTAGAGGGTGCTGCGGGATAAGCCAGTACGGGAAACGACTGTTTTGATTCGCAGGAAGGTATTAGATGATTCGGTCATGTGATGAGCTACCTGGGTAGATGCTCACCGCGCGGAACGCGAGAAGGCACCGGACGGCGAGCAAAACCCCACCACGCGCAGACGCATGGTGGGCTAGCTCGACATAACCGGTGTCTTTCAGGGCCGCGCATAAACGCAATCACTCGCCATCCATGGAGATCCCTTGTCCTTGTCGGCACGCACTCACTTAGCCGACGATTTAGCGCCTAGACTTTCATCCATGCCGCGACTGCCACCCATTCTATGGATTGTTCCGGCCAGTCCAAATCCGCAAGGTTCGCGGCAATTTAGTTAGGCGGCAGTCGGTCGATTCCGCACACAATAGCCCTAAACAAGACAACACGCAATAGATTGTGTCGTCAGCCAAAGCTAGGCACTACATGCTGTCTAGCTTGCGCTAGATCGACCCACTGCCGAGCATTGTTTCGGGTTTCTCCACCCGCGCCGGTGCGCGCGAATGTACCGCGCTGCCGCTTGCTGGTGCCGGTGCTGGATCGGATCGCGACCACCCGGACGAACCAGCGCCGCGCGCCAGTCGGTGAAACTTGAAGCCAGAGACCGGACCGACCGCCGTCGGCATACTTTCCCGCTGCTGCTGTCTCGACTCGCCTTGCTGTGAGTGCCATATCTGCCGCCTCGCTGTTTCAGCCACCTCGACCACCCGGACGGCCACCCTCGACCACCCGAACGGCCACCTTTTCGACACGGCTTATACTAGACGACTTCGGACGCTATGAC
>NZ_CAIPNF010000110.1 GCF_903866365.1 uncultured Thiocystis sp.
CACCCTGCCGCCGAAGGTCTGGAAGAAGCTGGAACAGGCCGCGCGCGACTGGCCGACGTGGATCGCCTCGCTGACCGGCAAGCTCGGTGCCCAGGCGGGTTCGGATGCTGGGGCCGTGGTGGTGCTGGAGCAAGCGGCGGTGCAGGTATTTGAGCGAAAGGCGAAGGGGGCGAATTGATGCCCGCGCGGACATCGGCCCCAAACCAGGAAACCGCCCTGTCCAGTCCCTCGATCGCGCTCCGGATCCTGTCGCGGCTGCTCACCAAGTACGAGGCCAGCGGGAACGCGAAGGCCCTGGCCATGATCAAGAAGATCTCCCCGACAGCGTGGCGTCACATCCATCTTAACGGGCACTACACGTTCCGAGGCACCGGGTCACTCATCGACCTGGATGCAATCGTGGCGGGGCTGAGTCTGGGCTGACGGAATTTTCTGGGGTTTGGGCTTACACCCCCAGCGGGGTCACGGGTTTGGTCATGATCGCAATCTCGGTCAATGCAGACGGCAGGAAAGGGGGCGAGACACGCAAGAGCCGCGTCCAGGTCCGACGCAGCGGCGTCGACACGGAATCGAACACCCGCCGCCGGGGAGATTCAACGCACATCCAGGCAGGCGCGCAAGACGCCAAGCTCGAAGGGACCGACCAACGCGCACTCCCGCGCATAGAGCAGACGGCTGCGCTTGAGGATCTGGCGTTGCCTTTGAGGCGGAACCGCGCCGAGGTCGATCAATGCCAGGCGCTCCGTGCCGAGCGCCGCAACAAGCGCGGCGTGGTGCGCCAATAGCCGATCCTGACCGAAGGGCGCGATTCCGAGCAGCGCCACCGCCAGGGCATCCGCCCTGGTCTGGTCCTCGCAACCAGTAGGCCAGCAAGACATCCGGCGACTCCCGCGGCAGCCGAGCAAGCCTTGCATGATCGCTGTCGTCCAGCATCTGCGAGATCATCGCTTCTGGATGATATAGCGACCCGAGCCATAATCCGGTACATGCGTCCCCGGAATCAGATCGTAGACTTTCCCCTCCTTGATGATGACCGCTGGAGCGCCGTAATCCGGCGCAGACGTTCCGGGGATCAAAGGACGGATGATCTTGTCGCGACGGTCTTGGTCGCGGTCTTTCGGTTCGTCGCCCGACGAACGCGCCCCGACCGGCATCGCCAGCAGCGACGCAACTATCAGCATGATCCAGCGTGTCATCGCGCATCTCCGGCGGTCTGAGTCGTCCCGTCAAGCCGGCGTGCGGCAGGCTGGCCGAAGCGATTGTTGTGAAGGAACATACCCAGCAGCACCAGCCGCGTGTTGATGGCGCGCAGGCTTCGATGAATCGACCAAGTCGATCGGAAAAGCCGCCTGGTCAGGATGTCCGACTCATTTCCACGGCCATCCGCCCTCGATCTCCCCATGCTCGAAGAAGGTGCGGCAGCGTGGGCAGAGATAAAGCACCGGCGCGCCGTGATGCGGGGTCTTGAGCACCCGCGAGGCTCCGCCGCAGCGCGGGCAGGCATGGATGCGTCGGTGTAGCCAGTAGGCCAGCACAAGAACAGGGATCACGATCCAGAAGAGCCGCTCATGCAGCCCGGACGCGGCCAGCAGCGGGATGCCGGGGAAGGTGCCGAGCAGCACCACCGCCAGCCAGAGCCGGAAACGTCGGCGGGCGCTGGGGGGAAAGGGCCGCTCGCGGTAGGCGATGCCGCCCCCATGCGCGACGGCACCATCCTCCGAGAACTGGAAACCGCTGTAGTGGTAGCCCTGGCGGCGGTCGGTCAATGGCATCGCGGAAAGCTCCTGAGCGTTGCTCGCTTCACTCATCGGCGGCGAGCGGCCAATCGTCCGGTTCGACATAGGTCCAGGAATCGGGATCGAATGGTAACGTCCAGGTCTTGGGCGCGATCGGTCGCCCCTCGATCTGTCCGGTGAGCGTGATCAGCAAGGGAAAGACCTTGGCATCAAGTTGGAGGCTGTCGATATCGAGTTTGGTTTCAAGAGCGGTTGACGGGCAGTGGTCTTCCTCGACACAAGCACCCGCATCATCAAATCCGGCCTTGATGCCGCCCAGATCGCGAATCCGCTTTCCATAGGGCGCGAGAATCATATAGACGCTTTCCGTGCGTCCTTGCCCGGTATAGCCAAGGGTGTTGAGCCAACCCCAATAATCCGCTGGTTCCAGCTTCACGAGCGTCCAGTCGGTTGGAGCCGTCCCCCAGGATCCCATCGGCATGCGTGGATCCCCGGCTAAGATACTGATTTCGTTCGGTCCGATTCCGATCGCCAGTGCACCGATCATCCCGGTGCTGACATGTGTGTCTTCCGGTTTTCCCTCGCTGTCAAAGCATCCGCCGGCCAGCAAGACATAAAGACGCTGACCGCTGGCCGTTTCGATGCGATCCTGACGATCGATTTTCAGACAGCAAAACCCACCGGGCGTCTCCGAGCGGGCACGCCAGCAGGCGTTTTGCTGGTCGTAGCCGTCATAGATGCGAGACAGGATCGAATCGACGGCGGGATCGGCGCTAACCATGCTGGTTGCCACGACGAGGGCACCGAGTAACGCACCGGCGAAAGGTCGCGGTGGTTGTCTGCGATCATTCATGCTCTTTCCTCCTCTTGTCTCCTGTTTCGGATGCTAGCGCATTTGCTGAACCCAAAGCGCCAGCGCTGCAATCCCCAGGGTCACGAGGGTGACCGGGATGCCGACGCGGGCATGGGTGCGCCAATCCAGGCGGATGCCGTGCTGCGCGGCGGCCTGCGCCACGATGAGGTTGGCGATGCTGCCGATCAGCAACAGATTCCCCGCCAAGGTACTGGAGAGCGCCAACAGCGGACCGCTGAGCGGATGTGTCGCCACCGGCAACAGCAGCATGACCGCCGGGACATTGGAGACCAGGTTACTGAGCAGCACACTGGCGGCAAAGAGCGGGAGGGGTGCCTGCAGATCCAGCCCGGCCCGTGCCAGGTCACTGACCGCCCGCGCCGGCAGTCCCGTCTGCTGAAGCGCATGATTGACGGTGAACAGACCGACGAACAGGATCAACAGTTGCCAATCGACCAGGCCCAGCATGTGTCGGGAGTGCAACCGACGGCTCGTCAGCAGCAGCCCGGCCCCGGCGAGCGCCAGCAGATCCCGTGGCCAGGGTGCCCAGAGAAACGCGGCGAAGAGGACGCCGGCGACCGTCAGCCCCTTGAACGTCTGCCAGCGGTCGAAGGCAATCCCCCGATCTTCGATGCGCTGGCATGCGGGCGGTTCGCGCGGCCCGGCGGCGCGCGGCCAGTG
>NZ_CAIPNF010000111.1 GCF_903866365.1 uncultured Thiocystis sp.
ATAACCAATTAGGTTTCATGATACACCCCGTCATTCTAAATCTATTCAACTTATATTGCTGTAGACAGATGTTTATGAGTTTTGTTCCCATGAAATGTCTGGATGATAAATACGAGATCTATAACAGCGTCTTAACTGCTGACAATATGCCGATCCGTGTAAAAATAAGATATTGTTTTTAAAGTGTTATTTTTTCAGCGGGAATTGCTGCCAAACCCCCATCAGCCTCGGCTCATACACCAGATTCCAGCATAACTCAGGGAGCCGCCGCGCATGCTTTAAGGCACGAACGATGATCAAGGTGTCTTTGGTTGATTCAATATCTTCCTAATCGCTTGGCTGGAAGTCATTTCACCTACCGCCATGACACTCCCGGTGGAGATACAACCATTGGCTGGGTTACTAGGATCACAAACCTGTCCCCAAGGGCAGCAACAGCAGGTTTCACTGCAACTCGTAGCCGTTTCTCCAGGACAACCATTCGTGGCGACACAGCACGCATTTGGTATGCCACAAATAGTCGTCACCTCATCGCTGCCATCGCCACAATCGTCCCGCTGGTTGCAGACGATGTTCGCGCAAATCCTGGTGCCGTTGGCGCAGGTGAAAGTGCCGACACCGCCACATGGATCCTCGATAGTGATGGAAATACTATCCTCGCCCAACATCGATCCGATTGAATCGTAAAGCTTGACGCTCGGATTGAAGTGTTCGCCACCTACAAGCCCCATGTATGCGTGGCTAACGCTTGACGACGTTTGGGTTTCGCTGGAAATCCCGTTATCGCTTGTTGTCGAGCCATCGCCAAAATTCCAGTCGAAGCGGTAGCTGCCGGGCGGAGTGGCTACGGCCTCAAACTCATGGTCGTACTGAGTGGCGCCGCCTTGTAACTCAACCGTAACGATGCGCGGCGCTTGAATGCTGACGCTGACGGCACTTCCCGGAATGACGATGTCACGTTCAGCCTGACCGATGATATCGCCATCGAGCTGAAGCTCGACGCTGAATGGATATCTGTGCTCGATAACATCCAGTGGATAATGACGCACTAAAGTCAGGGTCGCGGTGCCATTGGTCACGCTGATGTTGTCCTCGGAACCTTGGCTATCAGATTGACTGTCACCAAAATTCCAGCGGGCATCCACTAGGCGAACCGGATCGGGAAGAACCGGCGAAACGATCCTAGTTGCGTCAACCCGTAAGCTGTATGCATTAGGTGTAAGGGTGCTGAGCGGCTGAGCGCTGACGGTTAACAAGGCGTTCGGTAGCAGACAGAGATTGGGATCAAAGATACCCAGCTTGCCATCGGAATTATGGTAGTCGTCGGAGTAGGCGAATAGACGTTCGTCAGTATAGGGTCCGAGACCAAAGCCCCAAGCCGATGCCTGGTCCGGACCATAGGTGACGACAACCTTGGCATCACATGACCGAGTGGCAGAAGGCGCGTCGGGAGTTAACCAGTCGACATGATGACGCCGAATCGCCGACATCCAACTGCCGCAACCCCAAAAAGCGTTTTCATAGTCGTAACAGGCATCATGTGTGATGCACGCCGGATGTGTGCCGCAACGGTAAACATCATAACGTTGCTTGTAACCCGTGTTGTTACCCTCTTCGTCGAGCAGGCAGTCCCAGAAATCTTCGGGCGGACCACAATTGGACATGGGGCAGTCAGCGCCACAGGCCCCACGGCATTTAGCATTACAAGGCCCGAAGTTGTCGATGAGGGCTTGATCGAGGATGTTGGCTGTCAATGCTGCAAGCGTTGAGATCTGACCGCTCGCCTCCGGTGATGAGCCTGGTAAAAGGGGGGTGTTCGAACCATACGTCTCGGCACTGTCGAGCCTTGAGCTTTCAACAGCGCCGCTTTCAGCAGCTCCGATTTCATCAAAGGGAAAATAGCCAAAGACTACCGGAAATGGGCAGGAAGCAGACATGATGAGATGGCTGGAAGCACTGGCGTTTGGTTTGCCTGACGTGCCATCGCCAAAAAAATCGCAATTTGCAAGCTGCGTTGCAGCAAGCACCTGTGTGGTGCGATCCGCATAAAAATATTTAAGTGCCAGTTGCCAAGGCGCTAGCAATGCGGCTAGTTGCTTGTCGTCGATCATCGCGGCGGATTTGCAGGCCACGTTAAGCGGGATCAAAGCTAGTGAGTCGCCCATCGAGCCGTCGAACATCGCTTGGAGTAGGCTTCGTTCCTCGTTAGTCAACTCGCCGTTTCCATCAAAGAAGACGCCCGCATAGTCGAGACTGAGAGCCAGCCCGGAGGTCACCTCGGCGGTTAAAACCGATGCGTTGGGGTCATCTTCTGGCCAGAAACTCGCCTTGCCGCTTGGGCTAACGGAAAACCCTGTCATGGTCTCGCCACTCCCTGGAGCTGGTCGATAATGGCCCTGTACACTGCCGTCGGCGGCGATGGGATCCAGGATAAGGACGCCATTGACAGACTGCTGGGCGAGTGACTCCAGTAAGCCAGGAATGCGGGCGATCGCCGTAGAGCGGGTGGCAGCACTATCCGTGACACCTTTCAGTACTTCGGAGCCGGCCTGTCGCAGGTAGCTTTGATCGACAGTGCCAAGGGTGCTGTAGTTGATGCCATAAGCGGTCTGGTAGTCCGCGAAAGCCAAGCTGACCCTGAGACGGTTTTCGAAGCGTGCCATGTCCTCGGCTGCATCGAAATTCGCCCAGCCGCCGTTAATCAGTGCAATGATCATCTGGTTGCGCAGGATACGGCCTGATTCAAGCTCGCCAAGCCAGTATGCGTAGCCAGTGCTGTCGGGGCTACGCCTGAAAATATTTTGGTAGAGCGACTCGATAAAGGATCCGAAAACCTGGCTGTCCGGGTACCTGTCCTGTACTAGTGGCTGATCGAAAAAGCTTTGGGCGACCGTGGTCGGCGTCCATTCCGGCTTGGTTTCGATTTCCTGCGACCAATACTGCAAGCCTTCCTGATCTGGCGCGTAATCCATGGTGGCAAGATAGATTTCAGCGACCTGCCAGAGAGTGTCGGCGCGTTCTGCCGGCGCGGCGACGGCTGTTAACAGGGGTGCTAGCAGGGCTTGGATCGCTAAAATCAATAGCAGGCGAATGGAAAACAACATAACAAGATTCCGGGGCAACGCCACATGCCTAACATGAGTGAACATAAGTCGACCCTTATATTGAAATGAGGTTCTTCCGAAATTTCGTCTTCACAAGGGTGACGTAAACTGACGTTCACACTGGAGACGATGAAGCAGAAGATCCCGAAGCCGGAATAGACCACCGAGTTCAAGGAACAGGCGATCAAGCGCGACATGGATGGCAAGACCCTTGGCTCCGTGGCCAAGGATATAACAGTCAGACCTGCCTCGGTAGCGAGGTGTCCGACGATTGCGCCGCGTCCTTCCCCTGGTGAGGCGCTGGGGATCCTCCGCGGCAGGTTTTCCCGAGGAACGCGAGCAGCGCATCGGCATGCGTTTCGATGGCGTCGATGGAATCGTGATCGGTGTCGGGGAGCAGCAGCAGTTCGGTCGAGGCATCCCGCCGATTGGCGTAAATGCGCGCCGCGTCCGCGGGGGGAACCCGCGAGTCGGTCTCGCCATGGACCAACAGGACGGGGCAGAAGACGTGCCGGATGGTCCGGCAGGGGGCGATGTCATCGAAACGCGCCTGGATGGTCCGCTCGACCCAGCGCATCACCAGCCAGCCGAGTGTCCAGGGGATGCGGTTGCCGCGAAACTGCCGGCGCATGAGCTGCTCCGGATGGGCGAAGGCGGCGATGCTGATGACCGCGGAAAGATCGCGGCGGCGCGACGCCAAGAGTAGCACCGCGCCGGCGCCCACCGAGTGTCCAAGCAGGGACAGGCGCCTGGGGTCGATGCCCGGTTGACGCGCGAGCCAGTCGAGTCCGTGTTCTAGATCCTCGGCGAAGCGCGGCAGGGAGGAGAATCCGTCGGTGTCGCTGAGGCCATGATTGCGGGCGTCGAGCAGCAGCACCGCATAACCCTCGCGATGCAGCGGGGCGGCGAAGGGCAGCATCTGTTCCGCGTTGCCGCCCCAACCATGCAGCACGATCACCGCGGGCAGCGGTGCGGCGGGCTCGGCGGGCGAGACCAGCCAGCCGAATAGGGTTTTGCCGTTGACGGTCGGAATGCGCAGACTGCGATAGGGCAGGGCGAGCGCGGCGGGCGTTCCCTGTTCGCGGATGCGCGGCGCCCGGTAGACACGATGCAGCAGGGCCGGTGTCAGGGCGACACCGGCCGCGAGGAGGCCGGCGATCAGGATCCAGGCCGTCAAGGATGGCTCCGTCTCAACTGCAAGTCTCCGGTTTACCCGTGCCCGTGCGCCACGCTCTCGGCGCAGGGCGCGGCGGCGGCAAGCGTGCCGCCGAGATACTTCTCCAGCGATTCGCGCACCGTGCCAGTCGCGCCGGTGGCGGTTTTGATGCCAGCCTGCGTAAAGAACTCGATGGCCCGCCCGCCCATGCCGCCGCTCAACATGACCTCGGCGTTCTGTTGCTTGATAAAGGTGGGAATTTCGCCCGGCTGATGGGCTTCGGCGAAGGGATTGGCGATGTCCTGTGTCGCGGTCACGGCGCCGTCGTCAATGTCCACCAGAATGAAATAGGGTGCATGGCCAAAATGTTGGGCGACCTGGCTGTCGAGACCCTGGCTGGTTTCGGCGGTAATGGCAATTTTCATCTCAAAGTTCCTGGTTGTTGATTGGGTTGTTCAAAGGTTTTTCGTGCGGTCATGCCGGCGCTTCCAGCAGAAAGGGCAGGACGCGCGCCCAGAGCGCGGACAGCGCAAGGCTGGCGGGTGCGTCGGGGCGATAGAGGGTCACCGCCTCGCCCGCGACCATGGCGCTGGCGACGGTCAGATCGAAGGGGATCCGCCCGACCGTGGGAATGCCCTGTGCGGCGCAATCGGCTTCGATCTCCCGCGCGCCCGCCGGATAGACATCGGCCTTGTTGATGCAGACCAGCGCCGGCACCCCGAAGTGCTGGACGGTTTGCAGCGCGCGGCGCAGGTCGTGGATGCCGGAGACCGTCGGTTCGGTCACCAATAATGCCAGATCCGCGCCCGACACGGCGGCAATCACCGGACAGCCGATGCCGGGCGGGCCATCCACGATGACCACTTGACGCTGTTCGTCCAGCGCCTGCTGGCGGGCGCGCTGCCGGACCTGGGTGACCAGCTTGCCGGAATTTTCCTGTCCTGGAGACAGATGGGCATGATGGAGCGGTCCATAACGGCTGTCGGACCGCGCGCATTCGCCGACCGTCTGTTCCTGCATGGCGATACTGTCGGTCGGACATTGGTAGACGCAGGCGGCGCAGCCATCGCAGGCGATGGGGTCGATCGTCCAGCGCCCGTCGGTCTCGATGATGGCGTCGAAGCGGCAGACCGACTCGCAGTCGCCGCAGTGTACGCAGGTGTCTTCGTTGATCACGGCCACCTGACCGCCGCGAAACGGCTGGGTGTCGAGCCGGCGCGGCTGGAGGACGAGTTCCAGATTGGCGGCGTCCACATCGGCGTCGGCCAACAAAATCCTGTCGGCGAGCGGCCCCTGGGACGCCAGATGAGCAAAGGCCGCGGTGACGCTGGTCTTGCCGGTGCCGCCCTTGCCGCTGAGGATGACAAGCTGTTTCATGGGTTCACCCCGGCGACGATGCGCTCCAACAGTTCCTGGAATCCAACCCGATAGTCAGGCACGGCGTCCACCAGGGTCTGGCCGCTGGCGATGGCCTCGGCGATGCGCCGCTCCATTGGGATGCGCAGCAGAATCGGCAGTCCGCGGTCGGCGCACCAGGTGCCAACGGCGGCATCGCCAATGCCGTCGCGGTTGATCACTACGCCGGCGGGGATGCCCAGGTCGTGGGCGATGGCGGCGACCTGTTTCAGATCGTGCAGACCGAAGGGCGTCGGTTCGGTGACGAGCAGCGCGAAATCCGCCCCGCGCATCGTTTCCACCACCGGACAGGAGGCGCCGGGCGGTGCGTCGCGGATTTCGAGCGCGCCGCTCGCCCTGAGCGAAGTCGAAGGGGGTGCGTCACCGGTCGCCGGGGTCCATTGTTTCAGTTCGCGCAGGATCGGCACGCCCATGGTCTGGCCGACGTTCATCACGCCCTGGGCGAAGGCGATGCCCTCCGGCGTGGTGCCACTGTCGATCACGCCGGTCACGGCCAGGTGCTCGCTGATCGCCTGTTCCGGGCAGTGCCAGGTGCAACTGCCGCAGCCGTGACAGAGATCGTCAAACACCAGCACCTTTTTGCCGACCACGGCGATGGCGTGGAACTGACAGACCTCGGCGCACTTGCCGCAGTAGGTACAGGCTTGCGCATCCACGCGCGGCACACGGATGCCCACGTCCCGATGGGTCTCCAGGACGGGATGGAGGAAAAGCGCGGCGTTGGGCGCTTCCACGTCGCAATCGAGGAAACGCACCGCGCCCCGTTCCGCGGCCACCTGCGCCAGGCTGGTGGCGACGGTGGTTTTACCCGTGCCACCCTTGCCGCTAGCAATGACGATCTGCATCATTCCCTAGCCTCCGTGATGGCCGCCATGGGTGGTGCCATCGGCTTCGGTCAACTGCCCCGCCCGGAACGCGGCCAGGATGTCGGCACCGCTGCGGGCTTCGTTCCCCGGCGCGAGAAAGCGTTGGATGTTTCCGGCGGAGAGCGTGTCGTAGGCTTTGGGACCATAGGCCCCGCTGACGACCGCCTGCGCGCCGAGCTTGGCAACGAACTGCGCCGCCTGGACGCCCGCCCCGCCCGACGCCGAGAGCGCCGGATTGGCGTGGACCGTCCAGGCGCCGGTGTCCGAGTCGACCAGACAGAAGGATTCGGCGCGTCCGAAACGGGCGTCGAAGGGTGAATCAATCGTTTGGCCAGCGATAGAGATGGCAAGTTTCATCAGATCGTCTCCGCGTGTCCTATGAACCTAAAAAGAGCAGTAAAACCGCGAAGAACACGAAGGACACGAAGGACACGAAGGACACGAAGAACGCCAATTCGTTCAATGGCTTGTCTCAATGACGACAGTCACCCAACGGGTGATCGTCGTGCGCATTGCAAGACCTTATTTCTCTTTTTGTCCTTTGCGCCTTTGCGGTTCCAAATGCCGAATTTAGGATGAATGTGAATCCGGACGGGCCGCATCCAGTCGTTCCGTCAGTTGCTGGACCATGGACCGCAGCTCGTTGAGCTGCTGCTGCATCCAGGACATCACCGGATTGACGCTGCCCTTGGTGCCCGCGCCTTGACCGCGTCCGCCAAGTCCGCGTCCGCCTTGGCTCCCAGCGTGACTCAGTCCCGCGCGGTTTGCCGCTTGACGTCCGCGACAACCGCCTTGCCCTCGGCCCTGGCCCTGGCCCTGGCCCCGACCTTGCCCCTGGCCCTGACCTTGCCCTTGACCTTGCCCTCGACCCTGCCCTTGACCTCGGCCTTGACCCTGACCTGGTTGACTCGGACCGGTTCCGTCTTTGAATGGCATGCTGTTCTCCCGTGTGCTATTTGAGCGTCATTGTGATGGCTTCACCGAATTTCGGTTTGCAAAGGTTCTGGGGCCGGCATCAGGCCGCGCCGCCATCCTCCCCAATCAGGAGGGTCGTCTCGTTGAGATAGGCGTGCTTCGGGATCACCAGGTTGGTGGGCGCCGGAACATTCTTGAACACCCGTGCCGCGAGATCGAAGCGCGAACCGTGGCAGGGGCAGAAGAAACCGCCCTTCCAATCGGCGCCCATGTCGTCGGGGGCGACTTCCGGCCGGTAGATCGGCGAGCAGCCCAGATGGGTGCAGATGCCGATCGCGACCAGATACGCCGGCTTGATGGAGCGGGTGGCGTTCTGACAATACGCCGGCTGCTGGGGTACCTCCGACGCCGGGTCGACCAGCTTGGGTTCGTTGCTGGCCAGAGAGGCGAGCATCTCGGGTGTCCGGTGCACGATCCACACCGGTTGCCCTCGCCATTTGACCCGCAACAGTCCGCCCGGCTCCAGTTTGCCGATATCCGCCTCGACCGGAGCCCCGGCAGCCCGCGCGCGGGCACTCGGATTCATGGACGCGACGAACGGAACCAGCGCGTAGCCAACGCCCACGGCGCCGACCAGACTGGTCGCGGCAACGAGCACGCGCCGTCTCGTCTTGTTCACAGATTGTTCGCTCATGGACATCTGTCTCCTGGCTGATGCGAGCGGCGGCGACCCCATGACAGGCGGGCGTCTGCGCCACTTGGATGAAATTCGATTCCCGACTCTTCTGATCGACATCATCGCCGTTTTTCCGAGCGAATTACCCTGATATTTGTCAATGCAAAAAGAACATATGTGCGTTTAACTGGACCTCTCAAATCAGAACGAACCACCCTTGGGAGGCACCGTGTTGGGTCGACGTCGACGTGCCCGCTGGATCGGATTCGATCCGGGCTTTCTCTGTTTTAAACCCTGCGGCCGCTCGGGACGCGGCATGGATAGCGTAGTGCTGCGCGTCGACGAACTGGAAGCCTTGCGGCTGGCGGACCTCGAAGGTCTGTATCAGGAAGACTGCGCGCGGCGGATGGGCATCTCGCGCACGACCCTGTCACGGACCCTGACGCAGGCGCGCCGGAAAGTGACGGATGCACTGATCAATGGCAAACGGCTGGTGGTGACGCCCGCCCAGGAGATTGCGGAGGCGCCGGTTGTCGGGCAGGACGCGGACCCCGTTTCGCTTTATCCTGAAAAGAGCCGTTGAGCCGCAAAGGGCGCAACGTCTTTTAACGCGCGGTCCAGACGGAGACCGTCACCTGCGGGTGAAGGGCGCGGAGGAGACAACCCGTTGTTTTGCTTGGTGTCCTTTGCGCCTTTGCGGTTCCAAGTGCCAAATTTATGTGTCTTCACTCAACTGGAAAGCAACCTCATGGCCTCGAATTACGAAACCTTCTTCACCCTCTCCAGCTACGCCGTCGTTGGCCGCTCCCAGGCCAAACCCTTCCCGCTTCTCAGCTATCGCGGACTGAAGGCGATGGGCAAAACGGTCTATGCGATCGATCCCAGCGCCAACTTCATCGATGGCGACGTCGCCTACCCTGGGCTGGCGCAGTTACCCGGCCCCGTCGAGGGCTTGATCGTCGAGGTACCGAAAGCGGAGACCCGCGACTGGATCGCCGCCGCCGCCGCGGCGGGCATCCGCGATGTCTGGGTCCACATGGCGCACGACACCCCGGAGGCCATCGCGCTGGCGGCGGAGAAAGGCATCAATCTGCGCACGGGAACCTGCGCCGTGATGTATCTCAATCCCGGTTTGTCGTACCACAGCATTCACAAGCTCATCATGAAGATGCTCGGCAAGTATTGAGAGAGTCGCGCGACCCGGCAGGCGGAAAGCCCGTCCCCATGTCCGGTGGCTGCACGGTCGCAGCCGCTCTACCTCCCCGTTCCGAAGGGACGGGGTTTCTCGCGGAGGAACCGATGAATCAACGCAAAACATACGCACTCGTCTTGACCGCCCTCGGTCTGCTGCTCGCGGTGGCCGGGCCTTTTCTGCCAGGCGGCATCCATCTGACGCCCATTGGCCCGCCTGGGGCCGGGCATGTCACGAGCCTCGTCGCCACGGACCAGGGCGACATCCTGGCGGGCACCCAGGCGGGCGAGGTCTGGCGCCTGCGTGGTGGCGCCTGGACGCGGGAAAACCTAGCGCTGGGCGGTCAGCCGGTGCTGGCCTTGCTCGGCGATCCGAACCGCATGCCGGTGGGAACCGCCGCGGGAGTGTTCCCGGCGGCCGGCGAGTCGCCGCTGGAGGATCGGGTCGGCAGTCTGATGCAGACCGAATTGGGGCTGCTGGCGGGGACCGCGAGCGGCGTGCGTCTGCTCGCCAATGGCCGCTGGTCCGCGCCGGGGCCGGTGGCGAACATCTACAGCCTGATCGGTCAACAACGTGGCGACGGGCACTGGCTGCATGCCGGGACCATCGGCGCGGGCGTGCTGTCCGCGTCAGCGGCCGAGGCGGGCGCCGCCTGGCAGCCGAACGGCCAAGGACTGCCGGAAGCGGCGAAGGTCTTCAGCTTCGCCACCACCCAGGGCGGCCTGTTGCTGGCGGGGACCGATCAGGGCGTGTTCTGGCAGTCGCGGCCGGGTCAGCCTTGGCGGTCGCTGCATTCCGCGCTCGACGGCAAACGGACCCTGTCACTGCACCTCGCCGCCGACGGCGAGCGGCCAGGCCGCGAGCGCTTGTGGATCGGCAGCGACGACGGACTGTCCTCGCTGGCGCTCGCCGAGCAGGGCGAAACGCTCGCCGCCGAGGGCGATCCGCGGCTGGCCGACAGCGCGGAGTGGCAGCCGCCGTTCGGGATCGGCGCCATCGTATCAAGCGGGGATCGGCTGCTGATCAGCACCGGGGCGGTCTATGAATACGGTCCAACCCCGCTGACCGGCTGGTACTGGATCTCGCTGGCCGGCGTGGTGCTGATCCTGCTCGCCGGTTGGATCATGCCGCGCCCGGAAGCCACAACGGCGGATGCGGCGAGCGTCTGAGGATTCGTCAGGACTTTTGTTTCTATCGACCGAATCCGCATGATGTGTGTTGATGGAATGGCCCGATGACGTTCTTTCTGGGCTGTCATCCCTGTTTTCGTTTCAGGCGTGGAGCGCGGTTCGCCACGGCCCGCGAAGAATGCGTCAATCGCAGCCGCCGGTCGCTTTTTGTGGATACCCATCACCGAGGAACCTTTTTTCCAGTACGATCAGCCTTGCGGCCGCCCACGGCAAACGCCGAGGCTCGGTTTCATCATGATAGAAAATTCAGATTCTTAAGCATCGCGTTACACACATTTTTGTAAGTCGCTGAAATATAAACAACACAAACCGGATCGTGTTATATAAAAATCAGCAAGTTACAGACTTGTGTGTAATGGTATGATTCTTAAGCCACGCCGGCTCGAATGCGCGTGGTTGAGGGCGAGGCACCGCCACTGTCCCAAGGCGCTCGTCCGCCTGACGCGGTTTGAAAGGGAGGAGGAGCCGATGCAATCGAAGTTCCAGGCGGAACCGATGGACCTTATGGGGACCGACAGCCGCGCCCAGCGGGCGGCCTTAAGAGAAAACGAGCCATCAGTGTCCAGACAGGCGGAACAGCGGCTGATGGAAAGCGAAGAACGGCATCGGCTGTTCTTCGAGCAGTCCCGCGACGCCATGATGACCCTGACCCCGCCCTCCTGGCGATTCACCACCGGTAATCCGGCCACCTGCGCGATGTACGGCGTGCGGGACGAGGCGGAATTCGTCGCCCTGGGGCCGTGGGATGTCTCTCCCGAACGCCAACCCGATGGCGGCCTGTCGGCCGAGAAAGCGAAGGAGTCGATCAAGACGGCGCTGCGCGAGGGTTCCCATTTCTTCGAGTGGACCCACCGCACGCTGGACGGCCGGGATTTCCCGACCACCGTCCTGCTGACCCGCATGACGATGGCGGGACAGACCTTTGTCCAGGCGATCGTGCGCGACATCACGGCGCAGAAACGGGCGGAGGAGGCGCTGGCGCAATTGGCCGAGGAGCGGCGCATCCTGCTCGACAACATCCAGACTCAGATCTGGTACCTGACCGACGATCACACCTATGGCGCGGTCAATCGCGCCCACGCCGACTTCAGCGGCCGGCGGGTCGAGGACATGGCCTTCAAGAGCCAGTACGACATCTTTCCGCAGGCGATCGTCGACGCCTGCCGCGCGGTGAATCGCGAGGTCTTCGCGACGGGTCAAACGGTCCGAACCGAGGAATGGCTGCCCCAGACGTCGGGCGAACCGCGACTGATCTCCATCCTGAAATCGCCCAAGCGGCGCGCCGACGGCTCAGTGGAATATATCGTCTGCTCCGGCGAGGACATCACCGAGCGTCGGCGCGCGGAGTTGGCCGAGCAACAGGGCCATGCGCTCAACAACGCCATCATCGACAGTATTCCCGGCACCTTCTACATGCTCGACGACCAGGGCCGTTTCGTGCGTTGGAACGCCTATCAGCGCGACGAAATCATGGGCAAGCCGGATCATGCCATCGCCGGCATGCAGGCGCTCGACAGCATCCATCCGGACGACCGCGCGCTCATCCAGGAAAAAATCGCCAATGTTCTGAACTACGGCGTCGTGGAGACCGTGGAAGGCCGGGTTCTGCTGCGTGGCGGACCGGCCTTCCGCTGGCTGGTCATGACGGGGCGGCGGATGACGATCGATGGCCGCCACTTCCTGTTGGGGATCGGGATCGGGGTCGATATCGCCGAGCGCAAAGAAGGCGAGGCAAAACTCCACCTGGCCGCCAGCGTCTTCACCCATGCCCGCGAAGGCATTGTGATCGCCACCGCCGATGGTTCGATCGTCGAGGTCAACGAGTCCTTCACCCACATCACCGGCTATGGCCGCGAGGAGGTGCTGGGCCGCAACCCGCGCCTGCTCAAATCCGGTCGTCATTCCCGGGAGTTCTACGCCGCCCTGTGGCGCGCGCTGATCGAAAAAGGCCACTGGTCCGGCGAACTCTGGAACCGGCGCAAAAATGGCGAAGTCTTCGCCACGATGCAAACCATCAGCGCGGTGCACGGCGCGCGCGGCGACACCCAGCACTACGTCGCCCTGTTCTCGGACATCACCGCGCTCAAGGAGCACCAGCGGCAACTTGAGCACATCGCGCATTACGACGCCCTGACCACCCTGCCGAACCGCGTCCTGCTGGCCGACCGCCTGCACCAGGCCATGGTGCAGACCCCGCGGCGCGGACAGCAAGTGGCGGTCGTGTATCTCGATCTCGATGGCTTCAAGGCGATCAACGATCGTCACGGGCATGAAGCCGGCGACCAATTGTTGATCGCCGTGGCGGCCCGGATGAAGGAGACGCTTCGCCAAGGCGATACCCTGGCCCGACTGGGTGGCGACGAGTTTGTCGCCGTGCTGGTCGATCTCACCGACAGCCTGTCCACCGAGTCGCTGCTGCATCGCCTGCTCGCCGCCGTGGCCGAACCGGTCCAGGTCGGCAAGCTCACCCATCGGATCACGGTCAGCCTCGGCGTCACCTTCTACCCGCAGGTGGACGAGGTGGACGCGGACCAACTCTTGCGTCAGGCCGACCAGGCCATGTATCAGGCCAAGCTGGCCGGCAAGAACCGGTATCATCTCTTCGACGCCGAGTACAACCGCAACGCCCGCGGTCATCATGAAAGCCTGGAGCACATCCGTCACGCCCTGCTCGCGCGCCAATTCGTGCTCTATTATCAACCCAAGGTGAACATGCGCGCGGGGACGGTCGTCGGTGCGGAGGCGCTGATCCGCTGGCGGCATCCCGAACGCGGCCTGCTGCCGCCGGTGGTGTTCCTGCCGGTGATCGAGGATCACCCGCTGGCGGTCGAACTCGGCGAGTGGGTGATCGCGACGGCGCTGACCCAGATGGAGGAATGGCACGCGCTCGGACTGGATCTGCCGGTCAGCGTCAATATCGGTGCCCGGCAGTTGCAGCAGATCGATTTCGTGGAACGTTTGCGCGCCCTGCTGGCCGCGCACCCTGGGGTCAAGCCGTCCTGTCTCGGTCTGGAGCTACTGGAAACCAGCGCGCTGGAAGACCTCGCCCGCGTCTCCGAGGTCATCGCGGCCTGTCGCGCGCTGGGGGTGATGTGCGCGCTGGATGACTTCGGCACCGGCTATTCCTCGCTGACCTACCTGAAACGCCTGCCGGTCAACCTGCTCAAGATCGACCAGAGCTTTGTGCGCGACATGCTCGACGATCCGGAGGATCTGGCCATCGTCCAGAGCGTCCTGGGCCTGGCTGCGGCCTTTCGCCGCGAGGCCATCGCCGAAGGCGTGGAAACCCTGGAGCATGGCGAGAGGCTGCTGCAACTTGGCTGCGAACTGGCCCAGGGATATGGCATCGCCCGCCCCATGCCGGCCGACGAGATTCCCGGCTGGTCGGCCGCCTGGCGCCCCGATCCGCGCTGGACCGATCCGCCCGTCGCGAGTCGCGAGATGTTGCATCCATAAAGAGGAGCAGGCATGAACCTGACACACGCACACGCCCTGGCGATTCAGGAACTGGCGCGTTTTCCGTCACTGCACGCCTGGATCTTCGGCTGGAATGCCCGCAAGCGCGCGCATGGTTTGTGCCGCTATGACCGGCGGCGGATCGAATTGTCGGCCCCGTTGACAGAGCGCGAACCCGAGGTCTCCCTGATCCTGAACACGATCCGCCACGAGATCGCCCACGCTCTGGCCGGTCCGAGGACCGGTCACGGTCCGGTCTGGCGACACTGGGCCGATCAGGTGGGCTGCACCCGCATTGCCAGCACACGTTCCAGCTCGGAGGGGGCGACACCGATTCCGCCCCGGTATCTGCTGGTCGCGCTCGTCGACGGTCGGAAACAGGTGGTGAAGACCTACCATCGCCGTCCTTCGAGAGACTTCATCGCTTCATTGCCACACCGGCATCTGCGGGGGCGACCGGAGACGCTGGGGACGCTGCGGCTGGAGCGGCTGGCATGAACTGCCCAATTCGCGCGGATCGCAATCGGTCAGGACCGCAATCGAAGTTCCGCCGGGCAGATCGGGCAGACCGCCCAATCCGCGCCAAATTCCGTGCTGTCCTGGCCGTCGATTTCGACTTGAACAAGCGCGTGGCGGAGCGGCGGCATGACGAGAATGCCGCCGGGCGGAACGGTCAGATCCCCGGCGAGCGAGAGGCGGCAAATCCCCTCTGATTCCCGCCACAGACGGTAGCTGATCCGGCCATGCTGGGTCGGCAGATCGCGCACCCGCACCTCGCCACCTCCGGCCAGCCAATCCTCGGCGACGCCGGCCGCGATCACCAGGGTCTGGTCCGACTCGCGCTCGTAGGCGAAGAGGCTGCGCACCGCGAGGATATATTCGGCGCCGATCCAGCTATGCGGCATGTCCCCGATGAAGCTGGGTCCGAGCGGGTCGCGCCAGGAAATTTCGGGCCATTGGTTCCAGGGCCGGATGCGGCGGTCGGCCAGGAAGAAATCCAGCAGTTCGTGCGCCTCGCCCCGTCGACCGAGCCGCACCAGCGCGCCGATGATGCGGATCTCGTAGGCGGTGTAATTGGCCCAGGGGATCTCGCCGCGCGCCCGTGCGCGAAATCCCGTCATGTATTTGTCGAAGGTCTGGTCGATCGCCGGTCTTGGCAGACGATGCAGCTCGTCGGCGACCGTGATGGCGATGGCCGTGGCCGAGGGGTCGAAGTCGGCGAATTCGACCGAGCCGGGGACGAAGTCCAGCCCCCGCTCCGCGATGACGCGGTGGAGCGAGGCATAGAGGGTGTCCTGGAAGTCGTCGCGCAAGGCGGCGATGCGTTGGGCTTGATCCCGCTCGCCGAGCAGGTCGGCCATCTCGGCGGCGTCCTTGAGGCCGCGCACGGCCCAGAAATCGTCCCAGTAGGCATGGACCGGATGGGCCATGTAGCCCTCGTGACTCATGGACTCGGGCAACAGCCCGTAACAGACCTGTTTCTCTCCGGCCCGATACTCGGGCGTCAGACGCTGGTTGCGCAGCGACTCCAGAAAATCGACGCACTTCAGGACCGCCGGCCACAGCTCGAACAGAAAGGCGCGGTCGGCGTTGAAGCGGTGGTGATCCATGACGGCGAAGATGAATTCGCCCCAGCTATCGAATTCGGGCAGCCACTCGCAGCCGTCGCGGTCCGCGCAATCGGGCAGATTGCCGTCGGCCGTCTGGAAGCCCGCGTACCAGCGGATGAAGTCGCGTCCCGCCTGGGCATGCCCGACCCGCGCCAGTGCCGCGCCGATGAGTGCGCCGTCGCGGATCCAGGCGCGTGAATAACGGCGCGGCCCCGGTTGCAGGGCGGGACCGTCGCGGCTGATCAGGATATGGGCGGCGGCGGTCTTCAGGGTCTCGATGACCCCGGTCGCCTGGGGCGGGAGCTGGATGTCGAGCGTGTCCAGTCGTGTCTCCCAGTCGGCTCGGGCGCGCGCGAATTGTTCGGCGCCGGTCAGGTCGCTGGACCAGGTCGCCGCCTGCGCTGGCGTCAGCTCACCGAAGGGGATGGCGAGATAGACCTCGCGCGTTGCGCCGGCCGGCAACTCCAGATCGAAGCGCAACGCCCCGGAGGCATGACCGAAGGGGTCGCTCACCTGATCTCGGTTCGGCAGGTCGCCGGTTTTCAGATACTCGCTGATTGCGCCTTGGGCGAAGGTGGCGGCGCCGAAGCGAGCGGGCGCGTCGAGCGGGATGATCCATTTGCCCTGGTTGACGCGGACTTTGCCGTCCGCATAGGCCAGTTCGTCGATCTGGCTCACCCCGCCGAACCGTTGCCAGTGCTGCCAGGTCGGCGTGACCTGGAAGGGTCGGATGGCGGCGCAGAGCGCCACGGACCGCGACCGCCCCGCTGCGTTGGCCACGCGGTAACGGATGAAGAGACAGGAGTCGCCATCGTCGCCGGTCGCGAAGGCGGTGACCCGCAGACCCAGATCGCCGCTCCGCCAGTCGGAATGGGGGATGGGAAGATCGCCCCGCTCCAGGCTTTGGCTCAGGTCCGCGTCGGCCCAGGCGATGAGCCGGCCCTCGACGAAGAGGAAGGGCTCGATCGAGAAGCTGCCCTTGTCGACCTCGACCATGCCTTCCTCGTTGAAGAGCGCCTGGGTCACGTCCTCGCCCGTTCCGACCGGCGTCCAGTAGGTCTGGCGTCCCAGCAGATATTTGGGGTAGAGCCCGGTGCGCACCCGCTGGGCGATGGCGCTGAAGAAATCGTTGAGCGAGCGCGAGAAGTCGTGCGGCTGGACCTCGACGCACTGGATGCCGAGACCGTCGCGCCCCGGACTCGACTGAAGATCGAGCGCCACATAGCGCGAAGCGGTCTCCGGCAGATACACGCAGGTCTCCTCGCCGACCCCTTGATGGGTCTCGAAACAGGTCCGCCAGTCGGTTCCGTCGGAGGACAGCCGGATGGTCAGACCCTGTGGCGGACGCTCCGGATCCCAGCGGACGATCAAGCCGCCATACTCGCGCTCGCACTGGAAATCGATCAGCAGACGTTGGGGAGCGTCCGTGCCGTCGGTCCGCCAGCCGGTTTCCGGGGAGGGGTCGCAGACATGCCGCGGTTCGTAGCCCGGTCGGGCGCTGCTCGCCTCGACCCGCGGGGTCAGGGAATAGCTGGTGTCCTCGAAGCGCAGATCCTCGATCCAGACCGTCCCCCGTCCGCCAGGTCCGGCGGCGATCACGAACTCGATTGCCGCGATCGACCGCGCCGGCCCGCCACCCAGCGGCCCCCAGGCGAAGGCGATCCGGTTGCTCTTGATCCGCAGATCGAGCCAGTCCTTGGGCGGCGCGAAGACCTCCTCGCGAGAGCGCCAGACATTCTGATTGGAGGCGTCCACCAGCTTGAATTCGAAGATGTTGCCGGGGCCGTGACCACGGATGCCGAAGCCAAAGGCATAGCTCTCCGGAAGGCTCAGATCGAACAGCTTGCGCGCGACCACGAAGCCGCCGCCGCCCTGGAAGTCGAAATCCAGGCGCATCGCCCCCGTCCGTCGTCCCCGTTCCGGTGAAATTTGCAGCCGCGCCTGTCCCGAAGCGATCGCGCTCCAGCCAGAGAGATCCTCGAAGTCGTCCAAGAGATTGTCATTCATGAGTCGGTTCCTGAAATCAGGTCATCGCGACGATCGTCGCCCGAGATTGGCTGCGGAGGCAACCATTAACCTAAATTGATCGGTCAGCCTCCAGCCATCAGCTTTTGGAAATCATCAAATTAGCCATTGGGCGAGACCTAACGAGGTTCACCCATTAGGTGAACGTCTCAATCAGTAAAGGCATATATAAATCAACGACATGAGGCGGTCTTGGAGGCTTTCGCACAGTTGCGCTAGGATTAACCGAGCCGTACCTCCAGCCGGTTGATTCCTGGGATCATCCCCGCGCGGACATCGTCCAAGGGGATCTCGGCGGCCCCGACGCGATAGGGCGAGGCACCCCGCTCGAAGGCCAGCTCGGCGCCGTTGAGCCGGATGGAGAACGGGCCGCAACCCGCGCTCCGGATGCGGTAGGTTGCCTCCACCGCTTGCCCGTCCAGCCTCAGCTCGACCCGCAGACCATCCAAACGCTCCGGGATGACCGGATCGACCACCAGCCGCGCGCGCTCCAGTCGCAACCCGATCAGGGCGCGCAGGATGAGCCCCAATCCAATGCCGGCCCCGCTGGAATAGACCCGCCAGCCGCCTTCGAGCGGAATTTCGCCGCGCCGCGCGCGCGCGTAATCGGCGTCCGCCTCGGAGCGGTCGGCGAAGGCGGCGTCCGAGCTGGAAAAATAGCAATTCGACTGGCGCAGGGCGGCGGCGGGGATCAGGCTACGGATGCGGATGGGATTGACCAGACAGAGAGCGCGGAAGAAGCCCTCGGCGTCGCCGACACGCCAAAGTGCCTCGGCGTAGCGCAGATGGGCATGGGTGTACATAAGCCCGATCTCGCGGCCGAAGAAGCTGCTGCTCTCGGCGCGCTGGAAGTGGCGCTGGAGACCGCCGCGGTAGGGCATGGGGCGGTCAAAAAGCCTGGCCCCATCGGGGCCGAGCAGATGCCGCTCGATCAGCTCCAGATGCCGACGCGCCTGCTCCGGGGTGAACAGGCCCTCGATGATGGCATGCACCATCGCCAGCAGACTGTAGGAGAGCCCGGTCGCCTGGTCGCGCGGGTGGAGCAGATAGGCGATCGCGTCCGGGTCGCGGAAATCGGCGAAGCCGGCCAGGACGCCGTCGGGGAGCAGAAGGCGCTGGAAGTCCGCGCGCACCGCCTCCGCCTGGGCGGCGTGGATCTCGGCTTGTGCGCCCTGCCCGAGATGCCGGAAGGCCGCGGCCAGGGTGGTCAGGGTGCGAGAGTGCAGGGTCACGGTCCAGGCGCTGCACAGATGCTCGCGCATGGCTGGGTCGACCGGCTGAAGCGAGTCGTTCCAGTCGCCGTTCCCATAGGCGGCGAGCTGGGTGCCGGGGATGCGGCGCCGGGCGATGAGCGCGAGCGCCCGCTCCAGGTGTGAGCGGATGGTCGCCTGTTCCGCCGGCCCGTCGCCTTCGGGATGGAAGAAGGGGACAATCTCGTCGAGCAGGGCGGCATCTCCGGAGGCTGCCAGATATTGTCCCAGTGCCAGCAGGGGCCAGAAAACGATATCGCCGTGCGCATCGCCCGGTCGGATGTGACGCTCGCGCGCGAAGAACATGAACCACTGGGGCCAGTCGCCATCGGGGTTCTGGTTCTGGAAAAGACGCACGAGCAGGTCGCGCACCGGCTCGGGCCGGCCCAGCGCGAGCAGGAGTTCGACCGGTCCCTGCGCCACGTCGCGGGTACCCCAGCCGCCGCCGGAATATTGTTCCAGCCCGCGCGGGCTGAGATAGTGGATAAATGCGTTTTGGGCGAGCCAGGGCAGGAACTCGCCGAGCCGTGCCGCGTCTCCGGCCAGGGGGCTCGCGGTGGGCGGATGCAAACGCACGCCGGCGGTCATGCGGGTCCAGTATTCCGACTCGGCGAGCGACTCGCCCGGTTCCCCGGCGACGAGCTGACCGGTCAGGCGGAAGCCGAGCGCGGTCGCGGATTCGGTGATCAGACAGAAAAAGGGTTGATTCCGGGAGCGTCCGTCGGCGAACAGCAACGCGTCTCCACCGCAACGCTCGATCCGGGTGTCGGGCCGCGGATCGATCCGGAAGCCACCCTCGGGGAAGCGCCGGCCGACATCGCAGTCGGGGATGGGGCGGATCAGGAAACCCTCGGCGTCCTGCTCGACGCGCACGGGGACGGTGTCCGATCCGTCGTCGCCATTGATGGCGACATGGTTGGCGAGCAGGAAACGCGCGGGTTGACCGGCGCAGACCTCGATCTCCAGGGTCAGCGCGTGACGGTCGGTTGGCGCCCGGCTGGTGACCTGGATCCAGCCCTGCGCGTGGCGGTAGGTCCAATGGCAGGCGCTGGGGGTCATGGCGAAGGACGAGGGAACGTCCAGCAGATGCCAGATGCCTTCCAGCTCCACGAAGAGTCGCTGGCCGTGCGAGCGGAAGAGCCCCAGATAGCCATGGGTCGTGGAGAGCAGGCGGTTGATGCTCACATGCCCCTGGGTCAGCATCGAATGAAAAACCCCCGCCATCCAGACGGTCGAGGTCAGACCCGACTCGTCCGGGGTGAGCGCGGAGCCGGTGCGCAGGATCTGGCCGTGCGGTCGCAGCACGTTCAGCTCCTTGGATTTAAGCACCACATGGGTGTGCTCGCCAGCGAAGAAGGACAGCCGTTCTCCATTCTCGTCCGTTTCCAGATGGCGCCAGTCGGTGCCGAACAGCGCGATCAGCTCGCCCACGGTCAGATCGAGACACTCCAGCAGAGGCGCTCGGGCGAAGAGGCTGGCAGTCGATGCGATGTGCCCGGTTGCGGGCGGTTCGTTCGTCCCCTCGCCCCAAGGACTCTCCCACTCGGAGGCGAGGGGCTTGTGCAACGCCAGCGCCCGTTCGACCAATGCCAAATCGGTATGCGAGGTGGCCTCCGGATGGTCGGCCTCGAACCAGCCGAAGAAGCCGCGGGTCACCCGCTCGCCGGGCTCCAGCCGAAAAGGCTCCTCCTGGAGCGCCGCCATCGCGTGTTCATGCTGACGGCGCGTACCGGGCAGACCCGCGACCAGGGCGATCGGTTCGCGGCCGGCGCGGGTCGCCAGCCCATGGACCTGCAGGGCGTCGGTCGCGTAGCGGACCGCCTGGCCGAGCGAACCGATCAGACACCAGGGGTGGTGTCCGCCCATCGACTGGTTCTGGCGCGTGGCCAGCACCCAGCCGTGCGCGGGATGGGACAGCGGGGTGTGATCGAGGTATTGGCAGACATAGTATTCGTTCAGGCGTACCGCTCCGTAGTGGGCCAGTCCCAGATCCTGCGTGTGGATCAGATCCAGGGTCACCGCTGCGGGGCCGTTGTTCTCCAGCGTCAGGTGCCAGAACCAGACCGGAGCCGCTTCGGCCAGGGTCAGGGTGACGCCGAAGCGGATTCCCTCCCAGAGACCGGACAGCGCGAATCCTTCCTCCGCGTCGACCCGTCGCGCCGGGGCACGCGGGCCGAGCAACGGGGTCCACGCGATCCGCGCGCCCAGTCGGCGCAGATAGAGATTGGTCGGGCCGCCCTCGACCTCGTTGCCTGGAAAGAGGTTGATCAAAATGTCCTGGTGATCCAGGCGGCGGATGGAGCCGTTGCCATTCACCTGCACCGACAGGCCGGAATCGCTCCGAAGCAGGCGGGGGCCGGGGACGGTCTGACGATCTTCAATGCTCATGGCGCGATCCCTGATGGAGCGAGATTGCCCGTACCTCGAAGGCGTGGCACTCCCATGCCGGCAGATCGAGATAGAGCCCCTGGGTGGCGAGGTCGGTGCCGTCGCGTTCGTAGACCGCCTCGCTCAGCCGATCCTCAAAACGCCAGGTTCGACCGCCAAGGTCGTCCCATGGCAAGGCCACATGGCACTCACTCCGATGAGCCGCATCATTCACCGCAACGAGACGCCGGAGCGCTCCGGGACCGCTCCAGGAGAAGACGATGACGTCGTCGTTCGTCGCGTTCTCCGGCCAGACCGGACGCGCCTCCAGGAGTCGCCAGGCTCCATCGCGGTAGGCGGGATCTCGCAGACAGGCGAGCAGGGTGTCATAGAAGGTCGCGACGGCGGTATCCGGGGCCTCGGCCGGTCCTCGCTTCAGGTGGATCGGGATCCGCACCCGTTTGCCTTCGCGCTGTCCCTGGTGGAAAAAGCGCAGTCCGGGGCTGAGAAAGGTGATGACGGCGGCCGCGCGGTGAGCGCCCGGCTCGAAGGTCGCCGCGGCGCGCGGCTCGTCGTGATTTTCGAGGAAGCGCGCGAGACGATCCTGACACTCGAGTCCGGCCATCAGATGCTCGCGAACAGGCCGCGCCGCGCCCTCGACCAGACGGTCGTAGAGCCGTTTATCGTAGGTGTAGTCGAATCCCTCCTGCTGGAGCGTCCATTCGAGATCCCAATAGACCTCGGCCAGAAACAGAAAGCCGGGAATCTCCGCGCGCACGGCCGCCGTGGCCGCTGGCCAGAAGGCCGATGCGGGAATCCCCCAGGTGCGTTCGAAGATCTCGGGCAGAATCAGCATCGCCATGTCGCAGCGCACGCCATCGCACTGCCGGGCGATCCGCGTGAGTTCGCCAAGCAGGGCTTCCTGAAGCCGTGGATTGCCATGCTGAAGTTGCAGCGTGTCGGGCCAGCCGGGGAAGTAGGGGTCACGGCCATAGGCCAGGATGCGGCTCCCGCTGGCGGTCTCCAGGCGGCGGTAGTTCCGCGGTTCCGCCGCCAGTTGCTCCTCCGTCCCCGCGATGAAGAAGTCCGGATGCTCGTCCACCCAGGGGTGGTCTGGCGCGACGTGGTTCGGGACGAAATCGAGGACGAGCCGCAGGCCGCGCGCGTGCAGCCGGACGCGCAGCCGGGCGAGCGCGGCGTCGCCGCCGAAGTCGGCGTGGACGCGGTAGTCGCGGACGGCGAAACAGGATCCGCTGACATCGGATTCCTGAAAATCCGGGAGCACGCGGCGATATTCGGCCAGCCACTCGGGATGCGTCGCCGACACCTGGCGCGCGGCCTCGCCGGTCTGCCAGACGCCGAGGAACCAGATCAGGTCGAATCTGTCACTGGCGAGCCGGTCGAGTTCCGTGTCGGGGAGATCGTCCAGGGTTGCCGCGCGGCCGAGTTCGAGCGACAGCTCCGAGAGTCGGACGCGGGTGTTGATCTCAATCAGCGAGGGATAGCGTGGCTTGGACATGGTTGAATTCCTCTCCGCGCTGTCTCAAGGGGTCATGTTCATCGCGACTGACAAAATTGCCCGATCAAGGCGCGCAGCAGTTCCAGGGTCGGCGGGATCCGGTCGAGCGCCAGGTATTCGTCGGGCTGATGCGCCTGGGCGATGTCGCCCGGACCGAGAACCACGGTGTCCATCCCGAGTCGGTTGAAGAAAGGCGCTTCGGTGCCGAAGCTGACCGCCTCGGCGGCATGTCCGGTCAGGGCTTCGCTGACGCGCACGATGGCCGAGTCGGCCGGTGTCTCCGCCGCCGGAATCGCCTCGAACAAGGGTTCGACCGTCCAGATCAACCCGCGCCGTTGTCCAACCGCCTCGACCCGTCTGGATAGCTCGGCGCGCAGATCGGCGGGGTCGAGACCGGGCAGCACGCGCAGATCCAGGTGCAGTTCGCAGTCGCCGCAGATGCGGTTGGGATTGTCACCGCCGTGGATATGGCCCAAGTTGATCGTGGGGTAGGGGACCGCGAAGGCCGGGTGACGATGGGCGCGTTGCAATTCCTCGCGCCAGGCGAGCACGGCGGTCAGTACCTCATGCATGCCATCCATGGCGTTATTGCCCAGGCTCGGGTCGCTGGCGTGTCCGCTGCGACCGATCAGCCGCACCGCTTCGCCCATCACGCCCTTGTGCAGCCGCACGGGGCGCAGTCCGGTCGGCTCGCCGATCACGGCGTAGCGGCCCAGCGGACGCCCGGCCTCGACCAGGGCGCGGGCGCCGTGCATGGCGGATTCCTCGTCGGCGGTGGCCAGGATCATGAGCGGACAGACCAGATCCTCCGCTGTCAGACCGCGCGCGGCCTCGATCGCCAGGGCCAGAAAGGACTTCATGTCCGAGGTGCCAAGTCCGTAATAGCGCCCATTCGACTCGGTGAGTTTGAGCGGGTCGTGGTTCCAGAGCGGCGCGTCGAAGGGGACGGTGTCGGTATGACCGGAGAGCACCAGTCCGCCGGGACCGCTGCCCAATGTCCCTAGCAGATTGAACTTGTCCGGGTGACCGGGGATCGCCAGGATTTCGACCCGGAAGCCTGCCGCTGCGAGCCAGCCGGCCAGCAGGTCGACCAGCGGGCGGTTGCTGTGATCGAAGGCGGGCGTGACGCTGCTGACCGACAGGGTGCCGATGAGATCCTGGAGCATGCGCAACAGCGGCGGGGCTTGGGTGGTCATGGACGCGGGGTCTCCGACAGTGGTTGGATTACAACGCCTTCAGGTCGGTCGAGTCGCCAAAGGTCTCGATCCCCAGGCGTTCGGCAACCTTCGCGGCGCGGGCGTCGATCATCGGCGAGATCACGATCAGCCGGTTGGCCGCGCGCCCACGCCGGCGCTCGTAGAAGCGCGCCTTGCGCTCGAAGCTGTACATCCCCGCCTTGTCGATCGAGGATTTCAGCTCGCAGATCAGCAGCAGGCCATTCTGGATGATGACATCCAGCTCGACTTGATCGGGACGCCCGAAGACCTCGCCCTGGTCGTCATACTCGTTGACGTTGATCACCTGCACGCCAAAGCTAACCTCCAGGATGCCCGCCAGGGCATCGCGGAAGGCTTTCTCCGATTGCAGACCCCAGCGCGCGCCCAACGCGCCGATCGAGCGGTCGAACTTTTTGGCCTGGGCCATGATTTCCTCATGGACCAGTCTGAATTCCTCGCGAGCCGCTGCCTGATCCTCGCGCCATTGGCGATTTTGTTCCGCCCATTTGAGGTTGTTTTCATCCCACTTCCGTTTGTCTTCCCGCTGCTGCTCGTCCCATTTGCGGTTATTGTCTTCCCATTTCTGCTCGTTCTTCTCGCGATCGCGGCGCAACTCGCCCAGCAGTTCGTAAAAGCGGTCGTTCGTCTCCGCCCTGCCGGCGTATTCTTCGCGGGTCAGATTGAGGAGATAGGCCCGGAACTCCGGGTCGGTGCGCAGGATTTCCGGCAATTCGCGTCGGATCGATTCTTTCAAGGATTCCGCGTTCATCTGTCTTGCTTTTTTCCCGCCGCCCTGTAGATTGCCCCAGCTTATCCCCTCGTTCCGTCCATCGCCAGTGTCCCGCGAGCCATCCACCTTCAGCCTTCCCGCCGAGCCGGCATCCCCGCCGCCGCGTCTCCGTCTGGCTCGATTAAGCGATCTTGGCGCGCTGCTGAGTTTGGAGAATCGCTGTTTCGAGACTGACCGGATCAGCCGCCGCCAGTTCCGTTACCTGTTGACCCGCGGGCGCGCCCAGACCCTGGTGGCGGAAGATGACGAGGGCTTGCTCGGCTATGTCCTGCTGCTGTTCAGTGGCGCCACCTCGGTCGCCCGGCTCTATTCCATCGCCGTGGCCGCTCAGGCGCGCGGGCGGGGCATCGGACGGAGGCTGCTGGAGGTGGCCGAGGAAGCGGCCTGGGAGCGGGAACGCGCCTATCTGCGTCTGGAGATCCGCCGCGACAATCTGGCCTCCCAGGCGTTGTTCGAGGGGGCCGGTTACCGGCGTTTCGGGATTCTCTCGGATTATTACGAAGACCACATGGAGGCGCTGCGCTACGAGAAAACGCTGTCGCCGGGCCTCAAGCCGGAACTGAAGCGGGTGCCTTTCTACGAGCAGACGCTGGATTTCACCTGCGGTTCGTCCTCCTTGATGATGGCGATGCAGGCACTGCGTCCGAGCCTGGAACTGAACCGCACGCTCGAACTGCGCATCTGGCGCGAGTCCACCACCATTTTCATGACGTCCGGGCATGGCGGTTGCGGCCCGCTGGGTCTGGCGCTGGCGGCCCATCATCGCGGCTTCGGGGTGGAGGTTTTCGTCAACGATCCCGGCGTGCCGCTGGTGGCCTCGGTGCGCAGTCCGGAGAAGAAGGAGGTGATGCGTCTGGTCCACGAGGACATGCTGGCCGAGGCCGGACGCCTGGGGATCCCGGTCACGCAGGGAACCCTGTCGCTCGATGACCTTGAGCGACGCTGGGATGCCGGCGCCGTCCCCCTGGTGCTCATCAGTTCCTACCGGATTTATCAGGAAAAATTCCCCCACTGGGTCGTGATTACGGGCTTCGACGAACACTTCGTCTATGTCCACGACCCCTATGTCGACTATGACAACGGAGAGACGACGCTGGACTCGATCGATATGCCGATTCAACGCGACGAATTCACCCGCATGGCCCGCTATGGCCGGGTCGGATTGCAGGCCGTCGTCCTCGTGTCGCACTCCGCGGGAGCCGGCTGGAATGGCTGAGCACCTGCTGCTGGTGGAGCAACAAGGCGACTGGAAACCGGAGTTTCCGCGCCTGCCGGTGGTCACCGCCCGCGACTATCTGGCCGGCGGCGAACTGGCCGCCAAGCGCGATCTGCGCGTCATCAATCTGTGCCGGAGTTATCGCTACCTGTCGGTGGGCTATTATTGTTCGCTGCTCGCCGAGGCGCGCGGACATAAGGTCATCCCGAGCGTGCGCACCATTCAGGAACTCTCCAGCCGGGAGATCTACAGTCTGGCGACCGAGGAACTCGACGGTCTGGCGCAGCGGCTGCTAGCCCGTCGCAAGACCTCCGCCCTGACCCCGACCGCCTACGAGCTGACCATCTGTTTCGGTCAGTGCGACGTGAAGGAATTGCAGCCGCTGGCGCGGCTCATCTTCGAGACCTTCCGCTGCCCAATTTTGAAGGTCGAGTTCAAGCTCCAGGGTACCTGGCGCATCGGCGCCATCAAGGCGCTGCCGCTGGCGGCGGTCACCGGCACTGGCGAAGCGCCGCTATTTTCCGCCATGGAAGGGTATCTGTCCCAGCGCTGGCGTCAGCCGCGGGCGCGCCTGTCCTATCGTTACGATCTCGCGATCCTGCACGATCCGGCTGAGGATCTGCCGCCGTCCGATCCCAAGGCGCTCGCGCGCTTCGTCAAGGCCGGCAAGGCGCTGGGCGTCAACGTGGAACTGATTCAGCGCAAGGATTACAGCCGGCTCGCCGAATACGATGCGCTCTTCATCCGCGAGACGACTCGGATTGGGCATCACACCTTTCGGTTCGCGAAAAAGGCCGATAGCGAGGGCATGGTCGTCATCGATGACCCGGAGTCCATCCTGCGCTGCACCAATAAGGTCTATCTCGCCGAACTGCTCGCCGCCCATCGTATCCCCCGGCCCAAGACGCTGGTGTTGCGCAAGGAGAACCTGATGGAGGCCGAGGACCGGATTGGCTATCCGATCGTGCTGAAGATTCCGGAAGGGTCCTTCTCGCGGGGTGTGTTCAAGGCCGAGGAGCGTATCGGGCTGACCCGGATCGCGGCCAAGCTGTTCAAGGAATCGGATCTGATCCTGGCGCAGGAGTATCTCTACACGCCGTTTGACTGGCGCATTGGCGTCCTCGGCCGCAAGCCCTTCTATGCCTGCAAATATCTGATGAGTCGGGATCACTGGCAGATCGTCAAGCATGGCGTCGACGGCGGGCACGAGCAGGGTGGCTTCGAGACCCTGGCCATGGATCAGGTGCCGCAATCGGTCGTGAAAGCCGCGCTCAAGGCGGCCGATCTGATTGGCGACGGGCTGTATGGGGTCGATCTCAAGGAGACGCCGGCGGGTCCGGTGGTGATCGAGGTCAACGACAATCCGAACCTGGACGCGGGGGTCGAGGACCAGGTGCTTGGCGATCAACTCTACTCACGTCTGATCGGCGAGTTCGTCGAGCGGCTCGATCGGCGGCGGGAGGGGAAGCGTTGACCCTAAAAAGAGCAGTTGAACCGCAAAGAACACAAAGAACGCAAAGGATTTCGATGTCTTGCCGCGATGACGACATTCACCCAAGGGGCGACTGTCGCGCGCATGACAAGCCATTTTTTTCTTCGTGTCCTTTCGCCTTTGCGGTTCCACATTCCGGATTTAGGTTGACGGATCGGTTGTCGGCTGGACATGGTCGAGTGGTGTGCGTTGTCTTTGAGCGGCTCAATTGGGATACACTGAACCGAACGGGATTGCCAGATATCGGGCGGGAGATCGGGGTTCGATCAAACGCCTTCGTCCTGAATTCATGCGGAGATCGCCTTGATGCGACACCTCGGAACCGACTTGCTGACACCGCTCTTCGCGGCCTGCTGTCTGGCTGCACCTGCTTTCGCGCAAGAGGGCGCGCCAGCGGCGGGCGCGATGGCGCCGGCGCCGGCTCAATGGGCGATCGCTCCGCCAGGCGCGGTCGCGCCGACCGGCATGGAGTTGCCCGCGGAGATGATCTTGTCCGAGGAGACGATCCTGCCGGGCGGGATCGTGTTACCCGCAGGAACCGTCCTGCCCGCGGGCACGGTGCTGCCGGCGGGGACGATCCTGCCGCTGTCGACGCCCGTGTCCGAGTCCGCGACGGCGCCCGAGGCGCCGAGCGTTCCCGTGACGACAGAGGCGCCCGCGATGACCACGGAGCCGGCACCCTCGACCGCGCCAGCACCGAGCACGGTTCCCGCGGAGGCGTCGCCATCCGCGCCGGCGGTCGGAATCCCCTACGTGAGCGGCGGGATCGGCTCGTCCGAGCGAGAAGAGATGGCGCTGGTCAAGTCCAACTACAATCTGCGACTCCTGTTCGCCGTGCAGGGCTCGGGGGCCTATCTGGCGGACATCAAGGTGCGGGTCAGCGAGACGGCTGGAGCGACACTGCTGACGGCCGTCTCGCAAGGCCCCTGGTTCTACGTCAAACTCGTGCCTGGACGGTATCTTCTCACCCTCGATAAAGCCGGACAGATCCAGACCCGCGAGGTGACGGTCCCGGCAAACGGAGCAATCCAGGAAGCCTTCTACTGGGCGCCCTGACCACTGACCACCAAGGATCGACATGACTGTATCCAATCATTTGCGGGAAGCGTTGGAGGCGCTTGGCGCGGCTGCCTGCGCGGACCGGATCCGGGGCGTCAGTACGCTGGAGCAGGCCGGGCCGTATGATCTCTGCTTCGCCGAGGAGGCCGCTCAGTCAGCTGCGGTCGCGCGGAGTCAGGCGGCGCTGATTCTCGTCGGCGAGAGTTTCCCGGCCGTGGCGGACAAACCGCTGTTGCGGGTCGCGGATCCGCGCGCGTGTTTCTTCGAGGTCGCGGCCCTTTTTCTCCCCGCGCCCGAGACCGAGGGGCGTCATCCGAGCGCGGCGATTCACCCGGATGCCGAACTGGGCGCGGGCGTGGCGGTCGGTGCCTGCGCGGTCATCGCCGCCGGCGCGGTCGTGGGCAGCGGTTCGCGTATCGGCGCCGGCGTCTATCTTGGGCCAGGTGTGCGCATCGGCGGCGACTGCCTGATCGGCGCGAACGTCAGCATCCTACGGGACTGCGCACTCGGCGATCGCTGCATCGTCCATCCGGGCGCGGTGATCGGCGGCGACGGCTTCGGGTTTCGCTGGGATGGCGCCGGACACCGCAAGGTGCCGCAACTCGGTCGGGTTGTCATCGAGGACGACGTGGAAATTGGCTGCAATAGCTGTATCGATCGCGCCACCCTGGGCGTTACCCGGATCGGACGCGGATGCAAGATCGATAACCTGGTCCAGGTGGCTCACAACGTCTCGGTGGGTTGTCATACCATCCTCGTGAGTCAATCCGGTATTGCTGGCAGTTCCACGGTTGGCGATGGCGTGGTGGTGGCGGGACAGGTGGCGATCTCCGATCATGTGCGGGTCGGCGATGGCGCCCGGATCGGCGGGCAATCCGGCGTTGTCAAGGACGTGCCGCCCGGCGCGGCGGTGTTCGGCACGCCCGCCAGGGCCTTGAAGCAGGCGCTGCGGGAACATGCGGCGCTGGCTCGCCTGCCGGATTTGCTGAAGCAGATCCAGCGTCAACAGGAGAGGCTCGAATGGCTGGAGGCCCGTTTGGCCAGATTTGAAAGCGAGCTTGAGAAGGATCTGGAAAAGGGCGATTTCGAGGCCGCGGCGAGTTAAACGATCGCGGATGCGAATTCACGTCGATCAGCATCCCTGATCGTGCATTGCCTTGCGCGTCGCGGAGGAATCAGCAATTGGATATCTTTATTGGTAATCTGCCGGGAACGGCGACCCTGGTCGAACTCACGGATTTTCTGCATGGGATCGACTTGCGAACGGTTTTCCAGTGTCATCAGGGCCAGGATGAGCACGCCCGAAATTATCATTTCGTCGTTGCCCGCACGGCGACACGGGAGGAAGGGCAGGCGCTGATCGACAGTTTGAACGGCCGATTGTTCGAGGGCCAACCGGTCGAGGCGCGCGAATACCTGCCGCGCAATCCTTGCGGGGGTTGGGCGGACTCGGATCGTCGGGTCAATCACAGGTTCGCTCAGGTCAGCGCCTAGGAGTCTGTCGGATTTCCCGCTCGTCAACCAGTTAAGATGGTTCCGTCGCCCCCGAAGAGCCTTGCCATGAGCAATCAATTCGTCCCCATCGAGCGAGATCAGCCGTTCGTCATTCCGGTACAGGACTGGCTGGATCCCGATCACTTGGCGCGCTTCATCGTGAGCCTCGTGGATGGCTTGGATGTCAGCGCCCTGGAGAATGCCTATCGTGGTGGAGGCTCGGCGCCCTATCCTCCCAACAGGATGCTGGCGCTGCTGTTTTATGGATATGCAACGGGGATATTCTCCAGTCGCAAGTTGGAACGGGCGACCGATGAATCGATCCCGTTCATCTACATCACGGGCAATGCCCATCAGGATCACGATAGCATCAACACGTTTCGCAAGCGGTTTTTGCGGGAACTGGAAGATTTGTTTACCCAGATCTTGGTTCGTGCGTATGCTTTGGGTGTCCTACGGTTAGGCGATGTGAGCCTGGATGGAACCAAAATTCACGCCAACGCCAGCAAGCACAAGGCGATGAGTTGGGGTGATGCCCATCGTCTGGAAGAACAGCTGCGTGCCGAAGTGCAGGCCTTGCTCAAGAAAGCCGAGACCGCGGGCGACCAGGAACCGGTCGCTGGGATGAAGGTGGGAGAAGAAGTGGCGAGGCGCCAAGCGCGGTTACAGCAAATCGGTGACGTGAAAATCGAATTGGACGCGCGTGCGCAAGCTCGCGATGAAGCCGAGAAGGCGGCGTATGAGGAGCAGCGCCGAGCACGTGAACAGCAACGGGGACGCAAGCTGGGAGGACGTGCGCCGAAGCCGCCAGAACCGGGACCGCGCGAGCACGATCAAGTGAACTTCACCGACCCGGAATCGCGCATCATGGCGGTGTCTGGGGGTGGTTTTGAGCCATGCGATAACGCCCAGGCGGGCGTGGAACACGCCAGTCGTCTGATCCTCGAACAGCCTGTCACGCAACCCCCCAACGATCAGCAGGAACTGACGCCGGCACTGGCGAATCTGGCGGCGTTGCCACCGACGCTTGGGCACGTTCGATCGCTCGTGGGCGATACGGGGTATTGCAGCGCCACGAATACCGAGGCCTGTGAGCAGGGGAACATCATCCCGCTCCTGGCTGGCGCTCGCGACACCCACCACCCCAGCCCGGAAGTCCGCTTCGCCGAGGCCGGAGTCGCCCCGCCCGCGACGGCCAGTCCCATGGCCCGGATGCACCATCGGCTCAAGACCGTGGAAGGCAAAGCCCTCGATGCCAAGCGCAAGTCGACGGTGGAACCCGTGTTTGGGATCGTCAAGGAGGTCATGGGATTCCGGCAGTTCCTGTTGCGCGGGCTGGAGGCGGTGACGGGGGAGTGGACACTGGTCTGTCTGGCCTACAACCTGAAGCGACTTCACGTGCTGGCAGGATAGGTCTGCCCAAAAAGCAGAGACAGGCTCAAGACAGCGGAAAACACCCCGTCAACGGGTGATCTGAGGACGTATGAGTCGTTTTTCAGCCTCTGTGAGGGGCAAATGGTGTCGTAGACCTTAAGCCCGACAGACTCCTAGACCGCCTATCGTTGATGTCAAGGCCATCAGCCAGTCTAAGCAGACCAAATTACTCGACTTCTTACGGAAACTTAGTGGTTTAACGCACGGATGAAGAGGTCTACAGGGGGAGGTATGCTAAACTTGGTGCAAAACAGCAACCTGAGTGCCGAAAACAAGGTCCAGGAGGGTGATAAGCAGGGGCAGCAGGACAGTCAGCAGGCAGACTTGTATGGTCTGCCAATTACTATTGCAGCAAAACTTAACATAATATAAAGAGGAAGTGTTATGTCGTACTCGCGACAGCCAAAGTTGACGGATCTCAACCGGCGAAAAGCGTTAAAATTTTTTGGCTTGGCCTTGGGCGGGTTAGCTTCCCTCGCCAGCAACATCCAGAATGTTTTTGCCAGTGCAGAGGTTGTGACAGAGGTCCCTCCTCCTTCGCCGCCGCCCGCACCTCCCTCCTACGATTGGGCCGATGCCAATTCTTTACTTTATTCGTTAGAAACGTATATACCCGGCTCGGAAACGCTGGCACATGATGAAATGCGGATTTCTTTTATAGGAACGTCTCCTATTTTGCGTCGTGCCCAGGCCGATTCCAGTGTTTTCGTAGAATTGGGCAACGGCGATTGTTTCATGTTCGACTGCGGAACAGGCGTGACTATTAATTACGCCGCCATGAAAATCCCGATGTCGAAGCTGCGAAAAATCTTCCTCACCCATCTGCATGGAGACCACACTGGCGATTTGACTCAAATCTACTGTTTTGGACCACAGCAAGATGGTAAATCTCCTCTCTATATTTGGGGACCGTCCGCCTCTGGAGTAGAAGATCCCAAAGTTTCGGGAAAATATTATGACGATGGAACCTTAAATTTCTGCCGTTGTTTCCGAGAATTGAATCGCTGGCACTCGGAATCGCAAAGCTTTGTCCCAACTAAATGGACTGATGCCCCTGGTGATGGCTACGATATTATTGCTACCGAGTTGAATTGGCGAACGGGAGAAAAGCAAACTTGGAATACCAATGATCCTTATCCAAACCCGGATCTTCTTCCTACGCCATCAAAATTTTCGAATGGAAACATCACCTATCCTGACGGCGGAGGTATTGCTTACGAAGAGAACGGCGTAAGAATTTCATTCTTCCCTGCCGTCCATGACCGGAATGGTTCTATTAGCTATAAACTGGAGTGGCTAACCCAAGGGCTGTCGATGATATTTTCGGGCGATACCAAGCCAAACAATTTCATGGTTTCTCAGGCTACCAATAGCGAAAAGCCGGTAGATATTTTCATCCATGAGATGGTCGTACCGCCAGAAACTTGGGTAAGCAAGAATGGAGGAGACGCCAACCCGCTGAGTTTTGGGCTAAAAACGTCTAGGTCTATCGAGGAAAATTCTCATACCCCAGAAATGGCTCTGGGCTACATGCTATATGAAATGAATAACCGTGGGAAAGCCCCTAGACTCGCGGTGGCAACGCATTTTCAGGCAGAAGACGACACGATGGTTCCTGCATTCGATAGTCTTCGTTCCTGGTATCACGGAGCCGTTACCATTGCGGCGGATTTCATGGTCTTCAATGTGACAAAAACTCAAATTCATCAGCGCAGAGCGGCGATCTCCGATTATACCTGGATACCCCCAATCGCTAAGAGAGTTTCCACTAAAACTGACACCCCAAAATACAGTGATACAAGGGATTCAAACCCCTATTATCCAATGGGGCCGCTTAACCAGTTTGATCAATCGTTGTTAGACAATGTTATTAATCCATGCGACTACGATCCACTAGATTTTGGTTGCGTTTATCCCTATTCGCCTCCCCCCAAATCTTGATAGCATCACAGATTGTCGCGTCTCATCAAGATTTTTTGGTGAGACGCAAAATTTGTCTCACTAGGAAATTTTTAGGGGAGCTAAATGTTAACGGGTATTTCAGTCCTTAAATGTGCTAGCTGTAAGTCTACAATCGTCAGTGCTGCTACTGGAAGCACACA
>NZ_CAIPNF010000112.1 GCF_903866365.1 uncultured Thiocystis sp.
GTGGGCGGCGGGGCGTCGAACCCGACCTGGACACGGATGAGGGCACGTCTTTTGGGTCTGGAGGTTGTCGCGGCGGAGCACCGCGAGGCCGCGTTCGGGGCCGCCAGGCTTGCGCTTCGGGCATTCGACACTGAACACTGACTCCCGCCCGAACGCGGTTTAAGATGACGCCTTCCGTCATCCGTCTCCCGAGGAGTTCCTATGAAAGTCCTGGTCACCGGCAGCGCCGGTTTTATTGGATCGGCCCTGTCGCTGCGGCTCCTGGAACGGGGCGACGAGGTGATCGGCATCGATAACCGCAACGACTACTACGATGTCGGTCTCAAGGAGGCGCGGCTTGCCCGCACCCTGAACTACGCGGGCTATCGGGATCTGCGGGCCGATATCGAGGATGGCGAGCGGCTGAGCGAGATCTTCGCCAGCTTCCGTCCGGAGCGGGTCGTCAACCTGGCGGCGCAGGCCGGTGTACGGTATTCCATCGACAATCCGATGGCCTATGTGCGGACCAATCTGGTCGGTTTCGCGAACATTCTGGAAGCCTGCCGGCATCACGGCGTCGAGCATCTGGTCTACGCTTCCAGCAGTTCGGTCTATGGGGCCAATACCGCGATGCCCTTCTCGGTCCATCACAATGTCGATCATCCGTTGAGCCTCTATGCCGCCAGCAAGAAGGCCAACGAGCTGATGGCCCATACCTATAGTCATCTGTACCGGATTCCGACCACCGGTCTGCGGTTCTTCACGGTGTATGGTCCCTGGGGGCGTCCCGACATGGCGCTCTTCAAGTTCACCCGCGCGATCCTCGCCGGCGAGCCGATCCAGGTCTTCAATTACGGCAAGCACCGGCGCGATTTCACCTTCATCGACGATATCGTCGAGGGCGTCATTCGCGTGCTCGATCGGGTGCCCGCGGGCAATCCCGACTGGTCGGGCGCCGAGCCCGACGCCGCAAGCAGTCAGGCGCCCTATCGGCTCTATAACATCGGCAACAACCAGCCGGTCGAACTGATGGAATACATCGGCTGCCTGGAAGCCTGCCTCGGGAAAAAGGCCGAGATGGAGATGCTGCCGCTCCAGCCCGGCGACGTGCCCGACACCTTCGCCGATGTCAGCGACCTGGTTCGGGATACCGGCTACATGCCCAGCACCCCCGTCGCCGAGGGCGTGGCGCGGTTCGTCGAGTGGTATCGCGGGTTCTATCAGGTTTGATTTCCGGGGCTCGCTGCCATTCCGCGAAGCCGTTCGCGGTGAGCCCTTGCTTCGGCTCCGCTCGGCACAAGGAGCTGAACCGAAGGGCTTGCCCTGAGCGGCTTCGCTTTCAGGCGGCCAGGATCGTCAGCTCGGGAACGCCTCTGGCCAAAATTCCTTGTCCAACAGATCTTCGATGCGGTAAGGACATTGAGCGGGAAAGGCGGATTCCATTAGGCCGGTCTCGACACTGGCAAGTTCGACCGCGTCCGCATAGGCATCGCGAGTCTCCGGTTCAAGGAAACGGCGCAAGCTTGGACTGTCCTGAAGCAGCCGGTTCAGATCCTTGCGCTGCACCTGTCAATGGCGACGCCGGGCGTGCCCGACGGCGTTCAATCGGTCGACAACAACCCACACACCTCGTCCAGACGCTCGATCAATTGCCGCATCTGCAGGGCCAGGATGGCGAATTCGGCATCCAGACGGGCCGCCGGTTCCAGGTCGGTGTCGTCCATCTCCTCCAGCAGCGCGTCGCCGACGCGCAAACGCTTAAGCGAGAGATCCTCGGCCAGCACGAAACTCAGCCGCTCGTCCCATTCGATCGCCAACTTGGTGACCCGCTTGCCCGCGCGGATGTGATTCAGCATCTCGTCGCTGGCGAGATCCTGACCGCTACAGCGCACGACCCCGGCGGAATCGTCCGAATCGCGCAGCTCGCAGGCATCGCCGGCGACGAAATCGGGCGGTGCCGTGCCGTCCAGCAACCAGCTCGTCATCACCGTCGAGGGCGTCTTGCTCGGATCGGGCAGCTTCGCGGGCAGGGTTTCCAGGGTCTCGCGCAGCAGCGAGACGACCTCTTCGGCCTGTTTCTCGCTGGCGGCATCCACCACCATCCAGCCGGCCTCGGTGTCGATATAGAGCTGAGTGCGGCGCGAGCGGGTGAAGGCGCGCGGCAGCATCTCGGTGACGATCTGTTCGCGCAGACGCCGCCGCTCGGCGCGGCCCACGTCGCGCGCCTCGCCGCTTTCCAGCTCGCTGACCCGTTCGTCGACCGCCTCGGCGACGGCCGCGGACGGCAGCAGCCGTTCCTGTTTGCGGGCGCACATCAGCAGACAGCCGCCGACGCCATGCACGAGTCCGGCGGTCTCCTCGCCGAGCGGGGCGGACCAGCCCAGGGTCGCCGTCTCGATCGGACCGCAGGGCCGGAAACGACGTTCGCCGAGACGCGCCTCCAGTGCGGCGGCATCCAGGGCAAAGGGCGTGTCCAGGCGGAAAAAGCGTGCGTTCTTGAACATGGTCGATCCTGATCGAAAAGGGCCGGAGTATGACCGACTCCGGATGAACTGCAAAGGCGTCCGCTCGGCGAAAGCGCCGGAGTTTCGCTAGAATACCCCCAACCCCGCCAAATCTCGGTACTCCGTGAACGATCTCCCGCTGACCGGCCTGTTTTTCGCCCTGTTCGTCCTGATCGCGCTCTCGGCCTTTTTCTCCGGCTCCGAGACCGCGCTGCTCACCATGAACCGCTACAAGCTGCGGCACCTGGCCGATCAGGGGCATCGCGGCGCGCGTCTCGCCCGCATCCTGCTCGACCGCCCGGACCGGCTGATCGGGCTCATCCTGCTCGGCAACAACTTCGTCAATACCATGGCCTCGGCCCTGGCCACCATCATCGCGCTGCGCCTCGGCGGCGAGGCGGCGATCGGCCTCGCCGCCGGCCTCCTGACCCTGGTGATCCTGGTCTTTGGCGAGGTCACGCCCAAAACCTACGGCACCCTCCACCCGGAGCGTCTCGCCTTCCCGGCGGCCTATGTCTATGCGCCGCTGCTCAAGGTGCTCTACCCCATCGTCTGGTCCGTCAATCTCATCACCAATGGACTGCTGCGACTGATGGGGATCGCCTCGGAAGGCGGCTCGAACACGGCCCTGAGCCGCGAGGAACTGCGCACCGTGGTCAGCGAGTCGGGCGCCATGGTGCCCGAGCGCAGCCGCGACATGCTGCTGGCGATCCTGGATCTGGAACACGCCACCGTGGAGGACATCATGATCCCGCGTCACGAGGTCGAGGGCATCGATCTCCAGGACAGCGAGGACGAGATCCTTCAGGCCATCCGCAACGCCGGTTATACCCGCCTGCCGCTGTTCGACGGCGGCGTCGATAATGTGATCGGCGTCTTTCATGCCCGCAACGCTCTGCATGCCCTGCTGGAGAAGGGGCTGGACAAGGAGCATCTGCGCAAGATCGCCCGCGAACCCTATTTCGTGCCGGAGGGCACGCCGCTCTATCAGCAACTGCTCAACTTCCAGCGGCTGAAGCGACGCGTGGCGCTGGTGGTGGACGAGTATGGCGATTTCCTTGGGCTCATCACCCTGACCGACCTGCTCGAAGAGATCGTCGGCGAGTTTACCACCGACCCGTCCGACAGCATCGAGGAGATCCATCGCGCCGAGGACGGCAGTCTGCTGATCGACTGCGGCATCGGCCTGCGCGACCTGAACCGCGCGCTGCGCTGGGAGCTTCCGACCGACGGTCCCAAGACCCTCAACGGCCTGATCCTCGAATACCTGGAGACCATCCCGGAGCCGGGCACCAGCCTCAAGCTCCACGACCATCCGCTGGAGATCATCCAGACCGCCGATTCAGGGGTGAAGACCGTCAAGGTCATTCAGCGCACGCCGCGCAAAGGGTGGCGGTGAGGATGACACTCTGGGAGCGACGCTCACGGGGCTTCAAACCGCTTCATAGGGGACATACCGTGGCTCGAACATGCGAGCGCGGATGAAGGCGTCCAGGTCGTCGGGGCGCTCGATTCCGGCCAGGCCCTCGGCGAAGGCGAGCTCGCAGACGGCGACGGCGATCTTGACCGAAATCTCGCGGATCAGGGTGAGGTCGGGGTAGAGCCGGCCGACCGCCAGGCTGTCTTCGCCGACCAGTCCCGCCAGGGTGCGGGCGGCGACGTAGAACATGGCGTCGGTGACTTGCGATGACTGACAGGCGACGACGCCCTGACCGACGCCGGGGAAGATGTACATGTTGTTGCACTGACCCGGCACCAGCAGGTGCCCGCCGCGCGTGACGGGCGGAAAGGGGCTGCCGCTGGCGAAGAGCGCGGCGCCGTCGGTCCAGGCATAGGCTTGCTCGGCGGTGCATTCGGCCTTGCTGGTTGGGTTGGACAGCGGGAACAGGGTCGGGCGCTCGCAGTAGCGGTGCATCTCGCGCACCGCCACCTCGGTGAAACTGCCCGGCTGACCGCAGACGCCGATCAGGACGGTGGGATGGACCGCGCGAATGACATCCATCAGATCGGCGAGCGGTGCCGAATCCTGGGCAAAGGGCCGCTTGTGTTCCGAGAGGCTGTCGAGACGGTCGAGCGTCACCAGACCCTGTGAATCAATGGTCCAGATCTGACGTCGCGCGGCCTCCAGACCGATGCCGCTCTCGCCCATCATGCCGGCGACGATGGTGTCGGCAATGCCGCGCGCCGCCGCGCCAGCGCCCAGGAAGACGATCCGCTGCTCGGTCAGGGGCTGGCCGGTGACGCGCAGCGCGCTGAGGATGCCGGCCAGGGTGACGGCGCCGGTGCCCTGGATGTCGTCGTTGAAACAGAGCATCCGGTGACGATAGCGTTCGAGCAGAGGGAATGCCTGGTCGTTGGAGAAGTCCTCGAACTGGATCAGCGCATGCGGCCAGCGGGCGTGGACGGCGCGCATGAAGGCTTCCACGACCTCGTCGTAGGCGTCGCCGGTCAGACGCGGGATGCGTCGGCCAAGATAGAGCGGATCCTCGCGGAAGGCGGCATTGTTGGTGCCCATGTCGAGCATGGCGGGCAGGGTGTGCTGGGGATGCAGTCCGGCACCGACCACATAGAGCGCCAGCTTGCCGATCGGGATGCCCATGCCGTTGGTGCCCAGGTCGCCGAGCCCGAGGATGCGGCTGCCGTCGCTGACCACCACCACCTCGATCATGTCCTCGGGCCAGTTAGCGACCATCTCCGCGAAATGGTTTACCTCGGCGGAGCTGAAATACATGCCGCGGGCGCGCTGGTAGATGTGTCCGAACTGGCTGCACGCCTGACCGACCACCGGGGTGTAGATGATTGGGGTCAGTTCGTTGATGTGGGAGAGCAGCAGCCGGTAATAGAGCGTCTCGTTGCGGTCGTGCAGGGTTTCCAGATAGATGTAGCGGTCGATGTCGCTGTTCTGGCGCAGAAAATTCTGCATCACCCGCTTGACCTGATCGTCGATGCTGACCACCTGCGGCGGCACCAGTCCGCGCAAACCGAGCGCGGCGCGCTCGTTGTCCGGAAAGCCGCTGCCCTTGTTCAGCAGCGGGTCGCGGATGACCTCCAGGCCGCGCTTGCGGACCGGAACGACGGTGGTATCCACGGATTGGGTGGGATAGCGTTTGACGGGCTTGGTCATGGTTGTATCTCGCGGTGAATGACAGGCAACGATGAAGCCTATTCTAACCGGGAGTCGGCTTTCACCCCTGACATTGCCCGCGGTTGCGTCGCTGGCTGCGCGACTGTTTTCGAACAGGCGTCCTGATCCGGCGCAATCACTTGCGTTTTCGCAATGAATATATGATGCCGGGCGCGATCGGATCGGCTAGATTAGTGCGTCGATCATCAGAAGACGCCCGTTCTGGCGCCAGTATTCCATCGCCATTCAAATGCGCTCGTACTGAATCCATGAACCATCGTCCATCCACCGTCCGGGCGGTTCGTCCGGCTCATGACGCGCCGTTCGCATTCTTGCGAACCAATCCGAGGATCCCCGGATGCCATTGATTGCCCTTTTGATTGGGTTCCCCCTGCTGGCGGGGCTGGCGATCCTGTTCGCCCCGACCCACGCGCGGCGCGCTGACCTGGTGCGCTGGTCGGTCTATGGTCTGGGCGGCGCCACGCTGGCGCTGGCGCTGTCCTATTTTCGGATGGAGCCTCAGTTTTTCGCTCTCGGGGAGGGCGTTGCCGGCGCGCTGGACAGCGCCTTTTTACTGGGCGGGATCGCGCTCTCGGTCTATCTGCTCTTCGCCTGCCGCCGAATCAAGGGGCGCGAGTGGTATATCCCGCTGCTGATCCTGGCGCAGACCGGGCTGATGCTGTTCGCGGAACTCGCCCCGGAGCATCCCGAGGTGGCCCGGCAGTTCTACGTCGACAGTTTCTCGATCCTGATGGCCTTGATCGTCGGGTTGGTCGGCGGTCTGATCTGCCTCCATGCGATCCGCTACATGCAGGATTATCAGGCGCACGATCTTGAGGTGACGGATCGCCGCCCAGCCTTCTTTTTCATGCTGTTCGTGTTTCTGGGGGCGATGTTCGGCATCGTCTTCTCCAACCATCTGCCCTGGCTATTTTTTTTCTGGGAGGTGACGACGCTCTGCTCGTTCTGGCTGATCTCCTATTCGGGGACGGACGAGGCGATCCGTAACGGTTTCCGCGCGCTGGGGCTCAACCTGATCGGCGGCGTTGCCTTCGCCGGAGCCATCGTCTGGCTGACCCACGGGCCGGGGCTGCACACCTGGGAACTGGACCAGTTGATTGCCGCCGGCAGTACGCTCGCACTGATCCCGGCGGTCCTGATCGCGATCGCGGGGCTGACCAAGTCGGCGCAATTGCCCTTTTCGTCCTGGCTGCTCGGGGCCATGGTCGCGCCCACGCCGGTGTCCGCGCTGCTGCATTCGAGCACCATGGTCAAGGCGGGCGTCTTTCTGCTCGTCAAGCTCTCGCCGGTCTTTCACGATACCTACGCCGGTCTGCTGCTGTCGCTGGTCGGCGGGGTCACCTTTCTCGTCACCTCGCTGGCCGCGGTCAGTCAGCGCAACGCCAAGCGGGTGCTGGCCTATTCGACCATCGCCAATCTCGGGCTGATCGTCATGTGCGCCGGGGTCGGGACGGCCACGACGATCTGGGCGGCGATTCTGCTGATCCTCTTCCACGCGGTTGCCAAGGCGCTGCTGTTCCTCAGCGTCGGCACCACCGAACATCTGATCGGCAGCCGCGACATCGAGGACATGGAGGGCCTGGTCTATCGGCGTCCGGTCCTGGCCGCGATGATGCTGGTCGGCATCCTGGGGATGTTCCTCGCGCCCTTCGGCATGCTATTGAGCAAGTACACCTGTTTCCAGGCGTTCCTGACCATGGACGTGATGCCGGGCGACGGTATCCTGCTGGCCGCTATTCTCGCCTTCGGCAGCGCGCCGACGCTCTTTTTCTGGAGCAAATGGATGGGCAAGTTGGTCGCCATGCCACGTCGGCCAAACCCCATTGAAGCGGCGATTCCCCGCGACGAGGCGATCGCGCTCTTCACGCTGACCCTGATCACCTATGTGGCCTGCGCGCTCTTTCCGCTGGCCGATTGGATGTTCGTGCAACCCTATACCGAGTTCCTCACCGGCGCGGGTTTGATTCCGCTGACGGATGACCGCATCCCCTGGGAGACGATCGCGATGATGACGGCCATGCTGGGCGGGATCTTCCTGCTGCCGCTGATCTTCTGGCTGCGACCGCCGCGCTTCGCCGTGGTGAGCGGCTATCTGAGCGGGGCGAATGTCGACGGCAGCGCCTCCTACCGGGGCGCCATGGGGGCGGAGCGCGAGGTCGAAAGCCGAGGCTATTATCTCACTGGATTCATCCAGGAAGATCTGCTAGTTCGTCGCGGGCTCATTGGAGCGGCGATCTTGATGACCCTGATGTTGTGGAGCGTGAACCCATGAATGTGGAACACTGGGGTTTGGCGGTTGCTTTCGTGGTCCTCGGACCGCTGCTGGGCGCGCTGCTGGCCGGTCTCGACCGGCGTCTGACCGCGCGGATGCAGTCCCGTCAGGGGCCGCCGCTGCTGCAACCGATCTACGATGTGCTGAAACTCTTTGAGAAGGACACCGTCGTCGTCACCGAACTCCAGACGCTCTATCTCTGGGGCTTCCTGTTCTTCATGGTCATCTCCGGGTTCATCCTCTTTCTCGGCAGCGATCTGTTGCTGAGTCTGTTCGCGCTGACGGTGTCGGGGATCTTTCTCTGTCTCGCGGCCTATTCGACCAATTCGCCCTACAGCAACATCGGTTCCTCACGCGAGCTGCTGCTGATGATGGCCTACGAGCCGATGCTCATCATCGTGGCGCTCGGATTCTTTCTGGTGGCGGACAGCTTCCGGGTGAGCGACATCGTGGCGGGCAGTCCCTGGCAGGTGGTGCAACTCTTCGGCATCCTGCTCGGATTTCTCTTTATCCTCACCATCAAGCTGCGCAAATCGCCGTTCGATCTGAGTTCGTCGCACCACGGTCATCAGGAACTGGTCAAGGGCATCACGACCGACCTGTCCGGGAGCGACCTGGCCCTGGTGGAGATTGGGCATTGGTACGAGAACACCATCCTGCTCGGCTGGCTGTATCTCTTCTTTGCGCCCTGGGGCGTGGCCCTGGCACTGCCCATCGCGCTGGTGCTGTTTTTCGCCGAGGTGCTGGTCGATAACACCCACGCGCGGCTTAAATGGGCGACAACGCTTAAGGCAACCTGGGTGGTCACTGGCCTGTTCGGCGTGACCAACCTCATGCTCCTCCCTCTGATCACCTGAATCCCATGAGCTTCCTCAAAAAATCCCCCTGGATCCTGCACTACGCCGCGACCAGTTGTAATGGCTGCGACATCGAGCTGCTGGCCTGTCTGACGCCGCTCTACGACGTGGAGCGGTTCGGCATCGTCAACACCGGCAACCCCAAGCATGCCGACATCTTTCTGGTCACCGGCTCGGTGAACGAGGAGTCGCGCAAGGTGGTCGAGAACCTCTACGCGCAGATGCCGGATCCCAAGGCGGTGGTCGCGATCGGTGCCTGCGCCCTGAGCGGTGGCATTTTCCGCGACGCCTATAACGTCTATGGCGGGATCGATCAGGTGATCCCGGTCGATGTCTATGTCCCTGGCTGCGCGGCACGCCCGGAGTCGATCATCGATGGAATCGTGCAGGCGCTCGCCATCCTGGAGGAGCGCGCCAGGGACCGTAAACGTCAACGTAAAGTGGTAGCGTCATGAGTGCGAACGAATCCTTCGAGGACATCGAGCTTGATCAATGGGTCGCGACGGCCAGTCGCCATCGGGCCGATGGCTTCCGGCTGGTGCAGATGACCGGGACCGCGCGCGAGGATCATTTCGAGGTCATGATCAGCTACGACAGGAACTATGACTGCGTCAATTTTCGCGTGCATGTGCCCCGTGACCGGCCTGAGCTGCCCAGCCTGAGCGTGGTTTTTCCCGCTTCCTTTACCTATGAAAACGAGCTGAAGGATCTGTTCGGCTTCAACATTCCGGGTCTGGCTCTCGACTACGGCGGGAACTTTCTGCGCACCAAGACCAAGATTCCCTTTTCCGGCAGTGTGACCCTGAAGAAGGAGAAGCCGGAGCGCGCGCCCAGTCGGGCGGCGGCGGGCACGAAGGTTGCCCCACCCACGCCAGTCCGGGAGGGCTGAACCATGGCGAATACCACCATCATCCCCTTCGGTCCGCAGCATCCGGTCCTGCCCGAGCCGATCCATCTCGACCTCGAACTCGACGACGAGCGGGTCGTCCAGGCGCTACCGTCGATCGGCTATGTGCACCGGGGACTCGAACTGCTCGCCGAGCGTCACGACTTCGTCGAGATGGCCCAGGTCGCCGAGCGCATCTGCGGCATATGCAGTTTCATCCACGGCCAAGGCTACTGTCAGGGGATCGAACGCCTCATGGGGCTTGAGGTTCCGCCGCGCGCCGTCTATCTGCGCACCGCCTGGGCCGAGATGTCGCGTATCCAGAGCCATCTGCTCTGGCTGGGTCTGTCCGCCGATGCCTTTGGCTTCGAGAGCCTTTTTCAGCACAGTTGGCGCATCCGCGAGATGCTGGTCGACATCATCGAGGAGACCACTGGTGGGCGGGTGATCTTTGGTTCCTGCAAGGTCGGTGGAATTCGCAAGGATGTCGACGCCGAAACCCTGCAACGGGTCAATCGCCGCATGCGGGAGATCGAGGCCGCCTTCGACGAGGTGGCCAACATCTTCCGTGCCGACCGCACGGTCAAGCAGCGCACCGTCGGGGTTGGCGTCATGAGCGCAGAGGATGCTTATGCGCTGGGCGCCGTCGGCCCCGTGCTGCGCGCGAGCGGTTTCGCAAGCGATACCCGCCAGTTGGGCTATGCCGCCTATGGCGAACTGGAGTGGGAGCCGGTCGTCGAACAGGCGGGCGACTGCTATGCCCGCTGCGAGGTTCGGCTGCGCGAGATCAGCCAGTCGATCGACCTGATCCGCCAATGTCTCGCCAACATGCCCGAGGGCGAGATCGAAGTGACCTTCAAGGGCAAGCGGCCCAAGGGCGAGACCATGGTTCGGCTCGAACAACCGCGCGGCGAGGTCTGTTATTACATGAGCGCCAACGGCCAGAAAAACCTGGAACGCTTCCGCGTCCGCACGCCGACTTTCGCCAACATCGCCCCGCTGGTGCACATGCTCAAGGGCTGCGACCTGGCCGATGTCCCGGTCATCGTGCTGACCATCGATCCCTGTGTGAGCTGTACCGAGAGGTAACCCCCAATGTCCTGGTTCTCCATCTCCGCGCTGGTGACCCGCAGCGCACTGCACCGGCCAGTGACCCGGCTGTATCCCTTCGAGCGGCGCACGCCCTATCCCAAGACGCGCGGGCATATCGAATTCAAGATCAACGACTGCACCTTCTGCACCGTCTGCGCCGTCAAATGCCCGACGGGTGCCATCGTCGCCAGCAAGAAAGACAAAACCTGGGCCATCGACCACAGCCTCTGCATCCTCTGTGGGAACTGTGTCCATGACTGTCGCGAGGGTTGTATCACCCAGTGTAATGACCCTTGGCCGCCGATGCGGACGAAAGAGATCGTGAGTTTCAGGCAGGATTTTGAGACTCCTTCCTCGCTCAAGACGCCTCGAGGTGCTTGATCTGGCGGCGTCCCTGCCAGGCTTTCGGCGTTCGACTTGTGCACTGAAAATGCATAGTGCGTAAAAAACCGCCCATTTGGGCGGTTAAGTGGCCAGGGTCAGCATACGATTCACCACGATTGAGCGGGGCACCCAAGCAAATGGAGGATCGCTGACTGAGAAAGCGTTAGCGGAATCCCCAGCGCAGAGCCGCCGCCCCAGCGCCGATGCTCTGGGCGGCACTGCCGATCGACCCGATGCCGTCCGCCACATTTGATGTGTTGGTGCCGAATACTTCAGTGTTTTCCGTACGGTTTTTGACTCGCACACGATTATCCATATAGTCGGCATGGCTATTCGTCAAGCGGGCATTGGCACGGGACTCGCGGTCGATGGCTCCCGCCGCCGATCGGTTGACATCAGCTTGGCTATGCAGCACATCTTTGTAAGCGCTCCCGCCGTACACACTAAAATTATCCGCGCAAGCCACGGAGGTGACCAATGCCAAAGCGATAGCGGCGATCCCATTCGAAAGCGGTTTCATCATCGGTGGCTCCTCGATCTTGGTGAAATAGAACTCGATTGCTTGTGGGTGGCGACGTTTGAAGCATAGCTGATTTTCGAACAATGTTCCCTTGTATAACCGATTGAAAGTCGACCTCAACTTTACGACGTCCGCTCACGCTGCGAATTGTTCGGACAACGGACGAGGAATGATCAGCACTTCATCACGAATTCGCTCTCAGGACACTTTTGGTAAACGATTTTCGTGACGGATGAATTCGCTGGATGGGCGATGGTCACATCATCCCCAAATACGTCGGCAGCCAGATCGACAGTGTCGGCCAGTAGGTGACGAGCAGCAGGAAGCAGAGCATCGCCAGCAGCCAGGGCCAGACGGCGATGGTCAGTTCGGTGATACCCATTTTGGTGATGCCCGAGGCGACATAGAGATTGAGTCCCACCGGCGGGTGACACATGCCGACCTCCATGTTGACCACCATCACGATGCCGAAATGCACCGGGTCGATGCCGAGCTTCACCGCCACCGGGAAGAGAATGGGTGCGAAGATGAGGACGATCGAAGTCGGCTCCATGAAATTGCCGGCCAACAGCAGCAGAATGTTGACCGCCAGCAGGAAGGCGATCGGTCCCAGCCCCTGAGCGAGCATCCAGTCGGCGAGCGTCTGCGGGATGTTCTCGTTGGTCAGAATGAACGAGAACATCACCGCGTTGGTGATGATGTAGAGCAGCATGGCGCTCATGTTCGCCGAGTTCAGCAGCACCCGCGGCACGTCCTTGAGGCGCATGTCCTTGTAGATGAAGACGGCGACCACGAAGGCATAGACCGCGCTCATGGCGGCGGCCTCGGTTGGGGTGAAGAGCCCGGCATAGATGCCGCCCATCACGATCAGAATCAGCAGCAGGCCCCACACCGACTCCCGAAAAGTCCGCCAGCGTTCGCCGAAACTCGCCTTGGGCATGCGCGGATAATTGAACTTGCGCGCCCGCCACCAAGTGACGCCGCCCAGTACGCCGGCTAGTGCGATGCCCGGCATCACGCCGGCCATGAACATGGCCCCGACCGAGGTATTGGTCGCGACCGAATACATCACCATCACGATCGAGGGCGGGATCAGAATGCCGAGTGCCCCGGAGGTAGTGACGATGCCGGCGCCGAAGTTCTTGGGGAATCCGGCCTTGAGCATCGCCGGCAGCAGGATGGAACCAATCGCGACCACCGTCGCCGGGCTGGAGCCGGAAACCGCCGCGAAGAGTGCGCAGGCCGCGACGCCGGCCAGACCCAATCCGCCGTACCAATGACCGACCATCGCCGAGGCGAAGGCGATCATGCGCCGCGCGACCCCGCCATGGGTGAGAAAGTTGCCGGCCAGGATGAAGAAGGGGATCGCCATGATCTCGAACTTCTCGATGCCGGTGAACAGCTTCAGCGCCACCGCTTCGAGCGGCACCTGGGTCATGGTGAAGAGGAAGGTGAGGACGGTAAGACCGAGCGCGATGGAGATCGGCATCCCGGTCAGCATCAGCGCGAGCAGGATGCCGAAGATGATCGCGGCGCTCATGATGGACGGCCCTCCTGGTCGGAATCGCCCGACTTTCCGGACTCACCCACGGGTCGGTGTTTGAGGTCGCGGAAGTGCAGGTTGTCGTCCATGTCGTAGATATTGACATCGACCGGCAGCGGATCTTCGGTGAGACCTTCGACATGGCCGTGATCGTGCTGCGGCAGCTCGCCGGTGCGGAGGAAGCCGTAGGCGACCTGCAGAAAGCGGAAACACATCAGGGTCGAACCCAACGGGACCGCCAGATAGACGATCCAGGTTGGCCATTCGAGGTCGGGAGTCGTCGGTCCTTGCGGAAGATCGCCGGTGTCCAGGCCCAGGGTGCTCAAATAGGCGTAGTGCGCGCCGTTCTCCCAGACGAAGCGGGTGCCGAGCGTGGCGACGATGGCGGTGAAAAGCGCGCCGGCCAGCAGGCCGAAGAGGATGACCTTGGCCCGCCTGCTGTCCGAGAGTCGGTTGACCAGCACGTCGACGCCGACATGGATGCCGGTGCGCACCCCGTAGGCGGCGCCGAACTTGGCCATCCAGACGAAGAGAATGATGCATAACTCCTGGGTCCAGCCGAAGTTGAGCGACAGCAGCCAGTCCTGCACGACCGGGATCTCGTAACCGGAGGCGTAACGGTGCAGGACCGAGACGAACACGATCAGAGTCGCGCCGCCCATGAGCAGGATGATGAGCCATTCTTCGAGATGATCGAGCAACTTCATCGGCGGATGCTCCAATTTAAACCGCGTTCCGCCGGTCGCCGTTGGTTGTCGTGAGGACGGGCTCACTCGAAACGACGCTGGCCACTCTATGACGCGGTTTAAAGTGAATCGGGCTTGAAACCGGTCGCCTGATAGATGGACTCGATCAGTTCCTTGCCGACCCGCGAGGCCATCTTGTCATGCACGGGCACCAGCTTCAGCTTGAAGGCCAGTTTCTCTTCGGCGGTCGGCGTATAGACCTTGGTCTTGCCGCTCGCCTCGATGCCCGCCAGTGCCTGATCGTTCTCTTCCTTGGCGATCCGGTTGGCCAATTCGGTCGATTCCTTCATGGCCTGCTCCAACTGGCCGCGGACATCCTCCGGCAAACCAGCCCAGAATTTCTTGTTCACGATCACCGCGTAGCCCAGATAACCATGCTGGGTCAGGGTCAGGTCCGTCTGCACCTCGTGCATTTTCTGGGTGAACATGTTGGAAGGAGGATTCTCGGTGCCGTCCACCACGCCGGTATCGAGTGCCTGGTAGACCTCGGAGAAAGCCATCACCTGGGGCAGCGCCTTGAGCGCGCGCATCTGCTCCTCAAGCACCTTGGATGACTGGATACGGAATTTCTTGCCCTTCATGTCCTCGGGCGTCTTGATCGGGAAATTGGCCGAGAACGACTTGAAGCCGTTGTCCCAGAAAGCCAGACCGACGATGCCCTTGGGCTCCAGCTTTTTCAGAATCGACTGGCCGATTTCGCCCTGGGTGACCCTGTGCAGATCGTCATAATCGGTGAAGATATAGGGCAGATCGAAGGCTTCGAAATCCTTGACGCCCAGCGGGCCGAACTTGGCCAGCGAGGGCGCAAGCATCTGCACCGCGCCGATCTGGAGCGCTTCCAGCTCCTCTTTATCCTTATAGAGCGCGCTGTTGGGATAGACCTCCACCTTGACCTTATCCCCGGTCAGTTCGGCGGCGCGTTGGGCAAAAAAGTCGGCGGCCTTGCCCTTGGGCGTGTCCGCCGCGACCACATGGCTGAACTTGATGACGATCGGCTCATCGGCGGCAATCACGGCGCTGGTGGCGCCAATGCACAGGGCCAGGCCCAGCATCAGGACGGAAGGTTTCATGACGCGCTCCTCATCGGCGAGAATCTTATTATGGATGTTGGCTTTCATCGCCGCGCGGCGATGAATTCACCGAAGGCTACACTTCGGCTCGACCGCCTTCAAGGCGGCGCTCCTCGATTCGACCGGTTCGATACTGGCTCCCGAGGACGTTGATTCTGGGATTGACGTCCGTCGTCCGGATTTCAAATAGAGAGGATTAAGGAATTTATCGGGAACGATTGGGAGGCACGCCTGAACGCAGGGAAGTTGGCCGGATCCAGGCAACGGATCATCGCCGCCTTCGCGTCGCGGCGGACTCCATGAAAATGAAGGGGATAGGCGTAAATCGCCCGACGTTCCAGCATCCTCGTCCAAGCCAGGCCTGGGAATTGCCGACATCCCTGGATGGCCCGTGATCGAGATTAGCCCTTGCAAGCGTGTGGAAGCTGATAGCGGACCACGACCTTTATGTTAAAGTTCCGCGTCGTCTTGGTGGCTGGTCGTTACGTCTGCTGCTGTATCCCGACGTTGCGATTGCCGCTTGATTGGCTCGGCTCACTCCAACGAAAACCCGCTACGGGGGGATGTTCATGTCAACAGATGTTGCACTTTGGCTCGCCATCGGCGCCGGTGGTCTTGCCGTTCTGTACGGTTTGGCCGTCGTCGCCTGGATTACCATGCAGTCCGCTGGTTCCGCACGCATGCAGGAAATCGCTGCGGCGATTCAGGCCGGCGCCCAGGCTTATCTCAATCGGCAGTACACCACCATCGCCATGGTCGGCGGTGCGCTCTTCCTGATCCTTTGGCCAACCCTCGGTTTGGCGACGGCCGGTGGGTTCGCGGTCGGTGCCATTCTCTCCGGCCTCGCCGGTTATATCGGCATGAATGTGTCGGTCCGTTCCAACGTCCGCACCGCACAGGCCGCGACGATCGGGATGGAGGCCGCGGTGGACGTCGCCTTCCGGGGTGGCGCGGTCACCGGCATGCTGGTGGTCGGTCTCGGTTTACTCGGCGTGGCGGGCTATTTCGCCTTCCTCGGCGCCGATAAAGAGGCGCTGCATGCGCTGGTTGGTCTCGCCTTCGGTGGCTCGCTCATCTCCATCTTTGCCCGTCTCGGCGGCGGCATCTTCACCAAGGGCGCCGACGTTGGCGCGGACCTGGTCGGCAAGGTCGAGATCGGCATTCCCGAGGATGATCCTCGCAACCCGGCGGTCATCGCCGACAACGTGGGCGACAATGTCGGCGACTGCGCCGGCATGGCCGCCGACCTCTTCGAGACCTATGCGGTCACCATCGTCGCCACCATGGTTCTGGGCGGTCTCATGTTCAAGGGCGCCGACGGCGGTCTGGACATGGACTACATCCTCTATCCACTGATGCTCGGAGCGGTTTCCATCGTCGCCTCCATCGTCGGCACCCTGTTCGTGAAGGCCCGCGAAGGCGGCAAGATCATGAATGCGCTCTATCGCGGCATGGCCGTCGCGGGCGGGCTGGCATTGGTCGCCTTCGCGATCGTGACCTCGCTCTTCATGGGCGATCACTTCTTCGCCATGCTCTTCTGCACCCTGGTCGGTCTGGCGCTCACGGCCGCGCTGGTGCTCATCACCGAGTACTACACCGCGACCGAATATGCGCCGGTCCGCTATGTCGCCGAAGCTTCCCAGACCGGGCATGCCACCAACGTCATCGCTGGTCTCGCGGTCTCGATGAAATCCACCGCCTGGCCGGTGCTGGCGGTCTGCGCCGCGATCTGGGCTTCCTATATGGTCGGGGATCTCTACGGCATCGCCATCGCGGCGACCGCCATGCTGTCGATGGCGGGCATGATCGTCGCGCTCGACGCCTATGGTCCGATCACCGACAACGCCGGCGGGATCGCCGAGATGTCCGGTCTGCCTCCCGAGGTGCGTCACATCACCGACGCGCTGGATGCGGTCGGCAACACCACCAAGGCGGTCACCAAAGGCTACGCCATCGGCTCTGCCGGTCTGGCCGCGCTGGTGCTGTTCGCGGACTACACCCATAACCTCCAGGCGGCTGGCAAGCTGGAAGTGTTCAGCCTCTCCGATCCGGCCGTCATCATCGGTCTCTTCATCGGCGGCATGATCCCCTACCTCTTCGGTGCCATGGCCATGGAGGCCGTCGGGCGTGCCGCCAGTTCGGTGGTGGTCGAGGTCCGGCGTCAGTTCGCCGAGATTCCGGGGATCATGGATGGCACGGGCAAGCCCGATTATTCACGGGCGGTCGACCTGCTGACCCGCGCGGCGATCAAGGAAATGATCATCCCCTCGCTACTGCCCATCCTGGCCCCGGTCGTGGTGGCGTTTGGGATGAACATCCTCATGGGTGACGGCGCCGGCGTGCGCGCGCTGGGCGGTCTGCTGATCGGCACCATCGTCACCGGCCTGTTCGTCGCCATCTCCATGTGCACCGGCGGCGGCGCCTGGGACAACGCCAAGAAATATGTCGAGGAAGGCAACTTCGGCGGCAAGGGTTCCGAGACCCATCACGCGGCCGTCACCGGCGACACCGTCGGCGACCCCTACAAGGACACCGCGGGTCCGGCGATCAACCCCCTGATCAAGATCATCAACATCGTGGCCCTGCTACTGGTGCCATTGCTCTGATCGAAGGCGGTTGGATGGTCCGGGAAGGGAAGACCGGGCCATGAGGATCAAAAAGGCGCGGCCAATGGCCGCGCCTTTTTGTATTCCAGGAATCTGAACGATGAGAACCGTCACCATTTTGTATGCCGCAATGCGGCATCCGCACTTACAAGTGGAGTGCGCGCGATGAAAAACGATTGCTTCTACGATCTAACCCGAATTTTTCATAAAAATGGGCGACACTCGCTTAACCAATTGATAAAATTGGTGTTCCGCCAAGAACGCTTCGGAGAAGCTAAACGAGGTCGCCCATGTCCCA
>NZ_CAIPNF010000113.1 GCF_903866365.1 uncultured Thiocystis sp.
GGGTATCCATCTGAGTGCGGTAGCGCCGATGAGTTGGATCTCGACACACCATCCAAAGGACGCTTCGAGTGCCAAGATCACAATATCTGGTATCCACCGCACTGAGCTGGACACCCCCCTATTCGTGTTTGACCAGAGAGCGTTCCTCGCCGGCGAGATAGTCATCAATGCCAGCTTGTTAAGCCGGACTCCAGCAGTCGGAGTCTCCGGCCTTTTAATCCGGTAGAGGCATCGAGGTCAGCAACTCCGAAAAATCGCCAATGGCCATAAACTCGCTGACCGAGCGACGCGGACCCTTCGAGTCCGGTTTCACTACCGCGATCAGCCAGCGAAAACCGAATGACTTTGCGGCCCGCAAAACGCTCAGGTTGTCATCGACGAACAGCGTGCGCTCCGGATCGAAAGGTTCGATGGCCTGGAGCTTCGACCAGAAGTCTGGCGTCTCTTTCGCACGCCCCAGAGCGTGCGCGGACAGGATGCGCTCGAAATGGCCGCCGAGCCGGGTGCGTTCCAGCTTGAGACCGAGCGACTTCTGATGCGCGTTGGTGACCAGTACGCGCCGCTTGCCGAGCACCGCGAGCGACTCCAGAAAATCCACCACATGCGGATGCACGGCGATCAGATGCTCGACCTCCTGCTTGAGCAGGACGATATCCAGCCCCAGTTCGCGGCTCCAGTGATCGATGCAATACCAGTTCAGGGTGCCCTCGATGTCGCGATAGCGGTTCAGCAGTTCCGCCTTGGCCGCCTCGACGGATAACCCGCGTGCCTCGGCATAACGGCGCGGCACATGCTCCAGCCAGAAATGGTTGTCGAAATGCAGGTCGAGCAGGGTGCCGTCCATGTCCAGAAAGACGCTGTCGATCCGGTTCCAATCGATCATATTCTTGACCTCGGGATGTCGCGCATGCCTCCAAAACCCACCATTCTTGACCGCCGTCTGGTCGCCGAGAGCCGTCTGTTCCGGGTCGAACAGATCGACCTGGAATTCGCCAACGGCAGCCGCCGGACCTACGAACGCATCCCCGGCGGCGCCGATTCGGTGATGATTGTACCCGTGCTCGATGACGACACGCTGCTGCTGATCCGCGAATATGGCGCCGGCACCGACCGCTATGAACTGGGTTTTCCCAAGGGCGTGGTCGAGTCGGGCGAGGAGCCCATCGCCGCCGCCAACCGCGAGATTCAGGAGGAAATCGGTTATGCCGCCCGCGAGCTGCGCATCATCGACCGCGTGTCGTTGGTGCCCGGCTATATTCAGCACCACAGCCTGATTGTGCTGGCCCAGGGGCTCTATCCGCAACGTCTGCCGGGCGACGAACCCGAGCCGATCGAGGTCGTGCCCTGGCGCCTGAACGACCTGGACGCACTGCTGGCCCGCGACGATTTCGACGAGGCGCGCTCCATCGCCGCGCTGTTTCTGGCCATGCGTGCCCTGAAGCGCTAAAGCTCAACCGGCGGGTCCGCGATCTGTCGCCGATTCGACGCCCGGTCCAGCCTCGTACCAACCCCGGGTGGCGTTGACGACCCGGACCACCAGCAGCATCGCCGGCACCTCGATCAGCACGCCCACGACGGTCGCCAGCGCGGCACCGGACGCGAAGCCGAACAGCGAGATGGCCGCCGCGACCGCCAGCTCGAAAAAGTTGGAGGCCCCGATCAGCGCCGAGGGACAGGCCACGCTGTGTTTCTCGCCGACTTGCCGATTCAGCCAATAGGCCAGGGCCGAGTTGAAAAAGACCTGGATCAGGATGGGCACGGCCAGCAGCAGGATGATCAACGGCTGTTCGAGCATGGCTCTACCCTGAAAGGCGAACAGCAGAACCAGGGTCGCGAGCAGGGCCAGGATGGAGGCATGGCCAAGGGTATCCAGGGTCGCGTCGAAGCGTTCCTGCCCCGATTTGAGGAGAGACCAGCGCCAGGCTTGCGCGAGGATGACCGGGATGACGAGATAGAGGACGACCGACGTCAGCAGCGTGTCCCAGGGTACGACGATGGCGGAAATCCCGAGCAGCAGCCCGACGATCGGCGCGAAGGCGACGATCATGATGGCGTCGTTGAGCGCCACTTGCGACAGGGTGAAGTAAGGATCGCCCCCGGTCAGTCGGCTCCAGACGAACACCATGGCCGTGCAGGGCGCGGCGGCGAGCAGGATCAGCCCGGCGACATAGCTGTCGAGTTGCTCCGCCGGCAACCAGGGCGCGAAGAGACCGCGAATGAAGAGCCAGGCCAGCAGCGCCATCGAGAACGGCTTGACACCCCAGTTGACGAAGAGCGTGACGCCGATCCCCTTCCAGTGCTCGCGCACCTGATGCAGGGCGCCGAAGTCGATTTTCATCAGCATCGGGACGATCATCGCCCAGATCAGCAGACCCACCGGGAGGTTGACCCGCGCCACTTCGAGCCGGCCCAGGAATTGGAAGGGGGCGGGAAAAAGCTGACCAAGCCCGATGCCGGCGACGATACAGAGCGCCACCCAGAGGGTCAGCCAACGCTCGAAGAGGTTCATCGGCGCGCCAGATGCGCGTTTGGCGGTGGTTTCGCATTGTGCCGACATGTCAATTCTCCTTGGCGGTCAGGTCAAGCCGCAGCGCCTGGTCGACGGCGGGCACCAGACGGGTGCGAATGTCGTCGCGCACCTGGATGAAGGATTCCAGCGGCTCGCCATGCGGATCATGAAAGGAGATGTGGATCCGTGGCACGGGACGCGGAAAGACGGGACAGCTTTCCCTGGCGTTGTCACACACGGTCACGACCAGATCGAAAGATTCATCGACCAGGGTGTCGACATCCTTGGGATGCAGCGCATCGGTCGGCAGCCCGGCCAGCGTCAGCGCCTCGATGGCACCCTCGGCGACCTTGGACTGAGGGTGGGTACCGGCGGAGCGTGCGTACACCCGGCCCGCCAGATCGTGATTGAGGATGACCTCGGCCATCTGCGAGCGACAGGAGTTACCGGTGCAGAGAATGAGCACCGTCTTGGGTTGAATGGACATTAAGAATCCTTGGTGCGATTGCGCGTGCGGTTGATTGGGATGCTTTGCGGGGTGGTGCGGCGATCTTGCCGGCACGAGCCAGCGCGCTCAGGTCGCCTGACCGAACCAGCCTTCCACCTTCTTGCGATCCGGCACACCGCCGGCGTGGACGATCTGGCCGTCGATCACCACGCCAGGAGTCGCCATGATCCGGTAGCTCATGATGTCCTCGATCCGATCCACCTTTTCCAGTGCGATCTCGACGCCTCTGACGCGGGCGACCTCCGCGACCAGGTTCAGCGTGGTCTGACAGTTGCGGCAGCCGGTGCCGAGGATCTTGACGTTTTTCATGCAATTGCTCCGTTACAGAACGAGGTTGAATACATAGCCGACCAGCAGGATGCCCGTCGCGACCACACCGATGAAAGTGGCGATGAGCGGCCATTTGAGCACCTTGCGCAGGATCAGCATCTCCGGGGCCGAGAGCGCGATGACGCTCATCATGAAGGCCAGCGTCGTGCCGAGCGCCGCGCCCTTGCCGATCAGCGCCTCGACAATCGGGACGATGCCGGCGGCATTGGTGTACATCGGCACGCCCAGCACCACCGCCGCCGGGACCGCCCACCAGACGTCCCGGCCCATGAAGGCGGCCATGAAATCCTCCGGCACATAACCATGGATGGCCGCGCCCAGCCCAATGCCGATCAGGACATAGGGCCACACCCGACCGACGATCTCCCGCACATGGCGTCGTCCGGTCGCCAGGCGCTCCGGCCAGGTCGCCACCGGTCCGCTCGCGGCGGTTGCCTCGCCCAGATGGATGGCGCGCACCCAGTCTTCGAGATAGCGCTCCATCTTCAGCTTGCCGATGATCGCGCCGGCGGCGATGGCGACTGCCAGCCCCAGGCCCAGATAGAGCGCGGCCACTTTCCAGCCGAACAGGCCGAGCAGCAGGGCCAGGGCCACCTCGTTGACCATGGGCGCGGCGATCAGAAAGGAGAAGGTCACCCCCAGCGGCACCCCGGCGGAGACAAAGCCGATGAACAGCGGCACCGCCGAGCAGGAACAGAAGGGCGTGACAATGCCCAGGCTGGCCGCCATGGCATTGCCTAGCCCCAGGCGGCGACCGGCCAGTAACGCGCGGGTGCGCTCCGGGGCAAAAAAGGTCTGGATGACCCCCATCAGGAAGACGATGCCAATCAGCAGCAACAGCACCTTGGGCGTTTCGTAGAAGAAAAAATGCAGCGCCTCGCCGAGCGCGGTCGCGCGACTCAGGCGCGTAACCGCGAGTAAAGTGGACCCCCTGTCCAGGACAGTTTTAGCCCGAATTTAAGTTGTGCTGCCGACCTCAATCGCAGCCGTTTGGCGCTGCCCCAGCGTGGTCTCGCCGAAGCGATCCACGATTTTGGCTCCCCCGCCTTCCCCCGCCTTCCCCCGAGCGGTAGACCGCCTCCGGCGTCAGGTACCCCAGAGATTGGTGAGGGCGTTCGCCATTGTAGAAGGCGAAAGACTCGGTCAGTCCCAGGAGCAACTCGGGCAAGCTGGTGTCGCCTTTGAGGTCGATCTCTTCGTCCTTGACGCGGCGCCACAGTCGCTCCACGAAAATGTTGTCCAATGCCCGACCGCGTCCATCCATGCTGATGGCGATCCCTTCACGTAGGAGCACCCCCGTGAACGCCGCGCGGGTGAACGGTGCCCCCGGTCGGTATTGAAGATCTCGGGCCGGCCGTGGGTACGGAGCGCCTCTTCCAGACCGTCCACGCAGAATCCCGCCTCCAGGGTGTTGGACAAACGCCAGGCGAGCACGCGGCGCGCGTACCCGTCGACGATGGCCACCAGGTCGGCGAAGCCATGTGCCAAGCGCACGGACGTGATATCGGTGCTCCACACCTGGTTCGGGCGCGTGACGTCGACCCCGCGTCGCAAATCGGGATCAACCTGGTGCTCAGGGTGGGTTTGCTCGTGGCCGGTCCCGGCGCCATGCCCGCGAGACCCATGATCCCTATCAGTCGCTGCACCCGCTTGCGATTCACCACCTGGCCTTGCGTCTTCAGAAAGACCACCAGGCGCCGACTGCCGTCGAACGGGTGACGGGTGTACTCCGCGTCAATCAACCTCAAAAGCATCCGGTCCAACGCGCTGACGACCTCCTCCGTTGAGCGGGTATAGACCCCGGAGCGCGCGACCCCGGCCAAGGCACATTGCCGGATCACCGCGACCTCGCCCTCACGCTCGATCCATCCGCGACGGACATTCACAGACTCAGCCCGGACTTTTTTTTTAACCAGTCCAGTTCCATCTTGAGGCGCCCGATCTCGCTGTCGAGGCGTTCCGGCGCGCCCTGATCGTCCGCCGGCTTGCGCCCGCGTTTGGTCTTGAACAGCGTGCCGGCTTGGTCTAAAATCTCCTTCTTGCATTGCCCGACTTGCACCGGGTGCACACCATGCTCCTGGCAATCTCGTTGACCGTTTTCACCCCTCGGATCGCTTCCAATCCGACCTTGGCCTTGAACGCCGCCGCGTAGGGCTGCCGATCACACCCCCTCTCATTTTCTGCCCTCATGATTTTTCAGGCAGTTAGCAGGCTGGAAAGCTGCCAAAATGGCCAAAGTCGAGAACGTGAATCGCCTTAAGGAAAACACGGAACGCCATATGTTAGAAACTCAGCTCCCCCGTTGTGAAGAAATCGCTATTGAGTCGCTCGGAGAATGGACTGGATCCGCGACGGATGACGCCGAAACAATGGCAGGTTATCGGCAGCTCGGTGACCAAGGCGAGGCGCATCTGAACGACTACCTCAACGACGCTATCCTGCTGCGCGAGTCAGGACAAGCCGAGGCTTCATTGCGTCTGCTCGACCAGGCCCGGCAGCGTTTTGGCTCCTCAGTCTGGATCGAGGATAACTGCGCCCGCGCGCAGCTCGCGCTGAACGATCCGGCGCTTGCGGCTGTTTACTGGGAGCAGGCATTTGAATTGGCTGAACGGGACGAGGAGCGCGCCTTTGTGATATCAGAGCTGCAACAGCTCTATCCCCAACTCAGCGACAGCATCCGCGAGCAGATCACGTCTTTCAAAACCAGCCTCAACTGGCCAGACCTTATTCAGGTGCTTCGCGTCGCTCTGGATAACCAGCCGCACAATCTCTATCTCCATCTCGAATTAGCCATCGCTTATCGCGAACAAGGTCACTTCGATGCGGCCCTGCAGATCCTGGACGCCGCCGAGATGTCTGGTCTGGAAAGCCTCTGGATCATTGATAATCGCGTGCGCCTGCTGTTCAACAAAGAACTCTACAGCCGTGCGGTCCAGGAAGCTCAAAGACTGATGGCTCATGTCGATTACCAGGCTCATCGCGAACAGCTCGATCCGCTCATCGCTCAGTGCGTGCAACGGCTGAAGCAGGAACGCAGAAAACCCGATAGCTTGCTCGCGTACATTGATCTGATCGACGATAGCGGTCTGTTCGATGAGCGTTACTACATCAAACAACTTTCAACGGGCTTGTTAAACTACGCTAACGCCATTGTACACTTTTTGCGGCAAGGCTGGCGCGATGACCGTCGACCCAATCCATTCTTCGAGCCTCAGTGGTACCACCAAACCCACGGATTACCTGAAGACGTCAACCCACTCATTCACTATATCTGCATCGGCATCAATGCCAGACTGAGTCCAGGAAGACAGTTTTACGCAGAAGACTATTGGCAGCGCCAAGGTGAGGCTATGAGTGTTGCCGGTATTGGTGATCCCCTGCGGCATTACTTAACACTGCACAAGGCCGATCAACCTGCTTTGGAAAGCGTCCCCATAAGCTACCAGCAATCGCTGACTAGCCTACTCGATCAAGCTGATCGAGGCCAGGAGACGCATCTACTGGACACGGCCTACATCGGTCAGCAGATCGCACAACTCGACCTCGACGATAGTCAACATCGGCTGCTGCGGCACTTTCCATTGCACTTCTTCCTTCGCTATGGCGAAGACTACGCGCTCTCACCCAACCCACTGTTTGACTTGGCTTATATCGCCAAACGGTTCGACTGCCCATTGGCGCACGCCTATCGGCGCTTCATGGCGGCTTTGGAGCTGGATCCGCGTTGCTCTCCACATCCACTCTTCGATGCTGACTACTATCAGTTACAACTCGATTTCAGAGGGATCGAGGTCAAGCAGCCACTCGTGTCCCACTACCTGCGGGAGGGGTGGCTTATCGGGCTTGACCCCCATCCATTGTTCGATAGCGAGTACTACCGCAATCATCTCCAAATCAGTCATTTCACAGTTTGCCCGTTACAGCATTATCTGCTAAATACCCATCGCTTCAGCGGCGATGCATCGCCCTTCGTCGATGACAAATTCTATAACCATAAACGCACAGAAGTGGGTCGCGAAAAATGCGGCGACACCCCCTTACATGATCTGGTCTTGCAAACGCAATGGGTTGACTTCCATCCTGATATCTCGCCGCAGTCAATTGGACAACTCATTGAAACAGTCGGCCTGACTGAAATTGAGCTGCGCGACCGCCGCATTGTCGCGACTGATTTTGTCGCCCTGGTTCGTGAGTTGCGCACCTGGGCCTATCGTCAACCGACCGCCTCAATGGACGAACTATCGACGGAGCGGCCAGAGTTGAGCGTCATCGTCCTCAACTACAACAAGCTGGTGCATAGCATCCTGTCGAGTTTTTGCGCCCACCGCGCGCTTCAGGCGATACCGCATGAACTGATCGTCGTTGACAATGGCAGCGATTTCTTTCTCTATAAAAACCTCGCCCGTTATCTCAATCCCCTTCCGGATTGCCGAGTGTTGCGGCTAGAGCGTAACCGCTTCTTTGGCGAGGGCAACAATATCGCGCTTGATCAGGCTAAGGGACGCTATGTCGCATTCCTGAACAACGATGCCTATGTCAGCGGCGATACCTTTGTCAAAATGCGTGCGGTCTTCGACCATCAGCATGATGTCGCCGCTGTTGGCCCGATCCTCGTGCTGCCCAATTACAGCTTGCAGGAAGTCGGCGGTAAAGTGAGTGGCTGTGGCCAGTTCATTCAGATCGGCAAGCATACAAAGATAGGCCCTGGCCTGATCCAGTCACTGGCACACATGCCTCACTTCGCCGACTACTGCTCGGCTGCCTGCTGCATGATCGATCATCGAGTACTCAAGCAGGTCGGCGGCTTCGACTATCTCTACGAGCCCTTCTACTACGAGGATACCGATCTCTTTTCGCGCATTCGCTGTGCGGGTTATCAACTCTACATTGAACATGGAACCCATGCCGTCCATTTCGAGAACACTTCCACGCGCAACTTCATGGGCGAGGGGTGGCATAAACTCATCGACACCAACCGCAATAAATTCTTTAAACGTTGGTTTGGGAAGTTAGAACAGGGAGCAGATCTTGGTGAGGCGACCCCGCGACTGTCGCTGTACATCACGCCGCCACTGGCACGCGTTAACCGTCCGCAGGCATTCCTCTATAGCCCCTTCCCTCTGGGGCCAGGCGGTGGCGAAAAATATCTGCTGACTCTGGCGGCAGTGGTCGCTGAACGCTATCAAACCACGCTGGTGTTTCCCGAGCTGAACAGTATCCACCGGCTCAAGATGGTGGCCGAAGATCTAAATGTTTCGGCGGACGGTCTCTCCATCCTCTCCTGGAACGAGGCGCTGCGTCGACCCAAACCCGACCTCTGGATCGTGATGGGCAACGAGATCGTACCGTCGGTACCCGCGATTGGCCAACATAACCTCTACCACTGCCAGTTCCCCTTTCCGCTCGACTTCATGGTGCGTCCGGATGCTTTACAGTCGCTAGAGGGCTACAGCGCCTTTATCGTCAACTCACGTTTCACTCGCGATGAGGTCGCGCGCCAGTTGCTGCTCTACGGTCTACCCGCGCTCCCCATTCATGTGATCTCACCGCCCTGCTGGGACGGTGATCTCGAAGCCCGTCTGCGCGCGATCCAGGTGAAACCAACATGGCGGCGGGCTCGGGGCCTGTCACTACTGAACGTCGGACGCTTTTTCCGTCACGGGCATAACAAACGCCAGGATATCGTACTGGACGTCGTGGAGCGTCTGCGGGCGGCGAGGCGGGCGCAGGGTTGGGATATTGATGCCACGCTGCTCGGCGGTGTCTCCAAGAGTGAGGAAGACTATTATAACGGACTCGTTTTACGGGCTAAGTCGCTCGATGTGCGCTTGGCCTCCAATGTCGAATTTAGCGAAATTGAGGCAGCCTACCAGGAAGCAGATTGTTATCTGCATGCTGCCGGATTTGGTCGGCCCGAAGGGTTTTCGCCACATGAGTTAGAGCATTTCGGCATCACCGTGGTTGAGGCCATGGTGAGGGGTGTGATTCCGCTGGTCTACAAGGCGGGTGGACCCTATGAGATCGTGCGTGACGTGGGAGTGGGCGAGTTATATGAGAGCGTCGATGGGGCGGTTGAGGCGATCTGGCAATTGGTTGATCAGCCTGAGGGCAAGATTGCGGAGATGCGCGAGGCGATGGTGAGGGGGTGTTTAGGGTATTCGATACAAGTCTTTCGGCAGAAGATAGAGCGGATTGTCGAGTTAGCGGTATGAAAACCTTGTATATCCATATTGGATACCATAAGACAGCGACGACCAGCATCCAATCCTTCCTGGCAAACAACAGGAAAAATTTGCTGGAAAGCGGATATTTATATCCAAGAACAGGGGCCATTGATTCTGCACATCATTTGCTGGCGATTGCCATCAATCAAAATCCCGCGTTTCTATCCATGCTCAAAAAAAAGCCGATAGAATATTGGGCTGATTTGAAAAAAGAAGCTGTTTCTTCTGGCGCTGAAACTGTTGTGTTAAGTTCAGAAGAGTTTTCAGTGATCAAGGATGCTGGCAAGCTTCAGCATTTACATGAATTGGTAAAAGATGATTTTGATGTAAAAATTGTTGTATATTTGCGTCGAATTGACGAATATGCTGAATCAATTTATAAACAGCTCGTCAAATTTTATGGTAGCCGGCATCAGCAGCCATTCGACATCAATGCTGACTATGTCGTCAATCGAATCGACTGTTATCAAGCATTGATGCGGTGGGCTAACATTTTTGGAAAAGAGAACATCAAAGTTCGAGTTTTTGAGAAAGGGCAAATTATCAATAATCCAGTTTACGATTTTCTTGATACTGTTGATTATTCTGGGCACCTCTTAAATACTGAAAAAACTAATATCAAGCAAAATTTTTCGATCTCGACAAAGTACACTGATTTACTCAGATTGGTGAATGCTAACACCGATTTGTCTAAAATTATTCATGAAAAACTCGTTGACTTTTTCGTTGCTATGTCGGGCGAAGAAACTGACGATTACAGCTTTTTGTCACAACAACATAAAGAAGATTTGATCGCAAAGTCAACGCCTTTTGATCGAAAGATAGCCACGGAGTTTTTAGGCAAGGAGGATGGAATTCTTTATCTTGCGCAACCGGCCAGCACACCTCAGTACCAAGGGATATTCGGAACCGACTTCGATAACTACAATGTTTTATCAACTATCCAAAAAATTTTTCGAGATAAATCAACCACTGTTAAGACTTGATTAGCAAAGGGCAATTCCAGAAAGACACAAAGTTCCAAAATAGCCGGGTTTCGGGGTTTTGTACGGCATGTGGAAAACAGTCAATTTTCGAATTCAGAAAGAACTTAAGTGATGAATTAAAAATTAGCTATACGTTGTCACTTATTGTTATTTCATATGTCAAAGAGAATCGATGGAACCATCGTGGATCACGTAGTGTCTAAATCATCAGGGGGATCACGAATATTTGCCAATCAATCCAATTGGAGGTCGCGATGAATAACGATTGGATGACTGATGCACGAAAAGTCCCTGACGACGTGATGACCTATATTCGCCGGATAGCCGTGCATGCCGTATTGACGAGCGTCATAACCCTGAAATTGTCGCGAGCGTGCTCAATATTAGCCGTAGCGATCTCTATCGCTGGCTCGATTGGTATCGACGCGATGGCGAGGCGTTGGTGCATAAATAACGCGCGCAGAGCCATGAAAATAAAGAGAATTATTCATTAGATATCGCTTATATACGAGAAAATAGCCGCTTTTTCCCCCAGAATTGCAAAGCAACCAATTGATTAGTATGCGCTTTATTTATGCACCAACGCCCGATGGCGACCAAGCCCTTGATACCCGCAAAGCGCCGGGCGCTGCTCCAGTCATTACTCCGAAGCTTGAACAATGGTTGAAACGCACGATCTTGCACTCCACCCCAAGCGACTATGGATATGATACCGAGCTCTGGACCTTGAACATCCTCGCCGATCTCTTGCATGCGCGATTTGGCATCCGCGTTTATGAATCGACGATCTGGAATCATTTGCATCGCCTTCGCTTGAGTTGCCAAGTTCCGCAAGATCGCGCTTTGGCTTATAACGAGGCTGAGACAAAGCGCTATGTCACTGAAAAATGGCCAGTTATTCGGCGCGTCGCGGAAAAGATGCACGCTGACATCTTCTTCGAGGACGAAGCCGGTGTGGGCATCATGACTCGTTCGGGACGCACGTGGGGCGAGGTCAACTCGACTCCAATCGTTCGGGCCAGTGATCGGCGGGATGGCTATAATGTGCTATCCGCCATCACCGCGAATCCGCCAAAACTGTATTACGCAATTGAGGAAACATCCGTCTCAAGCGATCAGTATATCGATTTTTTAAAGAAAATCCTGATGGTTCATCCTCGTCCCATTGTTCTAGTCGTCGATCACGCAACCTTTCATCGTTCGAAAAAAATCCGTGCTTTCGTGCGCGCTCATCGTGATCGAATTCGGGTCTTCTTTTTGCCCAAGCATGCACCTGAATATAATCCTGATGAGCAGGTCTGGAATGAAATCAAGTACAGGAATCTGGAGCGTGAGCCAATTATCAACAAAGCCGATCTTAAAAGCCGCCTCGTGTCAAATTTAATGCAGCTTAAACTCGACACCCAACGCCTGCTCTCTTTTTTCTATCTTCCGAGCACGAAATATGTATTAGATCCTATTCCAGGCTAATCGGCAATGTCCTCTTATCAAATGAAAAATCTATAAATTGTCATTTGCTCGACAAATTTGTAAAGCGATTTTTGTCAGCAACGAGTTTCTATACAGTCTCTAAAACACAACTTAAGACCGGACATGAAAAAAGTAACATATAACGCTTTAACGATGGTTCGCGGAGAAGATGACATAACTTGGTCATCAATGTATTATCATTGTTTATTGGGCTTTGACCGATTAATTGTAATTAGTCACGTCCATCATTTTTTTTTGAGAAGCTGCGTCGATAAACTTAGATCTATTTTTACAAACATAGAAATTGATTTTATCGAGATAGAGGATGAGAATAATTTTTCTAAAAGAAAAGCAACGTATGTAAATAATGCGTTTTCTGTATTTTGGCCTTGATCATCGATTGGTCCAAGACCGAGTACCTGGGTAGGCGATTGATGCCGATGAAGGCGTGGCAGGAGCGACGGGGAGGCGTACC
>NZ_CAIPNF010000114.1 GCF_903866365.1 uncultured Thiocystis sp.
CGCATGACGGGCCTGGCCGACAAGTAAGTGGGGCGGCGGTTGGACGGTGACTGTCTCAGTCTTCAGATCGGACTTGGGGGACGACTTGACTTCGGGTTTCGTTGCTTGGTTAATCGAGGGAGTCTGGCTCAGACTGACGGTTTTCCCATCCCAGGTCGCCGATGACGGCGCCACGCCTTGCGGGTCACTCGTGGGTTGGCTCTGGGTGTTGGACAAGGACGATACCGATCCGGAGCCAGTGATGGAGTTCTGCATGTTCATGGTTGTTCTCGATGGTTAATATTTGCTCAATCAGGATCCCGGAAGCGGTCTTGCCAAATCCGATTCAGGCCGCGTCAGCCGATTGATACGAGGATCACCGCCATGGCCCAGATCGCCCTGCTCGAAGACGAAATCGCCCTGCGCGAGGAACTCGCGCTGTTTCTCGCACGACGCGGCCACGGCATCTTCCAGGCCGGGAGCCTGATGGAATTCTGGCCCCTGATGGCCGTCATCGATCTCGCCATTCTCGACATCATGCTCCCCGACGGCAGCGGCACCGAGGCGGCGATCCGTTTGCACCGCGACCACCCGCAAGTCGGGATCATCATGCTCACGGCCCGCTCCGCCGCCGAGGACAAGCTGGCCGGTCTCTATGGGGGCGCCGATCACTATCTGGTCAAGCCCGTGCGCTTCCTGGAACTGGCGGGGTTCCTCGATGCCCTGCTGCGGCGCCTGGTGGGGGCAGGCTGGCGTCTGGATCTGGCGCGGCATCGGTTGACTGACCCGGCAGGTCAAAGTCTTGATCTCAACGCTCATGAGCTGGTCTTATTCAAACAGCTATCGGCCAACCCTGGCCAGATCCTGAGCCGCCGCGTCCTGGTGGAGGCCTTCGGCGAAAATTGGCTCGATTACGACGAGCGGCGCCTGAATACCATGATCAGCCGGTTGCGCGGTCGCTGGCACGAGGTCAGCGGTCAGACCCTGCCGCTCAAAACCGAACGCGGGGCCGGTTTCAGCTTTGGGGCAACGATTCAGCGGCTCTGAAGGGCCGGGCGCGGTCCCGGCAGCCAGATACGGAAGCGGCAGCCCTGCTCAGGTACGCATACGGCGGTCAGGGTGCCGCCCTGGGTCTGAATCAGGCGCCGCGCCAGCGTTAGACCCAGTCCTTTGCCGGGTTGACCTTGAGCGGTGGTGCCGCGGAAATAGGGATCAAAGAGGGATTCGACCTCTTCCGGCTTCAGCCCAGGGCCATTGTCCGCCACCTCCAGCCAGAGTCCATCGCTGGCCCGCTGGCCCGCCGGCGCGGCGTACAAGCGGATAATGCTCCCCTCGGGGGTATATTTGATGGCATTGTCCGCTAGGCTGCGCAGCACCAGCCCTATCAGTTCCCGATCACAGGCGAATCGAGTCGGCAGCCCAGTGAGGTAGACCTCGACACGGATGATGTGACGCTCGCTTAACAGCCGCGTCGCCGCCGCCGCTTCCTCCAGCAGCTCGCTAGGGTTGCAGGGGGTCCGTCGCAGTTCCAGGCGCAACAACGAGAAACGTTCCTCCGTCAGGTGATCGTCGAGCAGGCGTGTCAGGCGTTGGGTCGCCTGCAGGATGCGGACGTAGCGCTGCCGATTCGGATCGGCGCGCTCCTCCGCTTCCATCTCCAGGTTCTGGGCGATGTTATCGATCACCGCCACGGGGGTGCGCCACTCGTGTGAGATCGTAGCCAGGAACTCCCGCTGCTCCTCGCGCGCTAAGCGTTCGGCCTCCAAGGCATTCTGACTCTGGGAGATGGCCGCGCGCAGGGCCTGGGTGCGCTCCTCGACTTGCTGTTCCAGGTCGGCGGCATAGGCCAGCCGCAGGGCATGGGCGCGGCGCTCGACCACCAGATTCGCCTCCTTGAGCCGGTTGAAGCGTTCCCCTAGGGCCATGGCCAGCAGCAGGAATTCCAGGGTGGAGCCGATGGTGAGGCTGTTTTCCGTCAGGAAATTGGCAGGGAGCAGTCCGGGCAAGCGGATCAGATGATGGACGAGGATGCCCAGGATGAGGCACGACCAGGCTAGAACGAGATAGCCCGCTGCGGCGAGACCCTGCCGCCAGACCCGTACCCCGGCCAGCAGATACAGCAACACGAGCAGGATGTTCAGGATGATGAAGATTTGGACGAACCACGGTATAGCGGAGCCGGTGGCCTCGCCCAGCCACAACCCCGTGCCATACATCGTCAGAATGGCGCCCTGCAGCGCCGCAGTCAGTCTCCACAGCCACCGATGCCAGCAGGGGAGACGTGACCGCGTCTCCAGGAAGTGCGTCACCAGCGCGGTCGCGGGGAGATGCAGCAGCGCCGGCAGCAGGATGTCAAAGTGCCGGTTCCACTCCGGCCGCCCTGGCCAAAGACTCTGAAAGCCGAGACCGCTGACGAATCCTAAGTGCAGCAGCAAGAAGGTTCCCAGGTAGATGGCATAGAAGCCGAATCCCCGGTCGCGGGTAGAGAGGAACAGCAGCAGGTTATAAGCCAACAGCGCCAGACCGGCGCCATAGTAGAGGCCCCAGCCGAGCGCGGCCTGGTGGCGGATGGCTTCGAATCGTTCCCCATCCCAGAACCGCACGGGCAGAGGAGGGAAGATCCGCGACTGGCTGTCCAGGCGCAGGTAGATCCGCGCCTCCGTCTTGGGAGCCAGGTTCAGCGGTAGGGCAAAATGCGGGTGGAGCAGCGGACGCGTGGCGAACAGTCGCTGATCGCCGGTACGGTAACTGGCCAGAATCTCATTTCCCTGAAGGAGAAAGATATCCAGCAGATCCAGACGCGGTGTGGCCAGTTCCAACACCAGGGCGCGGCTGACATCATCCTCATTGCGTACGCGCAGCCTCAACCACCAAGCGGAGGGGGAATAGCCGAGGCGCAAACAATCACCGTCCAGGGGAAGCCACCGGGTTGCCGGCAGGGCGATCGCCCCTGCCAGATCCCATTGCCGCTGGGTGTCTTCCAGTACCTCGGCCAGGCCTGTCACCCTGGATAAGCCGGGGAGAGCGGCAAGCTCGCGACTGGCGGCGGCTCCAACCTCCCACGCGAGCGCGTTGCCGATGGCCAGGAGCAGCAGCAGATGGCAGGCGGTAAAGGCTTGAACAGCCGGCATGGGTTCCTATTGCGTCAGCCCGAGAGCCAGCATGGTGACATCATCCGAGGCCGGGGTGCCCTGGACATACTCTTTGATGGCTGAACGCACGGCAGCGATGACGGTGCGCGCGGTGCGCGGCGCGACGGTATTGACCGCATCGAACAGGCGTTGTGCACCGAACAGTTCGTCGCGCTCATTCATCGCCTCAGTGACACCATCCGTATAGAGAAGCAGAATGTCGCCCGGCTGCAATTGAACGGAAGCGGTCGCAAAGATGGCATTTTCCATGACGCCAACCATCATGCCGGGCTTGACTGGAAGGAACGCAAAAGTACCGTCGCGCCGGGCGGTGAGTGGCGGGTTGTGGCCGGCGCATACATATTCCACAGCGCCGGTCACCACATCCAACCAGCCCATGAACACCGTCACGAACATGTTCTCCTCGTTCTCGGCGCACAGCATGTCGTTGGTCCGTCGCATGATCTCCTCGAGCGAATTGCCGGAAAGCGCTTGATTCTTCAGGATCGTGCGCGTAATCACCATGAACAATGCGGCGCTGACTCCCTTGCCGGAAACATCGCCGATGCAGAAACAGAGGCGGCGCTCGTCAACCATGAAAAAATCGTAGAAATCGCCTCCCACCTCGCGCGCGGGCTCCATGGTGGCGTAGAGATCCAGATTAGGAATCTTCAAGAACGGCGGGAACGTGCGCGGCAGCATACTGCCCTGGATGCGGTTGGCTACGTGCAAATCGTGCTCGATACGCTCCTTCTCAACGGTGGTGCGCCGCAGGGTCTCGATGTGCTTCTTCAGGTCGAACTGCATGGTGTTGAAAGCCGTGGCCAATGACTCGATCTCGTCACCGGTGCGGATTGCGAGCGGCTGATCCAGCGCACCGGATCCGACCTTTTTCACGCCTTCCAACAAGTCGCGGATGGGCGCGGCCAATCTGCGGGAGATCACGCCGACCACGATCAGCACGGCAGCAATGATCCCGGCCATCAAGTAGAGCAGAACGCGCATGAGCCGGGTCGCCGGTCCCATGAGTTCGTCCTCGCGCAGGGCCACCCCGAGAACCCAGCCGGGGGCTTCGCGGATCCTGTGATAAACCGCCACCATTTTTTCGCCGTCGGGCCGGTAGTACACGACGGAGCCGGCCTCTCCTTCCATCATGGCCCGCCCGGCTTTATCGAGATCGACAAAGCCCATCCGCGCGGAATCAAGGAGGTTCAACTTCATGCGCAATTCCGCGCTTGGATGCGCAATCAGCAGTCCGTCACGTCCCACCACATAACCAAAACCGCTCTCTCCGAACTTGATCGTCTCGGCAATTCCGGTCAGCGTCTCCAGCATGATCGTCGCGCCGATCAGTCCGATCCGTTCGCCGGCCTGGTTGATTACGGGGCTGGCGGCGACGAACACATTGATCCCTGCGGACGCGCGCGACTGCAGCGGTTGACTGACAGAGGCATTGGCGCCTTGCACCATTACCTGCTGGAAGTATTCACGATCCGCGACACTCCCTTCCGCGCCGTTGGTGGCAAGGAAACGCCCCTCGCGATCCGCGAAGAAAAACACCTCGTAATCTGTGTCGTTCATCACCACGAGAGTGTCCTTCATCTCCGCGAGGATGGCCTGGCGGTCGCCAGACCTCACCGCGTCGCGCGCAGCGACGACATGTACGTCGTGCAGGTAACCACGGATCAAGCGGCCGATATCATCGGAACGCGCGGCCAGCACTTCCTCGCTCAGTTTCCTGGTCAGAGGCACCAGGGTATCGCGGGTCTGCCAGTACATGATGATGCCGAACAGGATCAACGCCACCGACAAGACGCCCCCGAAGTACGCCAACATTCGGCCCCGGATGGTTTTTATCATGATGATCTACTTCGGTAATGTTTTTTCTTAACTTAATGGCAGTGACCCCCTACCTGCATAGGATGGCCGGAGTTATGATCGACGCCCAGCTCGGCGGCGTTGTTGGTAAACGGCACCTGAGGTACTGCAACACGCGGAAGATCGCTTCCCAAGCGTTCAGCAGCTTGAACGCCAAAGCAACAATCTATCTGATCCGTGCGATCAGCAATATTACCGAATATGACTTTTCCTGGGTGTTCGTCACTGGGTGTTCGTCAAATAGGTTGATTGGTTCCTATGTCGTCCTTCCATACTTTAATATAAAAGAAGGTAAGTTGTTGATAAAAATCATTTAATATTTTAAAGGAAGAGGCACTCCGTGAAGTTATGTCACATTTTTGAAGTGATGTAATATTTTGTAAGGTTTCAGAGAGTTTATGGCG
>NZ_CAIPNF010000115.1 GCF_903866365.1 uncultured Thiocystis sp.
AGAGCCGTGGACTCGTCTTCCGCCGACTCATGGAGCAGGCGGTCGTTACCGAGCCCGTCACTGAAGCCGCAGTGACGCATGGCTATAAGTGGTGACCACAACATATAGGGCGTGGAGGCACTCACCGACCACCCCCCTTCCCGAATACGACAACGCCAGAGGCCAAGGAGGTGCTGGAGCGCGTCCGAGTCACGGTGGAGCAAACCGAGATGGCGAGGCCGCAGGGATCGCGGGTGCGCATCACCGCGTCGTTTGGCTTGACAGCCTTTGTCTCGCAACGGACGGAGCTGGAGATCCTCTTCAAGCACGCCGATCAGGCGCTGTACCAGGCGAAAGCGCAGGGACGCAATCGGGTCTGTATTGGGGATGCCTGACCGGTCTTCCTTCCTGCCGTACCGGGCGAAGGCTGGGGTGGGACGAACCCCAGCTAACGCCGCCGTCGATGCTGGGTTTCACTCCCGTTCACACCAGCCCGCACCGGCGCGTGGCGCGCGTCAGCCGGGAGAGCGTGCGGATCGTGGCGGAGTTGCCGGGGTTGGGGTGATGCGGAATGGACGCGGGCAGGGTTGAATCTCGGTGGGCTATACTGATGGCATCGATTGACGCGGCACGAGGGCCGAACGATGGAAACGATTTTTGACTACGCCCCGACACCGGAAGAGTTGCGGTATTTCGCCGGGCCGTTTAGCCAGTCTGACTATCTGCACGGTTTGAGCGAAGATGAGGCGGTCAAGGACTTGTGTCGGCTGTTTGGAATGCGCGGGGAAGCGGCGCGCGCGCGCGTGTATGCCGACCGGATCGCCGACCGCGATTATGTTCGCTTTACCCTTTACAACGGTGATTTGATCGCTCCAACCGCTGCTGAAAACAAGGATTCTCGCGCGTCGAGCAGGTCCAAGGCGGCTTGAATCCGCGCGGGTGCCGTACCGCTTTTTTTCGCCAAAAGACGACTGACGATCGCTGTTCCAAGCAACAGATCGGCCTGCGCGTTGATGGTCGCCAAGTCGCCCGCCAGCGCTTCCGTCGTCAAGCCAAGCGCGACAGTCACCCGCAAAAAACGCTGCACCAGCGGCGCATAACCGTAGCCGTTTTCCATGACCCAGGTTTGGTGCTGTGCTTTTCCTCCTAGCCGCTCAATAAAACGCGGATAGGTCAGCCGCGCGACGACTTGATTCAGCGTCTCCGCGAACAGGCGCGCGAGATGCTCCTTCGGAAGCTTCGCTACCTGATTCATCCCCGTCTGCCGGTTATGCCAGATTTCATGCCAGAGGGATTCCAGCGCGTATTCCTCTTCGCGCGTCATGCCGCGACGTTCCGCGCAAGCCGCCAGACCGCCGAACAGATCGCGCCGCGAGTTGAAGCCTTGGTGCTCGATTTCGCGGAACCAAAATCCGCCCTTGCCATCGGTCGCCATGTAGAAATCATCATCCGGCCCACCCTCGCGCACAAAGGCGACGCCGCGCGGCAGATCGCCGGGTAGTCGATAGGCATATTCGCGGAGCAGCACCTCCAGCGTCGACAAATCCTTGGCAGGGAAGCGTCGCGCCAGGCCGCGAATCGGCCAAGCGGCAAGGGCATCGTCGGCGTTGGTCTCGAAGGCAGTCATCAGGCGAGTATCGGCCCGCCCCGCCTTCGCGGCAATCGCCCTTCTCAGCCCCTCGGTCGGCGCGGCCAGAATGTCATAGTCCCAGCCCGGATCGGGGCGCGGGCGCGCATCGGATCGAAACCATTTCACTGCCCAGATGGGCACTTTAGGAGTACCACCATGACCACCCAACAACTCGCCAACGTCACCCCGCTGAACGCCATGCAAACCGCGCGCGCCGCGCCCACGGCAATTCAATCCACGTCGCGAAAGCGCGCGGCAAGCCGCCGCTGGTCGTTCAGCAGTTAATGCAGCCGGAGACCCGCAGACCAGCAGCAGACGCCGGGCGATCAGGATTGCGTCACGACCGGACGCGCGCGCGAGGATGTTAGTCGTCGAAGCCAACGCATCCAGGTTCAGCCGCCTCTCATTGGGCGCTCCAGGTCTAGCAGACGCGCGAGACGTTCGTGGTTACGCGCTGTCACGCTGAAATTTCTGGTTACGTTCCAACCAAACCACCAGCGACGCATGCGCAATGCGGTGATGACAGCCGACCAGGAAGGAGTCAAGGGCGCGGGGATTGGCCGGACGTGCGGCGGGATGCTCGGCCAGACCGCAGAGCGCGAGCAGGGTCGAGCGCGAAATCCGCAGCAGTTGACAGACCTCGCCGGGGCGGTAGACGGCCCGTGGCGGGATGCGCTCGGCGTGCAGGAGGTCGGCAAGCTGGTCCGGGAAGATCCGGGCGGGGCGTTTCGGCTCGTCTCGAAAGATAGCGGGTTTGATTCGCTGATTGCGCATCTCCGGTGCGCGGCCTTGATGTGGAGCGATGGCATGAACTGCCCGGAAGTCCTCCGGTCGCTATTGGCGTTACTGCTGCGCTGATTTGACCACCGCCGCAAAATCCGGAACCGGCAACTCAATGATCTCGTCCCCGGCCTTCGCCAACTCACGGAAAGAGTTAAATTCCAAATAGATGTTTGGCCCCACATGGGCCTTAATGCGCTTGGCGATTGCCAATCCCGCTCTGTCGGAAGCATCCCAATCGAAAGGCTTGGAAGAACTCCACGGCTCAACATTCTCATCGATATTGTCGTGCCAATGCCTGAGCGATGCAGTGAGCGAATCAGGTAGATTCAGATCCTCCGGGCCGTAGCAACCTCTCACTGAGACGGAGCCGGGGAACGGGATGCCCCAAATGCCATCGGCGCTCCACTCAAACTCAATCCGAAAAAGCTGCTCGTACCTCGTGAGATAGTGTTGCTCGATAAAGCGCCACAATGGGAGCTGATCCTCGACACGCAGATCCTTGTAGAACGCGGGCCGGTGGTTGGCCAAATCATGCTCCAGCCATAGTTGATAGCGATCAGGATACAGGAGCGCGCTCAAGTCAACCTCCATTCAAAATCTTTACACAAATCCAAACAGGCAATCGTAAAGACAGCAGATATATTGCGGCTGACGCTTCATGTACGCTTGGTATTCCGCATCGGATAAGTCGTCCGAATCATCGTCTTCGGCGTCATCGCTCCAGAGCGGATGCGTCACGAACGGCACATCTTCCTTCCTCACGTTTCGGAGTTCAAAATCGGCGCAAAACTGGCTTTAATCGTTTGTTTATAAAGGATAATGGCCTCAAGAATGGTAAAATGTCAGGTGCTTGAATCATGACAACCACTCAAGAGGCCACAATGAAGACTCTCACATC
>NZ_CAIPNF010000116.1 GCF_903866365.1 uncultured Thiocystis sp.
CTCGAACAGCGTTCCGGCTTGCTCCAAGATCTCCCTCTTCCAGTGCCCGACTTGCACCGGATGCACACCGTGCTCCTGACCAATCTCGTTGACGGTCTTCACCCCACGAATGGCCTCCAACCCCACCTTGGCCTTGAACGCTGCGGCATACGTCTTGCGCTTTGCTTCACCCATTTCGATTACCCTTTCGTGCCGGCTTGACAACTTAAATGACTGTCCGGTTTTCGGGGTCCACTTTAGTCCAACAGTCGAGTGCGTGGCAAATGCCGGGGAGGATGAAGACCCCGCTTGTGATCCTCAACGGCTCCAGCAGTCGATCAAGGTTTTGCCACCGAAAAAATCCTACGTCAGATCGACGGAGGAACGAACGATAAAGGTATCAGATCAGGCCGTCTTGAAGGGAGGCGGTTTTCATCCGCTGGGGGTTGACGGTTCTATTTGGGGGCGATGTGGCGGGGCGGGAAGCATGGCCGCGACCTTGAGGACGCCGAAGGGATCGTGATCCTTGCTCCACAACATAGCACCGACATAGCACCAAAGAAAAACGGCCTAGACGTTTTGCGTCTAAGCCGTTGATTTTTTGGCTCCCTGGGACGGGCTCGAACCGCCGACCTAGTGATTAACAGTCACCCGCTCTACCGACTGAGCTACCAGGGAATGTTGCGAGCTGGGAATCCTAGCGATTTATCCGTCATGAGTCAAGATTCGACGACGTGGATCGTCACTTTATCTTCGGGCAATCAACATCAACCTTTGCTGATTGGATTTCCGATCAGGCTCACCCATGTTGTCAAGCATGCCAGAAAGAACTGGGTAGTTCCTTGGTGTTGAAGACAATTGCAGGTATCTGTCGACGCGACCGAAACGGCTAGAGATCTCATGACGCAAATCCGTATCAAGCATGATCCGCCGACGCCGCTGCCCGATGAGGTCTACCACGGGCGAAAGCAGCAGGCGAAACCCTTGACCCATCATGAGATCCTGTCGTTGATGGCGCCTTTCACCCAGCGCGGGCGGCACGTGGATCTGGCTGCGAGCGACCGTGGCCAGCGGCGCCTGGTCTTCCATCCGATCGAGCATCCGCCGACGGATGATCTGCCGATCGCGGTGCGTGAGGTTTTGTCATTGGAGATCCCTGATTCGGGAAATCCCTGGCTGGCGCGGACTGTTTCCGATGGTTCCGGTCTTCTGTCGGCCGTGGCGGCTGTGGGGCCCGACGCCGGCAGCCTGCTGGAGCAGATCGAGGCCGTCCCGATACAACGCCAGTTTCGGATTCATTCCGGTATTTGGGTGGCGCGCAGTTATCTCATTGAGTGGGTGGCTGGCGAGAAAGCAAGTTTGGGTGCCTTTACGCGACCCGTGATCGTCGAGGCCAGAGCCCGCGTTGCCGGCGTCAATCTGGAGTTGAAGGCCGACCGCTATATTCGTCATTCGGTCGAGATCAGGCTGACCGCCGACCCCGACGCCAAGTTGATGATCCCGGAGGATCTGCTGGCGGTGTTGGGCTGGAATTGGAGGCCATTGCGGGAGTTCGTCGACCATTGGCGTGGCAATATCCGCGTCCCGGCAAAGGAACCAAAGCGCACTGCCGATATCGAGGATAAGCTGGATCGCACCATCACTCACCTGGCGCGGACGCTGGACCAGTCGCCGAACCGATTTCATCCACGCCATCAGCGCGCACGTTGGCGTGTAACCTTTCAGCGCCTGATCCCATTGTCGATCGGACTGGCGCTGCTGGCACTGACGCCGGCGATCCAGTGGATCGAAATGGAAGAAGGGTCGATCCTGCGTTTGCTCATCTTCAATGCCCCGCTGATTATCCTGGTGGGGCTCTTCATGTTGCGTGAGATGCCGCGCATCGAGGTGCCGCCGATTCCGCGACCCTTGCCGAATGCTGGCTGGCTGGCGCGCACGGACACCCCGCGCGCCGGTCAAGATCATGGATCGCCGCCAGTCGAGGCCGCCGAACCCTGAGTCGTCCGCTGCACCGCGTCGCTGGGGATAGGTGCCATTTCGAGCAGCGAGACGTCTCCCTTGACATGATTTTAAGGTCATCAACCGAGCGCGCGTCGGCTCCGATACTGCATTCGGTTCGGACAGCGCCGGGTCGATGCGCCAGTAACGCATGCCGTGCCAAGACGCGGTGCACAGGAGCAATGTCGTGCAGGGTAATCCGATGAACATTCCGCCGGTCTCGATCGCGGCGGTCAAGCAGGCGCTGATCGAACAGTATCAGCATCCGATTCTGCGCCGGCGCGCCTCGATGCTGTGGGGCACCCGCGGGGTTGGCAAGTCTTCCATCGTCCGGCAGGTGGCCGAGCACTTCAAGGCGCCGCTCGTGGATCTGCGTCTGACGACCATCGAGCCGGTCGATATCCGCGGTGCCATCTATGCCGACGAGAACCGCCAGCAGACGGTCTGGTTTCCGCCCGAGTTTCTGCCCGGTCCGGAGCAGCCGCAGGGGATCCTCTTTCTGGATGAGCTGACGGCGGCCGATCAGCGGCTCCAGATCTCGGCCTATTCGCTGATCCTGGATCGGCGCGTCGGCAACTATCGGCTGCCGGACGGTTGGCAGGTGATCGCGGCGGGCAACGCGACCTTTCATGGCGCGGTCAGTCACGACATGGGCACGGCGCTGGCGGACCGGATGTTCCATTTCAATGTGCAGACGGTCATCGACGCCTTTCTGGAGTACGCGCTCGACCAGGATTTCGCACCCGAGGTCATGGCCTATCTGAAGGTGCGCCCGGACAAACTCGACGACACCCACAGTCAGCTTGCCAACGATTATCTGGTCGGCGCGAGCCCGCGCGGTTGGGAGGATATCTCCCACATCATTCAGTCGGACCTGTCGGAGGCCGGAAAACGCCTCTTTGTGCAGGGGCGCATCGGCGCGGCCAATGCCGCCGAGTTCTTCGGCGTGCTGCGCGAGATCCAGGCCGGAACCGACGTGATCGCATTGCTCGCCGCAGCGCCGGGTCCGGCAACCGTGGCGCTGCTGCCGAGCAGCCTGGATGGTCTCTACGGCCTGCTCTACGCGCTGCTGGCGGCGGCCACTGACCGCGAGCGTATGGCGCGGGCACTGGAGATCGTCGATCAACTGCCGGAGATCGACAGCCCCGCGCGTCTGCCGATCCGCGAGTCCCAGACGCTGGCCATGGAGTTGCTGTTTCAGAAGGCGCTGGAGCGCGGACTCGAAGGCGCGGTGCTCGCAAGCCCCGTTTATCGGCGCTATACCGAGCAACGGGCGGCGAATGGACGCTAGACCGCCTGGAACGACCGGCGCGGGCGGTCTCTATTGTCATCGCGGAACCCGCGCGATCCAGACGCTGGTGGAGTTCGCGCCCTCCAGCGGCGGGCTGGCGCTGTGGATGCGTCATCTGGACGTCGACCACGCCGAGGCGCCAGACATCGCGGCTAACGACGGCGCGACCGTCTTCTACGGTCCCGCCTTCGCGTCCCTGCCCGGCGCGATGCAGACGGGCCTGGTCGCCCATCAGGTGTTGCATGTGGCGCTGCGCCATCCGCAGCGGCTGCTGGAACTGCGGCGACTCGTCGGCGATGTCGATGACGAACTCTACAATGTCTGCGCTGACGCCATCGTCAATAGTTCCCTGAGCCATCTGAGCTGGCTTGATCTGCCGCCCGGATCGGTGCTGCTCGAAGACCTGTTGTTCGCGACGCTGAACATCCGCCAAAGTGTCGAAAAATCCTTGCTCGAATGGGATTTGGAGCGGCTGTATCGGGCGCTCGACGACCGTCGGCCACACGGCGCTTCCCGTGGGTCGAAGGCTGGCGCGGGGTCGGAGCGGGAGTCGCCGGCCACCAGCGCGGGCGCTGGCGACCAGGATGCGGAGCAGGGCCAGACGACCGCGTGCGAGGACGGCGAACGCGCGGCGCGGGCGCGAGCCCTCGGCGCGACGATCATCCGGGATCTGCTTCCCGCCGCCGAGAGCGAACGCCCGGAGGTCGAGGTCGAGCGGTCGCGCGAATGGCGCGAGCGCATCGTCCGCGCCCATGCCGGCGACGGCGTCCATTCGCTGCTGCGCGAACTGCTGGCCGATCTGCCGAAGACGCGGATTCCCTGGGAGCAGCTTCTGCGCACCCAGCTTGCCCATGGTCTATCGCTGAAACGGGAGTTGTCCTGGTCGCGGCCGTCGCGCTCCTACCTGGCCAATCGCGGACGCATGGGGCGGGGGCGTTCCGGCGGCGGCCTGCGCATGCCCTGGGAGCCTGGGTTTTCGGCGACTAGGGCGGTGGCCCGGCTGGTGGTGATGGTCGATGTCTCCGGCTCCATCGATCATCCGCTGCTGGAGCGGTTCGCCGGCGAGATCGATGCGATCGCGCGGCGTCTGGAGGCGCGGGTGATCGTCATCATCGGCGACGATCGGGTCACCGACACGCGGGTGTTCGAGCCGGGTCGCTCGAATCTGAAAGGTTTGCGGTTCGAGGGCGGCGGCGGGACCGACTTCACGCCACTGCTGCGGGAGGCGGAACGCTACAGCCCGGACATCGGGGTGTTCCTGACCGACCTGGACGGCCGCGCCGATTTCTGTCCGGGTTTCCCCTTGCTCTGGGCCGTGCCGCTGGCCTGTCAGTCGATGCGTCCCCCGTTCGGGCGTAAACTGGTGCTCGACTGATCCTCGCGAACCACACAGGTGACAAATCGATGAACGACTTGAACAAAGCGGAAGCGTTGGCCCAATCGGTTCTCGGCAAGGAACTCGATGCGACCGAATGTCAGGTGCTGGCGGCACGGATGGAGGCGTTGTCGCTCCAGCCAGGCGAGACGCTGGTGCGCGAGGGCGAAGATCGTCGCACCCTGTTCGTGCTGGCCGCGGGCCGCCTGTGCGTCTGCAAGTCCGTCGGCGGCGAAGAGGAAACCGTCTACCAGATGCGCCCCGGCGAATGCTCGGGCACCCGCGCCTTCATCGACGGTTCCACCCGCAAGGCGGCGCTGCGCGCCGAGGGCGAGAGCCGCGTCCTGACCCTGGAGCCGGAGGACTTCGATGCCCTGGTCGAGACCCATCCGCGGCTCGTCTACAAGGTGATGCGCGCCATCTTCCGGATTACCCACGGCAACCTGATGCGGATGAATCTGGAAAGCGCGGAGATGCGCAATTACATGCTCAGGACCGGTGGGCGTTATTGAGCGGATCGCAGGTAAGCGCCAATCCCGCGCGAGGCAACTTTATCGTTTCCGGAGGACAACATGCAGAGACGCGATTTCCTGAAATCCGCCAGTGTCGGCGCCGTGGCGGCGGGTCTGGCGCTGCCGGCCCGCGCCGAGACCGCATCGCCGGCGATCAAATGGCGCATGGCGTCGAGCTTTCCCAAAAGTCTGGACACCATCTACGGCGGCGCCGAGACGCTGGCCCGCCGGGTGGCCGAACTGACGGACGGACGTTTCGAGATTCGGGTGTTCGCGGGCGGCGAGTTGGTGCCGCCCTTCGGCGTCCTGGACGCCGTGCAGCAGAACACCATCGAGTGCGGTCACACCGCCTCCTATTACTATTACGGCAAGAACAAGGCGCTGGCGCTGGAAACCACCTGGCCGTTCGGGCTCAACACCCGCCAGATGACCGCCTGGGTCCATGAGGGTGGCGGCATGGAACTGCTGCGCTCTATGTTTGCGGAGTACGGCATCGTCCAGTTCCCCGGCGGCAGCACCGGCGCCCAGATGGGCGGCTGGTTCCGCAAGGAGGTCAAATCGCTCGCGGATCTCCAGGGGCTCAAGATCCGTATTCCTGGATTCGGCGCGGAGATTTTCTCGCGGATGGGCGCGGTGCCTCAGTCCCTGCCCGGCGGCGAGATCTATCCGGCCCTGGAGCGTGGAGCCATCGATGCCGCCGAGTGGACCGTCCCTTACGATGACGAAAAGCTTGGTTTCCAGAAGGTTGCCAAATATTACTATTATCCTGGCTGGTGGGAGCCCGGAACCCATCTGGTGTTTTATGTCAACAAGGCTCAGTGGGAGTCGCTGCCGGCAACCTATCGCGCCGCCTTCGAGGTCGCCTCCCGCGAGGCCCATCTGATGATGCTCGCCGCCTACGACGCCAAAAACCCTCCGGTCCTGCAACGCCTGATGCGCGACGGCGCCGAGCTGCGACGCTTCCCGGACGATGTGCTGCTCAAAGCCTACGAGATCGCGCAGCAGATCTACGCGGAAGAATCCGCCGTCAATCCTACCTTCAAGACACTCTACGAATCCATGCTCGCCTTCCAGCAGAGTTCCGATGCCTGGTGGAACGTGGCCGAATCCTCCATGGCGAATTTCATGCGGGCGGTGCAGCGGCGGAAATAGTCAGACGCGGATTCGCCGGCGGACGCCGCATTAGGGTGCGCTATCTCCCGGCGGCGTATTATCTCCCGGCGACATATCGAACAGCCCACCGAAGTCATCGTTGTCGAGCAGGCTGGAGCCGCCCTGATCCGGGAGCGTGACCTCCGTTGGGGTGAGGTTGGACGCGGGGCCATCCAGACCCCAGCTCACCAGTTGGGGAAAGGCGATGATGAGGATCACCATCAAGATCTGAATCCCGAGAAAAGGCACCGCGCCCCAGTAGATGTCGGCGGTGCGGATCTGGGGTGGGGCGACCGAGCGCAGATAGAAGAGCGCGAAACCGAAGGGCGGATGCATGAAGCTGGTCTGCATGTTGACCGCGAGCAGCACCCCGAACCACACCAGATCGATCCCGAAGGCCGCCGCCACCGGCGCCAGCAGCGGCAGGACGATGAAGGCGATCTCGAAGAAATCGAGAAAGAAGGCCAGCAGGAACACCAGCAGGTTGACGAAGATCAGAAACCCCAGCGCGCCGCCGGGGAGTCCGGTCAGCAGGTGTTCTACCCAAAGATCCCCATTCACGCCCCGGAAGGTGAGACTGAAGACGCTGGAGCCGATCAGGATAAAGACCACAAAGCTGGTGATCTTGGCCGTGGTCGTCATGGACTGGCGCAGCATGTCGAGCGTGAGTCGGCCTTTCGCGGCGGCCAGCAACATCGCGCCCACCGCGCCCATGGCGCCGCCCTCGGTCGGCGTGGCCCAGCCGATGAAGATGGTCCCCAGCACCAGAAAGATAAGCGCCAGCGGCGGGATCAGCGCGATGACCACCCGCCAGGCCAGCGCGCGGCCATGCAGGGTGCGGGCCTCGACCGGCAGTGGCGGGGCATAGTCGGGTCGCCACAGGGTGATGCCGAAGACATAGAGCAGATAAAACCCGGTGAGCAGCAGGCCCGGCAGCAGCGCGCCCTGGTACATCTCGCCGACCGAGCGCCCGAGCACATCGGCCATGACGATCAGCACCAGCGACGGCGGGATGATCTGCGCCAGGGTTCCGCTGGCGGCGATCACTCCGGTCGCCAACGGCTTGTGATAGCCGTAGCGCAGCATGATGGGCAGCGAAATCAGCCCCATGGCGATCACCGAGGCGGCGACCACGCCGGTGGTCGCGGCCAGCAGCGCGCCGACGAAGATCACCGCGTAGGCGAGCCCGCCGCGGATGCCGCCGAAGATCTGCCCGACCGTGTCGAGCAGATCCTCGGCCATGCCGCTGCGTTCCAGCACCAGCCCCATGAAGGTAAAGAAGGGGATGGCGAGCAGAATCTCGTTGCGCATGATGCCGAAGACGCGATCCGGCAGCGCCTGCAAGAGTGCCGGGGTGAGCATCCCAAGCTCGATCCCGATCAGGCCGAACAGCATGCCCACGGCGGCGAGCGAGAAGGCGACCGGATAGCCGATCAGCAGAAAGAGCACCAGCGCCGCGAACATGATGGGCGCCAGATTGGCGGCAAGCCAGGCTTCCATCTCAGCGTTCTCCCTTCAGGTCCGGGAGCGGGCGGTGTCCGGTCAGGGCGGCGATGCCCTTGATGACCTCGGACAGACCCTGCGCGCCGAGCAGGCCGAAACCGACCGGGATCGCCAGCTTCATCGGCCACCAGAGCAGCCCGCCGGGGTTCATGGACAACTCGTTCTGATGGAAGGAGATCAGGAAATAATCCCAGGCATCGACCACGATCAGCAGACAGACCGGCAGCAGAAACAGCAGTCCGCCGAGGATGTCGATCCCCACCCGCCAGCGCGGCGGCAGGCGACCATAGAGAATATCCACCCGCACATGACCCTGTTCCTGGAGCGTCCAGGGGGCGCACAGCAGAAACACCAGCCCGAACAGAAACCACTGCGCCTCGATCATGGCGTTCGAGCCCCAGTCCAGCAGATAACGCAGGGTCGCGGTCAGTGCGCTCAGCAGCACGGCGGCGAGGATCAGCCAGACGGTGGTGCGCCCAAGTCGGCGGTTGAAGGTATCGATGATGGCCGAGAGGCGCAGCAGCGTTTCCATTCGGAAGCCTCGCAAGGGGATCGTTAGACCGACCGTCCACCCCAAGGCAGCATCCGCTCCAGCGACCCGTCGCGGCGGACGTACTGATGCCACAGCGCGGCGGCCACATGGAGGCCGACCAGGCAGTAGAGGAAGATCTCCATGGGTTCGCCGTGGAAAATGTGCATGGCGTCGTTGAGCCAGGGCGATTCACCGATGATCGATGGGAGCGGGGTACCGAAGAACTCCGCTACGCGCCCCTTGGAAACGACCCGCAGGTAGCCAAAAATCGGGATCAGCAGCGTGGCGAGATTGAGCGCCAGATGGGCCAGCTTGGCGGCGACGAGCGTCCACCGGGGTGCATCGATCGGCGTCGGTTGCGGACTGATCCGCGCCCAGAGAATGCGTGCGATCGTCACCAGGAACAGCAGGATGCCAAGCGAGATGTGCAGTTTGATCGACGAGACGCGGAGGTCGGAGGGATCGGGCGCGCCTTGATGCAGGGTATTGGTGACGATGAGACCGATGATCAGTGCCGCTACCAGCCAGTGAAAAAGCTGGGACAGCAGGTTGTAACGTTGCAAGGTGGGATTCTGGTTCATGACACATGGATTCTCCGCAGTTTGAAAGAGCCTTTATGCTCGCACAGAACGCGGTGGAACAGGGAGACCGATGACGGCCTCCCCGCAAAATTATCGAGCGGTGGCTTGCTCGCCAGGGCGCCATGGCAGATAGTGGCGGCCTGACGTTGGCGAACGGATCCATCGAAACCATGCGCGCACTCATGCCCCCGCAACCGCCTGGAGCACCACCGGAAGAGACGAGACTCGCCGGCAATCCGCCCCGGTCACCGCGCGCCTCCCCAAAGAGCGCGAACGCCCGCCCCAAACCCGCCGGGTACAAGCATATCAAGCGGGCGGCGCGGGCGCGCTTGCCGAGATCCAAGCGCGCCCCGCCTGGCATGGCCGCCGGCATCGAATACCATGAGCTGATCCAGACCCCGCCCGACCATCCGGCACGGGTTTTCTGCACCGATTACAGCCCGGAGCGGATCCAGTCCCAGGAAATCACCGACACCGCCGCCTTCCTCGCCGTCCACCGTCCGTCGTGGTCGCAGGTGCGTTGGATTCATGTCGAGGGGTTGCGGGATCAGGGCGTCATCCGCGCCATCGCCGAAAAATACCAACTGCATCCCCTGGCCATCGAGGATGTGCTGCATGCCGGCCATCGTCCGAAGCTGGAAGATTTCCCCGCCATCGGCGAACTGCCCGGGCGCCTTTTCGTCATCGCGCGCAGCGTCCGCTTGACCGAGGACCATCAGATGCTTGCCGAGCAGATCGGTTGCTTCCTTGGTCGCGCCACGCTGTTGAGCTTCCAGCAGAACTCCAGCCCGGCCATCGAGCAGATTCAGCGTCGGCTCGACAATCCCCGCTCGCGCGTGCGCCAGCATGACGCCAGCTTCCTTCTCTACGCCCTGCTCGATGCCCTGGTCGACTGCTTCTTCCCCGTGCTCGATGCAAGCTCCGAGCGTCTGGAGGCGGCCGAGGAGGATGTGCTGACCCAGCCTCAGATGCAGAGTCTGCACGCCATGCATCTCATCAAGCGGGATCTGGTCATGATCCGCCGCGCCGCCTGGCCGATGCGCGAGTTGGTGTCCCAGCTTCAGCGCGAGCGTCACGAGTGTCTCTCCGAGATCGCCCAGACCTATTTCCGCGATGTCCAGGACCACTGCGTCCAGATTATCGACCTGATCGAGACCTACCGCGAGATCGCCAGCGCGGTGACCGAAACCTATGTCTCGGTGGTGTCCAACCGCACCAACGACATCATGAAAGTGCTGACCATCATCGGGACGATCTTCATCCCGCTGACCTTCCTGGCCGGCGTCTATGGTATGAACATGCCGATCCCCGAGAATGCCTGGCGGTTCAGCTACCCGGTCTTCTGGGCGGTGTGCCTGGCCATCGCCGGGTTCATGCTGTGGCGCTTCCGGCGCGGCGGCTGGCTTTAATGTCTGGGATTTCCGAGTGCGACCCGGCGAACCCAGGATCAGAATCAGTGACTGGAGATCGACCCCCACATGGCAACCCCTGCCGCATCCGCCCATTCGCGCAACCAGGGCGTGGATTTTCTCCGCGCCATCTGCATCCTCTATATTGTCGGCTACTGGCATCTGATTCCCTACACCAGCGCACTGCCGGGTTATGCCAATTGGTTCACCGAGGGGCTGAAATACGCCGCGCTGGCCACCTTCGTCTTCTGCTCCGGTTATCTGCTCGGGCGTCATGACATCACGCTCGATTGGCGCGGACTCTGGTCCTTCTACCGACGCCGTCTGCTGCGCATCTATCCGCTGTATCTGCTGGCCCTGATCCTCTTTGGCGCGTTCGGCATCGCCAGTCAGACGCAGGTCGTCGAGGGCGCCCTGCTGATCTCGATGTTCAGTCCGCCGGCCATGCCGACCCTCTGGTTCGTCACCATGATCATGGTGTTCTATCTGATCGCGCCCCTGTTGATCCGCTTCGCGCAGCGACCTGGGGTCACCGTCCTCATTGGCGGCGGGCTGCTGGTGGCGCTCATCGTCCAGCATCTGTGGGTCAGGCACCTCGACCTGCGCATCCTCCTGTATCTGCCGGTCTTCGTGCTGGGCATTCTCTATCGGCGCCAGGCGTCTCTCGGCACGCTGGCGAAACGGTACGACTGGGCCTTGCTCGGACTGCTGCTCCTGCTGCTTCCGCTGAGCGTAACCGGCAACGAATGGTCGCTCCGGGGCATCTTTCTCCTCATGCCCCTGATCCTGATCAGCGCACCGGCGCTCTTCGTCTTCGCCGACCGGATCGCCGGTCGGCTCCATGGTCCAACGATCGAATTCCTCGCCTATGCGAGCTTCGGCCTCTATCTCTTTCATCGGCTGATCTTCAAGGCGGCGATCGCGGTCTATTTCCCTGAACAGGGCGGGGAGCAGGTGCTGTATCTTCTGTTGGTCGCGCTGCCCATCAGCCTGTTACTCGGCTACGGCATGCAGCGCGGTTACGATGGGCTGGCGGCGCGCTGGATGCCTGATGCGAAGTAGGGGGCATCATCCGCTGGCCGCGACGGCCGCCCACCAGTTCTCAGTCTGAACGTCTCTTGTATGAGCAGTGGTCGCTCGCGATGTCCCTGAAGCCGTTCGTGGTGGCCCTGAAGCCGTTCGTGGTGAGGCTCTCGAACCATGAACGGCTTCACTGTTCACAGGATTCGTCGGGGTTTTCCCCTTCATTAGGCCAAACTGAGAATTGCTGACGACCGCCTGCCCGGCTTGAGACATCCCCGCCTGCGGCGTATCCTCGCCCTCCTTGCATCGTGACACGCGGCGGCTCCCATCCACGCTCCAGTGTTCGCACCCATCCTGACGGCATCCCCCGACTCTGGCCCCTTATGGCGTCTTCCATGACTCAGCCCGTCGCCGCTCCCCATTCCTGGCGCGAATCGCTTGTCTCGCTGCGTCATCCCCGCGTGATTTCCATGCTCTTTCTCGGTTTCTCGGCCGGAATTCCGCTGCTCCTGATCTTTTCCTCGCTCTCGCTGTGGCTGCGCGAGGCCGGCATCGAGCGCAACGCGGTGACCTTTTTCAGTTGGGCGGCGCTGGCGTTTTCGTTCAAGTTCGTCTGGGCGCCCCTGATCGACCGTCTGCCGGTGCCCTTTCTCACCCACTGGTTCGGCCGGCGCCGGGCCTGGCTGCTGGTTGCCCAGACCTCGATCGTCGCCGCCATCCTGTTCATGGCCCTGACCGATCCCGCGACCGGCGCCGACAGCCTGACGCGAATGGCGCTGGCCGCCGTGCTGCTCGGCTTTTCCGCAGCGACTCAGGATATCGTGATCGATGCCTACCGGATCGAGTCCGCTGCACCGCGACTCCAGGCGCTGATGTCGTCCACCTATATCGCCGGTTATCGCATCGGCATGGTGGTGGCGGGCGCCGGCGCGCTCTATCTGGCGGATCTCTTCGGGTCGGATGCCGGCGCCTATCATTACTCGGCCTGGCGGATGACCTATTTCGTCATGGCGAGCACCATGCTGGTCGGGCTGATCACGACCCTGACGATCCGCGAACCCGAGACCGACCGCTCCGCCGATCATCACTACGCCCCCACGGATTATCTGCGCCTGCTGGCGGTCTTCGCCGTCACGGCTGCGACCTTCGCGACGGTCTTTTTCCTGGGTGACGCGCCCTTTACCGGCTTGAAGACCGCCGCGGGCGGCGACGTCCTGGTCGGCTTTCTGCTGGAGATGCTGCATTTCGCGCTGGCGGTGAGCGCGGGCGTTCTGATCGGCTGGACGCTGGTGAGATTCGGCGCCATCAACCGGGTCATGGCGCGCGAGACCTGGGTCGAGCCCGCGCTGGATTTCTTCCGTCGCTATGGTCTGAAAACCGCGCTCCTGCTGCTGGCCCTGATCGGGCTGTATCGCATCTCCGACATCGTGCTCGGGGTCATTTCCAACGTCTTCTATCAGGATCTCGGCTTCACTAAGTCCCAGATCGCCACCGCAGTCAAAACCTTTGGTGTCTTCGTCAGCATCGCCGGCGGGCTGCTCGGCGGCTTGCTGGCGACCCGCTATGGCGTGATGCGTATCCTGATGCTCGGTGCCATTCTGTCGTCGGCGGCTCAACTCATCTTCATCGCGCTGGCCAATGCCGGCGCCAATCTGGTTCTGCTGTATGTCGCGGTAGGCGCGGACAATCTGGTCGCCGGGCTGGCGAGCGCCGCCTTCGTCGCCTTCCTGTCGAGCCTGACCAGCGTCTCCTTCACCGCCGTGCAATACGCCATTTTCAGCTCGCTCATGACCCTGCTGCCCAAATTGCTAGGCGGTTATTCGGGCACCATCGTCAACGGCATCGGTTATCCGGGGTTTTTTATCTTCACGAGCCTGATCGGCATCCCGGTCATCGGTCTGGTGTGGCTGGCGGGCAGGCGCCTGGCGATCGCCGATCAGACGCGGATGGCGAGCGGCGCGAAAGACTGATCGCGGTTGAGGCTGGCGCCAAGAAATTTACTCACCCACCATTGCGCTAGCCGATTGCGCGCAAACCGCGCAAGCGCCTATACTGATTAGGCCGCTCGTCGGCACCGAAGAAAAACGGGCTTCTCGTCTCGCCCCCAGGGATATTCCTTTCAGACGATGGGCTCGCATTCCATCAAGATGACCGCTCGGTCGGATTCGCGGTCTTCGCGGCTCCCCTCCTCCGGTGGTTTGAGTCGATAAAGGTTTATCGCGGAATGTGCTTTCCGCAACCCCTTGGGTCAAGACGCGCACTCAGGCCACGGGCCGTGCTGAACTCATTGGCGCGCATTCCTCCGGTCGGCTGCGTTCGACGTGAACGTCTGTCCTTAACGTCTCCATAATCATTCGAGAGTGTAACGACAATGATGAAAGCCATGAAAATTGCCGGTCTTGCTGCGGTCGTCGGTCTGGCCAGTGCCTCCTTTACCGCGAGCGCCTGGTGGGGCGGCCCCGGTGGCTACGGGAACGATGGCCGTGGTTACGGCAACGGCATGATGGATAACATGGGCGACATGTTCGGTGACGGCACCGGCGACTTCAACATGAACATGAGCGGTCGTGGTCAGGGTCAAGGCTACGGTCGCGGCTATGGCCGTGGCGATGGCTATGGCAGTGGTTATGGCGCGCCTTATGGTTACGGCGCTCCCTATGGCTACGGCGGCCCAGGCTATGGTGGCCCAGGCTACGGCGCTCCTGGCTATGGCGCACCCTATGGCTACGGCGCGCCCTACGGCGCCATGCCTCCGCAGATGCCAGTCCAGCCCCAGCCCCAGGCCGCGCCAGCTCAATAAGACCTTGTTCTTGAGCCGGCTCGTTTAGATGCTTGCGGATACCCCGGAAACGGGGTGTGCCGCTTGCCCGCGTCGAGCGCATCGCTTCTGTTCTGCAACCCGTCAAGATCGCAATCTCTCCGCCCTACCTCCGCTTTGCCTCTGATCGGACCGCATCCCTTACCCACGATTCGCGTCGATGATCCGAATCGACCTCCAGCCGATTCACGCCGGGCGTTGACGAACAGGACGGTTTGTCGCCTCTGTCGTTCCAGCACCGCATGAAAATCCGATCCCGCGCCTTGTTCGTGGCGTAGGTGCCCGTCCGCCTGCCGGATCCTGCGTGCATAGGGAGGCATTTATCGTGATAATTGACCGAGGATAAGAATGATCGATCAGAATCGAGTCCGCATCCTTGGACTTACAGGCGAAACAACGCGAGGCATTCCATGACCGACAAGCATCTGTACCTGTCCCTGATCCCGCAGGCACTCATCGCGTCCATGTTGAAACCGGAGGAATTCGGCAGCTATTACGCGGTGGGAACCAAGGTCCACGTGCAGGGCGAGGCGATCTTTTTCGAGGTCGACCCCAAGTTCCGCTCGGATGACTTTCCCTTCCATCTCATTGATGAGCGTTGCGCCCCGAAGCCGGATGGCTCGCCCAAGAATTCGGTCTATCTCTCGATCTACCGGGTGTTGTCGCGGGTTCCGGTCGCTGCGCTCGGCAACCTCTATCTCGTGACCAACGACGGCAAAACGCTTGAACTGCGGCGCGAGGAATACTCACCCAGTCCTCGCGAGCGCCTCCATCTCTATCAGGAGTTCTGCCCGATCACGCCGATGGTCGCCAGTCGCCTGGAACCGCATGAATTTTCCGATTTCATCACCAATCCGAAGAATCCTGTCCATGTTCCGCGAATTGTCTTCTCCGAGTTGAATCTTGGCGAGCTGGCGGAGAATCCGGAGCATGGATCGGTCGATGACATCCCCTACTCCAATATCGACCACCTGCGCGACGTTCTCCTCGAACTCGCGAACAACCACGGCAAGCCCAGCAAACTGGTGCTCAAGCAGGTCAAGGAAGGCGTGATCTATCGCATGGTGCAAGGCGGCTTCTATGTCGGCGACCAGAGCGACTTCGCCTATTATCGCTTCCCCGATCTGGCGGAGCTCGAAAATCAGTATCGCGGCTGGTGGCGTTCCGCGCAGGTCACGGGGCTCGAATAAAACTCGCCCGACGACTGCCGCCAGACACCAGACAGGCGCGCTGAATTCATCTTTTCCAACTTGCTTGCACAGGCTGTCATCCAATGAATGAGATTGTCTTTTGGATCGCGCCCATCGCCGCCATCGCGGCGTTGGTTTACGCGTGGGGTTTCTATCAGGAAATGATCCGTCAGGATCAGGGCACCGCGCTGATGCAGGAGATCGGCGGCCATGTCAGCCGCGGCGCCATGGCGTATCTGTGGCAGCAGTACAAGATCATGTCCCTGGTCTTTGTGGTGCTGGCTGCGGTGTTCGCCGTGCTGGCCTACCAGTTCCATGTCCAGAGCACCTGGCTGCCGGTCACCTTCCTCTGCGGCGGCTTTTTCTCGGCGCTGGCGGGCTATTTCGGGATGCAAACCGCGACCCAGGCGTCCACCCGCACCGCCGCCGCCGCCCGCACCTCGTTGCCGGACGCGCTGCGCATCGCCTTTCGCAGCGGCGCGGTCATGGGGCTGGTCGTGGTCGGTCTGGGACTCGGCAACATCGTGTTCTGGTTCATCCTGGCGAATCTCCTGATCCCGGCGGGCGATACCGGCGAGACCCATCGCATGGTGCTCATCACCACCACCACCCTGACCTTCGGCATGGGCGCCTCGCTCCAGGCCATGTTCGCCCGCGTGGGCGGCGGCATCTTCACCAAGGCGGCGGACGTGGGCGCGGATCTGGTGGGCAAGGTCGAGAGCGGCATCCCGGAGGACGATCCACGCAACCCGGCGGTCATCGCGGATAACGTCGGCGACAACGTCGGCGATGTCGCCGGCATGGGCGCCGACCTTTTCGAGTCCTACGTCGGCGCCATCCTGGCCGCGAGCGCGCTGGGCGCGGCGGCCTATATGAGCGATCCGTCGCTCCAGATGAAGGCGGTGGTCGCGCCCATCATGATCGCCGGGCTGGGCATCCTGCTGTCCATCCTCGGCGTCTATCTGGTCAAGACCGAGGAAGGCGCCAACCAGAAACAACTGCTCGACGCGCTCGGGCGCGGCATCAACAGCAGCGCGGCCATGATCGTGGTCGTCTCGCTGGCGTTTCTGTTCCTGCTCGGGATGCCGAACGTCTGGGGGATCTGGGGGGCGGTGATCGCGGGTCTGGTCTCGGGCGTCATCATCGGTCGCTCCACCGAGTATTACACCTCGCCCAGCTACTCGCCGACCCGCCAGATCGCCAATCAGGCCGAAGGCGGCGCGGCGACGCTGGTCATCGCCGGGATCGGCGTCGGCATGCTCTCGACCGCCATCCCGGTGCTGACGGTGGGTATCGGCACCCTGCTGGCCTTCCTGTTCGCCTCCGGCTTCGATGCCAGTCAGATGAACCAGGGTCTCTATGGCGTGGGTATCGCCGCCGTCGGCATGCTCTCCACCCTCGGGATCACGCTCGCTAGCGACGCTTACGGCCCCATCGCCGACAACGCCGGCGGCAACGCCGAGATGAGCGGTCTGGGGCCAGAGGTTCGCGCCCGTACCGACGCGCTCGATTCGCTCGGCAATACCACGGCCGCGACCGGCAAGGGGTTCGCCATCGGCTCCGCCGCGCTCACCGCGCTCGCGCTGCTGGCGTCCTATGTCGAAGTGGTCCGGATGGAACTCATCAAGGTCGGCACGACGGTGCTGACGCTCGGTCACGGATCAACCGTCCCGACCGATTCGGCGACCCTGACCGATTTCATGACCTATTACAGCGTGAATCTCCTGAACCCAACGGTTCTGGTGGGGGTCATGATCGGCGCCATGGTCGCTTTCGCCTTCAGCGGGATGACCGTGCAGGCGGTGGGACGCGCCGCGCTCTTGATGGTGGAAGAAGTACGTCGACAATTCCGGGAAGATCCGGGCATCCTCAAGGGCACCTCGCAACCGGACTATGAACGCTGCGTCGCGATCTCCACTCTCGGTGCCCAACGCGAAATGGTCGTGCCCGCGCTGATCGCGGTGATTGCCCCGGTCTTGACTGGCCTGCTCTTGGGCGTGGCGGGCGTGATCGGCCTGCTGGTCGGCGGACTCTCCAGCGGCTTCGTGCTGGCGGTGTTTCTCGCCAACTCCGGCGGGGCCTGGGATAACGCCAAGAAACACATCGAGGCAGGTCATCACGGCGGCAAGAACTCGCGCGCGCACCGTGCGGCGGTGATCGGCGATACCATCGGCGACCCCTTCAAGGACACCTCGGGGCCAAGCCTGAACATCCTCATCAAGTTGATGAGCATCGTCGCCATCATCATGGCGGGGGTGACGGTGACCTACAGTCTGCTGTAGCGCGCCGATTGGTTGCGAGTCGGGAAAGGGACGCACCTACCCCTTGGGCCACTGCCACTAAGTTAAGGATGTTCCGTTCGCCCTGAGCTTGTCGAAGGGCGGGTGGAAAATCCTAAGCCTCTGAGCGTTAAGCCGTTCGTGGTTCGAGAGCCTCACCACGAACGGCTTAACTTAATGGCCGTGACCCCTCGGGCGCCAAACGCCCGAGGGGTTTTCATGGCGGGGTTTGATGCGAGCGGTCATGTGACGCATCCCTGCGCCTCGCGGTTGCAATCGACTCAGTGGTGATGGTCTTCCAGCGAGCCTTCATGGGCCAGCGGCGTACCAAGCTCCTCGAATTTAAACAGATAGAAGGCGCGATGCCCATTGTGGTCCAGAACCCGCAGACTGTCGGATTCCCTGAACCCGTTGATCACCTTTCTGAAATGGCCGCCATAACGCTCTTCGGCAAGCGCCAAGGGAATCTCATAGGCCATGAACTTCGGGATGCCCTTGTTCGACAGGCGTTCCAGCAAGTCTGGATTTTCCAGCGAGTCATACGACGTCAGGATGACGATCGGTCCACTTCCGGTCATTAACATTGCACATTTCATAAAAATACAAATCCCCTAAGTTTGATGGCCCGCGCAAGCGGGAATGATGGTGGCGATCAACACGTCCAACCGGAACGCCCAACGCACTCATCGCCAAGGCGAACGCAGCGGGCGGACGTTTGCGAGCAGGATTTTATCACTGAAGAGCGCAGTTTCCAGATGCAATGACAACACCAGTGGATCATGACACCCTGTCACCTTTATTTTGTTGGATACGCCCCATGTTTCATCCGTCACAAACCATTCGCGCCATCCTTGTTTGGGCGCTGGGCGCATCGGTCTCGGCTGGTTTCGCGGCAACTGCCGCCGCCTCTTCTCCCGCGCCGAACATGCCCGATCAGATCGAGCCGGACCATGCCAGCGGACTGTTCACCGAGAGCTTTTTCCTGACGCTCGGATTCTCCTTCATGATCGGGCTGGCCATGGGCTTTGCCTTGAAGGTCGCCTTCAAGATTGCATTGCTCCTCATTGGTCTGATGCTGCTCGGGGTCTTCGGACTCCAGTATGCCGGACTCGTCGACATCAACTGGTCGGGAATCGAGGCCCATTATGATGGCTGGATGGCCTGGTTAAGCGCTTTCGCGGGCGTTTTTTTCGCGTTCGTCGGAGACAATCTGACCAGCGGGGCCTCCTTTCTGGCGGGACTGGCGCTGGGCCTGAAATATTAGCGCCGCTCGGCAAGCAGAATCGCGCGGCACGGCGCGGGCAATCCCTCGACGGTCCGATGCGGATCATTGGGATCGAGATGATCGGGCAGCGATTCGAAGCGCATCCAGTCGGTGGACCGCTGCTCCTCGCCCGTCGTGCGACTGACATCGATCACGCGAATCGCGTTGAAGCCGCAGCGACCGAGCCAGACCGAGAGTGCCGCGACGCTGGGAATAAACCAGACATTGCGCATGCTCGCATAGCGTCCCGGCGGCACCAGCGCCCGCTCGCCATCACCCTCCAGAACCAGCGTCTCCAGCACCAGTTCGCCACCGGGTCTGAGCAACCGGCACAGCTCGCCGAGATGATCCATGGGCGAGCGACGATGATAGAGCACACCCATCGAAAACACCGTATCGAAGCCGGTCAGCCCGCCCGGCAGATCCTCGATCCCGAGCGGCAGCACGGCCAGCGCGTCGCGCGCCAGGTAGCGATCGAGCGCCAGGAACTGTGCCACGAACAGCAGGGTCGGATCGATCCCGAGAACCAGCTCGGCGTTGGCGCCGAGCATGCGCCAGCCGTGATAGCCGTTGCCGCAGCCGACATCGAGCACCCGCCGACCGTCGAGCGGCGCGATGGCGCTGGCGAGCCGATCCCATTTCCAGTCCGAGCGCCATTCGGTCTCGATCCGCACGCCCTGGAGGCAATACGGTCCCTTGCGCCAGGGATGCAGACGCATCAGCGCGTCTCGTAACTGCCGTTCGGTCTCGGGGTCAAGCGGTTGGCTGGATCGAATGCCGACACAGGATTGATCCAGCATCACCTCTCCGTCCGGCAGCATGGGAAGATCCGACAGCGCCGCCTCCCAACGCGCCAGATCGCCATGCGCGCCAGGACCGAGTCGGATCCGCGCGGCATCGGCGAGCGCATCGCCCCAGGGCGCCAGGGGCGTTTGAGCCAGACGCGCAAAAAAGGGTTGGAAGTGAAATCGCGTCCGCGCCGACAATCCTTGGTCATGCCAACCTTGACGGATTGCACACAACGACGCATGCCGTACTGGACGCGATTTCATCAGGTCCATGCGACCCAGGCGACAAAATTCAGACTCTGATACCAGCGCGCGCATCCGGCAAAACCGGCGGCGGTCAGTCGCTGTTCGTGGGTCTCGACGCTGTCCGGCACCAGCACCTGTTCCAGCGCCGCGCGTTTACGGCTGATGGCCAGGTCGCTGTAGCCTTGGGCGCGCTTGAAATCCTCGTGCAGCGCGGTCAGCAAGTCGCCGCCATGATCGTTCGGCAGCAGAATCTTTTCGGCCAGGATCAGCGCGCCGCCCGGCACCAGGCCGGCACGGATGCGTCCGAGCAAATCCAGACGGCGCTCCGGCGCGATGAACTGAAGAGTCAGATTCAGGACCACGAGCGATGCCTGCCCGATCGGCACCGCCTCCACGTCCGCGTGGAGCGTCTCGACCCGCTCGCGGCCCGGCAGGTCGGCAAGACGCGCGCGCAGACCCGCGATCATCGCGGGTGCATTGTCGACGGCGACGATCCGCACCTCGGGGCCGGTCCGCGCCAGGATCTCGCAGGTGACCGCGCCCAGCGAACAGCCTAGGTCATAACAGCGGGTTCCCGGTCGCGCCGCCCGCCGCGCGATGAGTCCGGAGATGCCGATCAATTCGGCATAGCCGGGGACCGAGCGACGCACCATGTCCGGAAACACCCGCGCGACATCGGCATCGAACCGGAACGGGCTGGCCGGTGCGTCGGGGCGGTCGAACAGGTCATCGGGTGCGTTGATCGTCATGGCGTTGCATTGTACCTTGGAGAGCTTCTTTCTCCCGCAAAACCATCGTCACAAAACCACCCTCGACGGACGGCGAGCGGTTGTTAGAATGGGATCGATTGACTCGCCTACCACGCCCGACGACCACGGAATTACGACATGAGCACGAGCGCACTCCAGCCAGAAATCGATGACGATCTCCATGACGATGACACCCGGTTAGGGACGGAGGCCGAGACGATGCCCCCGATCCCCGACGATCTCGATCTCGACGACCCCAGTCTCTATCTCAATCGTGAGCTGACCTGGCTGGCGTTCAATCGCCGCGTGCTCCATGAGGCGGAGGATCCGCGCACGCCGCTGCTGGAGCGGGTCAAGTTTCTGGCGATCGTCAGCAACAACCTGGACGAATTTTTCATGAAGCGCATCGGCGGGCTCAAGCAGCAGATTGCCGCCGGGGTACACACGCCTAGCCTGGATGGCCGCACCCCGCTCCAGCAGCTTAAGGAGTGTCAGGCGGCAGCCCGCGGTTTCCAGACCCAGCAGCAGTGCATCTATGACGTTCTGATGAAGGAACTGGCCGGGCAGGACATCCGCATCACCCATCACGACAGGTTGCCGTCCGATGCGCGCGAACGGCTGCGCGAGCATTTCCGCGCCAATATCTTTCCCATGCTCACCCCGCTGGCGATGGACCCGGCGCACCCCTTCCCCTTCATCTCCAACCTGGCGCTGAATCTGCTGGTCACCTTGCGCTTCCCCGGCGGACTGGAGGTCTATATGGCCCGCGTCAAGGTGCCGGTGAGCAAGGACGTGTCCAAACGCCTGATCCCGGTCGACGGCAGCCACACCTACGTGACCCTCGAAGACCTCATGGTCAACAATCTGGACATGCTGTTTCCGGGGATGGAAATCGTCTCCTGCGGTCTGTTCCGGGTGACCCGCAACGCCATTGTCGAGCCCGACGCGGAGGCGGCCAACGATCTGCTGGAGATGATCGAAACCGAGCTGCGCGAGCGCCATTTCGCGCCCATCGTGCGCCTTGAGGTGCAGCCGGGCATGGAACCCACCCATCGCGGCATGCTGGCCGCCGAACTGGGCCTGAACGAGGACGAGGACGTGTTCGAGGTCGAGGGCATGATGGCCCTGCGCGATCTGTTCGAGCTGGCCGGGATCGACAAACCGGAGCTGCACGATAAGCCGCATCGTCCGGTAGACCATCCCCTGCTGGCCAACGACCGGCGTAATATCTTCCACATCATTCGCGAGAACGGGCCGATCCTGCTCCAGCATCCCTACCAGCCCTTCAGCACCACGGTGGAGCGCTTCCTGCGCACTGCCGCCGAGGATCCCAAGGTGCTGGCGATCAAGATGACCCTCTACCGCACCTCCGCCGGCGCCATCCTGGACTCGCTGATCGAGGCCGCGCGCAACGGCAAGCAGGTCGCGGTGCTGGTCGAACTCAAGGCGCGCTTCGACGAGGCCGCCAACATCGGCTGGGCACGCCGACTGGAGGCCGAGGGCATCCATGTCAATTATGGCGTCATGGGACTCAAGACCCATAGTAAACTCATTTTCATCGTGCGCCGCGACTATGCCCAACTGCGCCGTTACTATCATATCGGCACCGGCAACTATCACGCGGGCACCGCCAAGCTCTACACGGATCTGGGCATGCTCGGCTGCGACGAAGACATCGGACAAGATCTGACCGAACTCTTCAACTATCTCACCGGCTATTCGCCGCCGCCGAGCTACCGCAAGATCCTGGCCGCGCCCTACAACCTCAAGCGCGGCATCGTCGACAAGATCAACCGCGAGATCGAACAGCACAAACGCACCGGCGACGGCCTGATCCAGATGAAAATGAACGCGCTGGAGGATGCCGACATCACCCGTGCGCTCTACAAGGCCAGCCGCGCCGGGGTACAGGTCGATCTCATCATCCGCGACACTTGCCGTTTCCGTCCCGGACTGCCCGGCATTAGCGAGAAGGCGCGGGTCGTCAGCATCGTCGGACGCTTCCTGGAGCACGGACGGATCATCTATTTCCGCAACGAAGGCAATGAAGAGTATTACATCGGCTCCGCAGACATGATGAGCCGCAATCTGGATAGCCGGGTCGAGGTCCATGCCCCGGTGGAGAACCCGGAACTGCGCCAGGAACTGCGTCTGATTCTGGACGTGCAGTTTGCCGACACCCGTTCCGCCTGGGACATGGACGCGGATGGCAATTACACGCAACGCATCCCCGAGGACGACAGCACCAAGGGCGCCCAGGAGACCTTGATCGGTGTGGCCGAAAAACGACTCGCCGCCGCCGCCAAGCATAAGGAAAAGAAGGTTCGTTCCAAGCTATTGAGCCATTTTCAATGGCGGCTGAGAGACCGGAATCTGACGTAAGGAAGGGCGCCAAAACAACCCCCAGCATGACGCTTGGTGCCGGAGACTCGGAGCGGCCGCGCACCTGGTGGGCGCGCATTGCCAACGAAAGCCATCCCGGATGGTTCGGGAGCTGCCCGCGGGCGTCGAGCTTCGGGTCATTGGCGGTCACGCCCACAAATGACCCAATGAAAACGCGATGGCGTCGAACGGCGGCTGGCGGGCACTGTCGTCTTCTTTCAGGGTATCGAGCAGCAGCCAGTGTCGGGTGTCCTGGAGCGCATAGACTTCCAGCGTGCGTGCATTCGGGTCGACCAGCCACAGATGCGCCACGCCTTCCCGTGCATAAAGCGGCATCTTGACCGCCCGGTCGATCCTGGCGGTCGAGGGCGACAGGATCTCGCAGACCCAATCCGGCGCGAGCTCAAACCAGGCGGTTTCTGGGAGTGTCGGCAGCCGTTCGCGCCGCCAGCCGGCGAGGTCAGGCACCAGAATGTCCGTCCCGAGATGAAGTTCAGGCTCATCGATGATCCACCAGCCTCCAGGGCCACCGATACCGCCATGGAAGGGGCCACCCAGCAGATAGCCAAGCGACGAATAGGCAAGCGCATGCCGGGGCGCGGGGCGCGGATGGGTGTGCAGCTCGCCCAGCAGGATCTCGCCGACCAGATGCTCGGGCAGAACGAGGATGTCGTCGTAGCAGGCGTCGCGATGTGCCAGTTGAGACAAGGAATGGACCTCATGACAGGGAATCGGGCGAGCACGCAGATCGCTGGAGCGGTCGGACGGTCAGCTAAAGGTTAGCAGAATCCCCGCACTGGCAAGCCGTTCGGCCTCCTGCTCCAACTCCAATTGCGTGAGCGGGTGGCGGGCGAGCCAGTCGTCCGGAAAGCTCAGCGCGAGTCGTTCGCCGTCCGCCAGCAAGGTCGGGCTGGGTTTGTTGGCCGCGGAGCGCCCGCGATGCAGAAGCGCCGCGAGACGCAGAATCACGCACAGACGACTGCTGCACGCTTGCTCCGTCCTGGGCAGCGCCGCGAATTCCTGCACCGGAAATTTGCGCCGGTGCCCCAACACCAGCGCCGCGAGCACCATCTGTTCCTGTCGGGAGAAACCCGCGAGATCCGCGTTGCGCAGCAGATAGGCGCCATGCTTCTGATATTGACTGTGGGCCACCATGAGGCCGATCTCATGCAGCCGGGCCGCCCAGGAGAGCATGAGCGGATGATCGGGGTCGTTCAGCGCCCAGGGGGTCGCGAGCTGGCGGTACACCGCGAGGGCGGTTGCCTGGACACGCCGGCCATGGACCGGATCAATCTGAAATTGCCGACAGAGCGTCGCGACGGTGCGCTCGCGCACATCCTCATGCTGCTGATGACGTCCCATCATTTCATAAATCACGCCCTCTCGCAGGGCGTAGTCGGAAACCTGCATGTGTTCGATCCCGAGCGCATCGAAGACCGCTCGCAAGACGGCCACGCCGCCCGCGAAGACCGGCTTGCGCTCTTCAGTCAGTCCCTTCAGGTTGACGCTGGATGTCTTCTCGGCCTCGACCAGCGCGCGGCTCAAGCGGGCCAGGGAGTCGGCGGAAATGCCGTCATCGCACCAGCCCTCGGCATTGACCACGGCCGCGATCGAGCGGATGGTTCCCGAACTGCCGACGGCTTTCCGCCAGCCGGCCCGACGGAACAGCTCCCTGACGGGCCGGACTTCCAGTGCGCCCGCCAGTTCCGCTTTCTGCATGGCCCTGGCCGTGATGCGTCCATCCGCGAAATACTTGCGCGAGAGGCTGACGCAGCCCATGTGCAAGCTTTCGCGCAAGCGCGGCGAGAAACCCTGGCCGACGATGATCTCGGTACTGCCGCCGCCGATATCGACCACCAGCCGACGCTCGGCGCCAGCCGCCAGTCCGTGCGCGACCCCCAGATAGATCAGGCGTGCCTCTTCACGGCCGGCGATGACATCGATGGGGTGACCGAGCGCGGCCTCGGCGCGTTCGACGAAACCCGTATCGGGCCGCAACTGTCTCAGCGTATTGGTTCCGACCGCGCGCACGCTCCCGGCGGGGAAGGCCCGCAGCCGTTGGCCGAAGCGCTCCAGGCAGGCCAGTGCGCGCTCGGCGACCTCGGGGGTCAGCGATTTATCGTCGTCCAGCCCTTCGCCGAGACGCACCATCTCCCGGAGCCGGTCGGTGATCCGCATATGGCCGTCGTCGAGTTGAGCGACAATCATGTGAAAGCTGTTGGAACCGAGATCGACCGCCGCGACGATCTCGCGCGGGGGGTTGTCGGTTGCCTGGTTGACTTCTTCAGGCATGAGCGGGGGATCCAGCGCCGGGAATTGGTGCGCATGGTAACAGAATCTTGCAAGGGACAAGGGAGAAGGGACGGTTTCACGGATTTCCGCAGTCGTGTCTTGCTGCGGGATGGGGTGAGCCTGACAAAAAAATCTTTCAATTAGTCGCGATTTCTGGTATACGCCCGGATGAATGATTGCCTTGTAACACCCTGAGGTATTGGGACATGCTGGACACTGAAAATAGCTATGGGCAGGAAGTCAACGAGCGGATTCCGCCAATGACGGCCCAGGAGTCGCGTGGTCAGGCGGCGAGTCTGGATATTCGCCGGCGGATCGAGCACATGCGCGAGCTCAAGCGTCTGCGCGATCTGCTGGACGATCCGGAGTTCGATGAGTTGAATTAATCCGCATCCAAATTAGACCGCGTTTACGATCGATCGTGTCGTTCTCGGTCAGAGCATGCACCTCCGAAACCAACGAACATTACCGTTGACGCGGTTTAAGGTGATTTCCGGAAAAGCGTATCGCCTAAACTCCCTCACTCGCTCCCAGGCGGCGTACGTCAGCGCCGCCAGCGAAAGCCCTCGCCATTTTGCCCCTTCTCTTCCTGCCCCCGATTCAAGGCACTGGTGGCGTGGGTGATGCCGACTGCCTCGTCGACCGCTGGAGCCGGATCTCCAGCGGTTCGCTCGCGGACAGATGAACATCGCGCTGCGGGAAGGCCATCAATAATCCATGCTGAGAGAAGGATTCATAGATTGCCTGGTGCAGCTCGGTAATGACGCCGATGCGCTCGTCGAGCGAGTCCAGATAGCAGCGCAGGATCACGGTCAGTCCGCTGTCTCCGAAACCCTCGAAGCTGACTAATGGGGCCGGATCGTCGAGCACCTTCGGGTGTTGCTCGGCGACCTGCCTCAGGAGCGATAGCGCCAGTTTGGTATCGCTGCCGTATTCGATGCCGATCGGGATGGTGATGCGATTCTGTTGGTCGGTCAGAGTCCAGTTCAACAGCCGCTCGGTAATGAATTCCTTGTTCGGCACCAGCAGCTCCTGTTTATCCCAGTTCCGGATGGTGGTCGCGCGGATCTGGATATTGGTCACCACGCCCGTGGTGTCACCGATGGTCACGATGTCGCCGACCCGCACCGGGCGCTCGAACAGGATGATGAGACCACTGATGAAATTGGCAACGATCTCCTGGAGACCGAAACCAATCCCAACGCCCAGGGCGGCAACCAGCCACTGCACCTGCGACCAACTGAACCCAATGGTGCTGAAGGCGAGCAGGAAGGCGATGGCGGTGATCAGGTAGCTCACCAGGGTCTTGATGGCATAGCGACCGCCAGCGGAGACCGACGTGCTTTGGAGTAACAGAATTTCCAGGAGCGCGGGCAGGTTCCTGGCCGCGACCGTCGCGATGAAGACGATCAGGATGACCAGGCCGGCATCCGCCGCCGTGACGGGGATCCGTTGTTCGCTGCCGTCGACCAGGCCGGTGTAGTGCCAGAGCGCGAATTCCTCGAACACCGTAAAGGCGGGCAGTACATCGGACCAGGTCAGCCAGAGTCCAATGAAGGCGCTGAAGAAGATCGATGCGTTGATCAGTCGGCGGGTCTGCTCGTCCAAGGCGGCAAGATCGGGTTCCGGCTCTTCCACCGGCGAAACCTCCGAGGGGGGCGCACCCTCGGTTCGCTCGGCCTCTGCCTGGGCACGGCGCGTCGCCTGCCGGTCGAGCGCGGCTTGCAGGGCTAGCTGGCGCCGGGTGACGATCAGCCAGCGCACGATCGATTGATGCAGAACCACGAGCGCCAACACGAGCCAGGTCTGATAAACCAGCGATTGAAAAAGAACGCCGGCGGTGTAGACATAACCGACCAGCGCCAGACCGGCCAGAGCCAGCGGCGCGCCGACGATGCCGGGGAACCAGACATGGCGTAGACGGTTCAGCCAGCCGTTTGGTTTTTCCTCCAGCATCCGTTTCAGGACACCCCGACCGGGATTCAGCAGACGGGCGAAGAAAACCGCGAAGCCGAGCATGCTGGCGACCAGCGTCAGGAGTCCCAGACTGCCGGTGTAGGCGGGATCGTTGTGATGGTAAAGCGCGACGGTGACGAAGGCGATAGGGATGACGAAGAGCGTGAACCCGTCGAAATCGCGCCGGATTCGCTTCAGCATCTCGCCGTTCCAGCGAAAATGACGATCGGCAACGCCTCCCGGAATGCAGAGCATGCGGAAGGCCCGCAGGTAATACAGGCCGAAGGATACCTCGCCCAGCGCCGCGCCGATGGCGCGAGTAAAGGCGCTGGTGTCCGCCGCGGAAAGAAGCTGGTGACCAAGCAGCCAGATCATCAGTGGCAGCGGCAGAGCCGCGAGTAGGGTTAGGCCAATTGCCTTAATCGTATAGCGGACACCATCGGTTCGCACACGCCGCAGGGGCTCCGCAGTGGCGCGGATAGCCCGCTGCAGCGCCGCGACCTTCCAGAACAGGAGCGCGACGCTCGCGAGCCCCAGCCAGAACGGGAAGGCATAACGGATGCGCTCGGCGAGCACTCGCGCGACGTCCTGCCAACCTTCCCAGGAAAGCATCCAGGCGACGGCGGCGGGCAGCGAGGCGAGGGTTTTCAGCCCCACCGTCGAGGTACTGCGTACCCAGAGCAGGCGCTCGGCCAGGAAGCCGTCATAGACGCTGGCGCTCTCGATGACCTGCTCGGCGGCATAATTCAACTCGCCAAGCTGGCGGATGTATTCGTCTTCGATGGTCAGCGCCTGCGTCATCAGGGATTTGCGCTGCTGAAGTGTCTCGGCGAGTTCGCGCCGGACATCCGGTTGTCGGGCCGACTCGTCATTCGCGCTCAGTTCACCGAGATAACGGTCGAGGTCGCGAATCCGGCGTTCCTCCTCGCGGTAACGGAGCTGTCGCAGGGTGGCCTCGGCGATTCCGTCCTCCCGCTCTTCGATGGTCTTGCGATACTGGCGCAGGTCGGGAAGCTGCTTGCGACGGTCGAGCAGCACTTGGCCTAGCGCTTTACTCAACCGGCTCAGATCCAGACGCTGCTTGGCACCGCGAAAATCGTCCTCGATGCGCTTGCGCTCGGCTTCGAGCCGGGTCAGTTCGCCGCTCAATCCATCGAGCTCCCGAGCGAGCTTTCCCAACGAATCGGTGATGTCGGCGTTCTTTTTAGTCTCCTCGCGCACCAGGCGGTGTTTGTCCTCGGCGGCTAGTCTGGCTTCTTCCGAGGCCATTTGCGCCGCTTCGGCCTCCGCCGTGCGACGCTTGTTCTGCAGTTCTTCCAGCAGCGTCTGACGGGCTTTCAACCGCTGCAAGGCTTGCGCGGTCTGCTCGCGCTGGGCCTTGTAGAGCGATTCGCGGACGGCTTGACTGAGTAACTCCTGTTCGACCATGCGTCCCTCCGCCCAGAGCGCCGCGCGCTGCGTCTCCAACGCCCAGCGTCGGGCCTGAGCAAGCTCGGGCACCTCGCCCGCGGCAGGCGCCTGACGCAGGTCGGCATCGATCTGGTCCAACCGCTGCTTCAGTTCGCTCAAGCGCCCGCGCGCCGCCGTGGGGCGATCCGCGTTGCCCTCGATCAGCTTCTCCAATTCGCCAAGACGGGTTTCCTCGGCGGTCGCTTCGGCCAGAACCTTGTTCAGACGCTGGCTGATCTCCAGGGCCGACAGGTTATCCGGGAGCCTTTCGGGGTGAGCGACCGCGCCGGCGGGATCGCTTTCTAGTTCTTTGAGGATAGCCGCTGTCTTGGCCGGGGCCGTCTTGAGCGATTCCGCGAAGTCGTCTGCCCTGGCATTGAAGTTGTCGATGTCCTCCAGGTTCGCCTGGGCGCGACGGTATTGCTCGATCAAGACCGCTTTGGCGGCCTTGGTCGCCTCGTCCAGCCCGGTCGCGGCCTCGGCTTCGGCGATTTTACTGGCGAGTTGACTGGGGCTGGGAAGGTTCGCGGGGCCGTCCGAGGGCGCCGACGCGGCCGTCATGGCCATCGCCATGAACAGGCCCGCCAGCAGCAGGGCGAGCGCGCCCGATCGCCGCCAGCGTCCGCGCGCGTCTGGCGCGGGGCGGGATGAAGGGGACAGTGGCGCGTCGCTCGTTGGAGCGATGGAGCCCGGCACAAGGGAGAAAAAAGACATAGTGGAATCTGGAGACGGTTCGGTTGCAGATGAATGGACGTACGGGCGACGCTTAGAGCGACTTGACGAAAACCTTGGAATTGCGCTGAAAATTATAGAGAACCTGCTTTTCCATCGGTAGCTCGTCGAGCCTGGCGGGTTGGAATCCACGTTCCTGAAACCAGTGCGCCGTCTGGGTCGTCAGTACGAACAACCGCCTGATCTGACGCGCGCGGGCGAGTTCTTCCATGTGTTCGAGCAGACGGTCGCCGCGTCGTGCGCCCCGATAGTCCTGATGAACCGCGAGACAGGCCAGTTCGGCCATGCCGTCGCTCGGATAGGCGTAGAGCGCGGCGCAGGCCGTCACCAGACCGTCGCGCTCGGTCAGCACGAAGCGGTCAATCTCGGTTTCCAGACGCTCGCGCGAGCGGCGCACCAGCACGCCTCGCTCCTCCAGCGGGCGCAGGAGTTCCAGGATGCCGGCGACATCGTCGATGCGCGCCGGGCGCAGATCCTCGAAGGGCTCGGCCGAGATGAGCGTGCCGCTGCCGTCGCGGGTGAAGAGTTCGCGCAGCAGCGCGCCATCCTGACGGCGCGCGACCAGATGAACGCGCCGGATGCCGTTGCGACAGGCATCGGCCCCGGCGCGCAGACAAGCGGCGATCTCCTCGGACAGCGCGGGATTGCCGGTCAGCAGGTCATCGACATCGCGCGCCAGCAGATTCGGCGCGAGCCGATCAGTCTCGGCAGTGCCGGCGTGTTCGACCAGAAAGATCAGCTTATCGGCGCCTAATGCGACCGCGGTGCCGCGGGCCACGTCCGCCGCGCTCAGATTAAACACCTCGCCGGTGGGCGAGTAACCCAGGGGCGGCATCAGCGCGACCGCGCCCTGACCGAGCATCGCCCGCAGCGTGCGGTGGTCGACCCGCCGCACCGCGCCCGTGTGACCGTGGTCGACGCCCCCGATCACGCCCAGTGGGCGGGCGGTGACAAAGTTGCCGGAGACGACCGGGATGCGCACCCCGGCCATGGGCGAGTTGGCGAGCCCCAGCGACAGCAGCGCCTCGATCTCGACCCGCGCCACCCCGGCGGCCTCCTTGACGCAGGCGAGCGCCGTGGCGTCCGTCACCCGCTGGCCATTGACATAGCGCTGTTGCGCCCCCCGGCTGGCCAGCCGGGACTCGATCTGCGGGCGCGCGCCATGCACCAGCACCAGCCGGATCCCGAACCCATGAAGCAGCGCGATGTCATGCACCAGATTCGGAAAGCGCGCATCGGCGACCGCCTCGCCGCCGAAGGCGATGACAAAGGTCCGGCCGCGATGGGCGTGGATATAGGGCGTGGCCTGGCGCATCCAGTCCACGAACGGGTCGCGGCCCTGGTCGGTGTCGACCGGGGTCGAAGTCGAAACGAACACGTCTGTCTTGCCTCGTTAGAGAATGTTGGAAGGATGCGGCAATCCGGGATACGCGAGCGACGGCGGGGCGCGGGCGAGACGCCCGTTCCCCAGCGTTTCATTCGATCCCGAGCCTGGCCAAACGATAGCGCAACGATTTTAGCGGCATCTTCAGCGTCCGGCACGCGGCGGCCTGGTCCCAGTGGGTCGCGTCGAGCGCACTGATGATTGCCCGCTTCTCGATCTCGTACAGAGACGCTTCCAGTGCAACCGTCTCGTCCAGGGTGTCCGGCGAGACTGCGGGCGCTTCCGTCCTGGGCAGATAGAGATCCGCGACCTCGATCCGCTCGCCCTCGCACAGCGCCAGGGCGCGTTCCAGGATATTTTCCAGTTCGCGAACGTTGCCGGGGAAGGCGTGCTGCGTTAGCGCCCCGATCGCTTCGGCCGACAAGGTCAGGGCGGGCCGATCGCCCTGTCGCCCCTGCTGACGGGCGAGTCGCTGGAGCAAGCGGTCCGCGAGCAGCGGGATATCCCGTGGACGTTCGCGCAGCGCTGGCATTCGCAGCTCGATGACGTTGATGCGATAAAAGAGATCCTGGCGGAAGCGCCCGCGCTCGACCTCTTCCGTCAAATCGCGATGGCTGGCGCTGATGATGCGCGCGTCCACCGCCACCTCGCGCTGGGCGCCGACGGGACGCACGATCTTCTCCTGGATCGCGCGCAACAGCTTAACCTGCGTCGCCAGCGGCAGGTCCGCGACCTCGTCGAGGAAGAGCGTGCCGCCCTCCGCAGTCTGGAACAGCCCCTCTTTGTCGCTGATCGCCCCGGTGAAGCTACCCTTTTTGTGCCCGAACAACTCGCTCTCCACCAGATCCTGGGGGATGGCGCCGCAGTTCACTGCCACGAACTGGCCCTCGCGACGCGGCCCCTGCGCATGGATCAGCCGGGCCGCCAGTTCCTTGCCCGTCCCGCTCTCGCCGGTGATGAAGACCGGCGCCTGATTGCGGGCCAGCTTGACGATCAGTTGTCGGATCCGCTCCATCGCGGCCGACTCGCCCAGGAGTTGCTTCCCCGTGTCGCCCCGCGCCTCGTCGCTGGCGGCGGCGTGCCCGCGCAGCTTGAGGGCCGAGCCGACGAGCCGGCGCAGCAACTGGAGATCGACCGGCTTGGACACGAAATCGAAGGCGCCCGCCTTCATCGCCGCGACCGCCGATTCCATGCTGCCGTGCGCGGTGATCATCGCCACCGGAATCTGCGGATACTGCTCGCCGATCTGACGGATCAGATCGATCCCGCTGCCATCGGGCAGGTTCATATCGGTCAGACAGAGATCGAACCGACCGCGCTCCAGGTGCCGCCTGGCCTCGGCGAGCGTCAGCGCCGTCACGGCCTGCACGTCCATCCGCGCGAGCGTGATCTTCAGCAGATCGAGGAGATCGGCCTCGTCATCGACGACGAGCGCCTGGGCCTTGTTCATGGGCATCCTCCCCCTGTTTGCACATGCAGGGCACGCAGCGCGTACCTGAGTCCGGCGATTTCGGATCGCCGACATTGCGCGATTGACTCCGCTTCGTTTCATCTTGGAAACGGAGCGGTTTTGCAATACGCCGAATGGTACGCGGTGCGCACCCTAAAATGCTACGGCCACGCGCCTCCGGACAAAGCCGCGACCGGCATATAATGGACCTCGGCGCGCGGACTCCGACCCGTCTTGCCGAGTCTCCGCCGCGCAAGCGATCAACCTCCTCTCCCACTGCGAGCCACGCCCATGCCCTTCGCTCACGGCTATCCCTACGATCCCAGCTACGGCTATGACCTGGACGGACTGCTCGCGGTCGAGCCGCCGCCCGAGCCGGACGATTTCGCTGCCTTCTGGCGCGCCCGCCAGGCTCGCGCGCTGACGGTCGATCCCAACCCCCGTCTACATCTGTCGAGACTGTCGCATCCGAGTTTCCAGGTCCATGACCTGGAATACGACTCCACCGAGGGTTTCCGGATCCGCGGGTGGCTGTTGACGCCGCTGCACCAGCCACCGCGACGCGGTTTTATCCTGGGACATGGCTATGGCGGGGTCGAGCGCCCGCCGCTGGAATTGCCGCGCCCGGATGGCGCCTACCTGATTCCCTGTTTCCGGGGCCTGAGCCTGAGCCGCTATCCGCCGATCTCGGAAGATCCCAACTGGCACGTCCTCCATAACATCCATGATCGCGACCGCTACATCCTCGGCGGTTGCGTGGACGACATCTGGACCGGCGTCACCGCCCTGCTCCGACTCTTCCCGGATCTCGACGGGCACCTCGGCTATCTCGGGATCAGCCTCGGCGGCGGGCTTGGCGCACTGGCGCTGGCCTGGGATGCGCGTCTCGGGCGCGGTCATCTCAACGTGCCGACCTTCGGTCATCAGCCGCTGCGCCTCACCCTGCCCACCACCGGCAGCGGGGCCGCGGTTCAGTCCTTCGTTCGTCAACAGGGTCGGGTTCCGGAAACCCTGGCGTATTACGATGCCGCTGTCGCCGCCCGGCATATCCGCCAGCCGATGCAGGTCGCCGCCGCCCGCTTCGATCCGATCGTAGCGCCGCCTGGGCAGTTCGCGGTCTATAACGCCATTCCCGGCGACAAGGGCTTGTTCATGCTGGAGGCCGGACACTTCGAGTATCCCGCCCGGACGCGGCAGGAACAGGAACTCCTGGCCGTGCTCTGGGCCTTCCTCGCGCCGCTCTGAGAGACTCGCCCAATCCTTGGGACGACCGCGCCTGGAAGGCGCTAACAACCTTCGCAAGTCACATGACCGCAACCTTAATCCATTAGGATTCCGCGGATGCGACCCGGGAACTCTGGTCGCGCGCCCCGACTTCACCGCATCGGATCTCTATCGAGTTTCTCTTTTCGCAAGGTCAAGGCGATGAACCGCGAGTATCACCGTTGGTATAGCCACCGGCTCGGCCGGGACATGGAACTGCTGGTCTTCGGTCACGCCGGGGCCAAGGTGCTGGTCTTCCCGACCCGCGACGGACGTTTCCATGAGTACGAAGATCTGCGCCTCGTCGAGTCGCTTCGACACAAAATCGAGGCCGGACAGCTCCAGCTCTATTGCGTGGACAGCATCGACTGGGAGTCGCTTTACTGTTTCTGGAATCATCCGGCGGATCGCATCCGTCGCCATCACGCCTTCGAGGATTATGTCCTGAACGAAGTGCTGCCCCTGATGGCGGCAAAGAATCCGCACCCCTGCACCATCGCCCACGGGTGCAGCCTGGGCGCCTTTCATGCCGTCAATATCGCCTTCCGCCATCCGCACCTCTTCCGCAAGGTCGCGGCCTTCTCGGGGCGCTACGATCTGAGCCTGAACGTGGAGGATTTCCGCGACCTCTTCGGCGGCCACCGGGACGATCTGACCTATTTCCACACGCCCACCCAGTACCTGCCCAACCTGGGCTGTCCGGACCGGCTGGCGGCGCTGCGGCAGCTGGACATCGTGCTCGTGATCGGCAATCAGGATCCCTTTCTCGACAATAACCGCTATCTCAGCCGTCTGCTGTGGGACAAGGGCGTCTGGCACACCCTGCACGAATGGGACGGTCGCGCCCATCAGGGGCATCACTGGCGGCGGATGGCGCCTCTGTATCTCTGAAGGCCGAATCCTAACGAGCGCCGGTCCGTCACCGTTTGCCGCGGCCATCCAACAGCCGCGGACGCAACCGCCGGACTCGCAACGGGCATCGGTTAAAACCGATGGCCGTTGCATTTGAACCGCGCATCAGCCGGCGAACGCGTCCGCTCCATCGCATCCGGCGTCACCTTGAGCCCGCCTGGACCGGCGAACCACCCGGCATCGGACAACCTACACCCGGTCGCGCAGGGTCTGCTCGACACAGCACAGCTCCCTGGCGACCGCACCCACCGCCGAGCTCTTTTCGATACGCCTGACCACTAGTGCCTAGAACCCGGCGACCACCAGGGGAAAGGAGACAGGCGCGGGCTTTTATGGGATCTTAAGACCCCAAGCAGCACCTGATTCCAACCCTCGCCACAGCCGCGGCATTTTTTTTGCTTATCTCTCCCAACTCAAGCCAAGGAATTCACCCCAGATGTCGATTTTGGTCGCCCTGAATCACAAGACCGAATATCACTTCGATCGCTCGGTCAACCTCTCGCCCCATGTCGTGCGTCTGCGCCCCGCGCCGCACTGCCGCACGGCGATCCGCTCCTATTCGCTCAAGGTCGAACCGGCGGAGCACTTCATCAACTGGCAGCAGGACGCCTACGGCAACTATCTGGCTCGCTTGGTCTTCCCGGAAAAGACCCGGAAACTCTCGGTCGAGGTCGATGTGATCGCCGAGATGATCACCATCAATCCCTTTGATTTCTTTCTGGAAGACTACGCCTTTTATTACCCCTTCGAGTACGACCCGGAGTTGCGCCGGGAACTGGCACCCTATCTGGAGATCACCGAGGACGGCCCGCTGCTGAAAAAATGGCTCAAGGATGTCGACCGCGCGAAGCGCGAGACGGTCTATTTCCTGGTCGACCTCAACCAGCGGCTCCAGCAGGATATCGGCTATGTCATCCGCCTGGAGCCGGGCGTGCAGACCTGCGAGCAGACCCTGGGCACCGGCAAGGGCTCCTGTCGCGACACCGGCTGGCTTTTGGTGCAGATCCTGCGCCATCTTGGACTGGCGGCGCGCTTCGTCTCCGGCTATCTGGTGCAATTAACGGCCGACGTGAAGTCGCTTGATGGACCCTCGGGGCCAGAGAAAGACTTCACCGACCTGCACGCCTGGGCCGAGGTCTATGTGCCGGGCGCCGGCTGGATCGGACTCGACCCCACCTCCGGGCTATTCGCCAGCGAGGGTCATATCCCGCTCGCCTGCTCGCCCGCCCCGCGCAGCGCCGCGCCCATCACCGGCGCGACCGACGAATGCGAGGTGGAGTTTTCTTTCCATAACGAGATCGCGCGCATCCACGAAGACCCGCGCGTCACCAAGCCCTACACGCCCGAACAATGGGCGTCGATCGAGTCGCTCGGCCATCAGGTCGACGCCGAACTGAAGGCCAATGACGTGCGTCTGACCATGGGCGGCGAACCCACCTTCGTCTCCATCGACGACATGGACGGCGCCGAGTGGAATATCGACGCGTTGGGGCCGACCAAGAAGCCGCTGGCCGAGGATCTGATGCGCCGGCTCAAGAAGCGTTTCGCGCCCGGCGGACTGCTGCACATCGGTCAGGGCAAGTGGTATCCGGGCGAGCCACTGCCGCGCTGGGCGCTGTCCTGCTACTGGCGCAAGGACGGCGAGCCGGTCTGGCACGACCCCGACCTGCTCGGGCTGGAGAACACCAGCTACGGTCACGGCCCAGCCGAGGCCGAGCGCTTCATCCACACCCTCGCCCGTCATCTGGGCGTCGATCCGGACTACGCCGACAAGGCCCACGAGGATGTCTGGTACTACCTCTGGAAGGAGGCGCGGCTGCCGGTCAACGTCGATCTGCTCGATAACAAGCTCAAAGACCCCAACGAACGCAAGCGCATCGCGCGGCTGTTCAGCGAGGGGCTCGACAAGGTCACCGGCTACCTGCTGCCGTTGCGCTGGTGGGGCTTCGGGATCGATGGGGGCTGGAAGAGCGGTCGCTGGACCTTCCGCGACGGCAATCTCTTTCTGATTCCGGGCGACTCGCCGATGGGCTTCCGTCTCCCGCTGGATGCACTGCCCTATGTCCCGGACAGCGAACTGGATCGGGTTCCCGAACGCAACCCCTTCGAACCGGTCGCGCCCCTTCGCTCGCCCTTCGACGAGGTCGCCCGCCGCTACAGCCGGCTGGTCGAACCGGCCCAGGCGCCCCAGATCATTCGCGAACAGGGCGTGCAACCGCGCGATCTGGCCGCGCGTTACGGACGGCTCGCGCCCGCCGATCACGCGCATCAGGACGTGCGCCAACAGATCGCGCTAC
>NZ_CAIPNF010000117.1 GCF_903866365.1 uncultured Thiocystis sp.
AGAGCCGTGGACTCGTCTTCCGCCGACTCATGGAGCAGGCGGTCGTTACCGAGCCCGTCACTGAAGCCGCAGTGACGCATGGCTATAAGTGGTGACCACAACATATAGGGCGTGGAGGCACTAACCGACCACCCCCCTTCCTGATTTCTGCCGCGAGGCATCAGGCTTGATACGCAAGGCATCCCCATCGATGCCCAAGGCGAGCGGCTATCAACATCGAGATCTATCGTGATCGCATCTATGCTAGTCTTTTCGATAGATTGAGAAGATCGGTCGTTGTCAACCAGTCAACACACAATATCTTGTGTTTTTTTGAACGATAAGACACAAAAGAGCTAGACACCTCTAGGCTGGGGTGTGCGTTAACCACATTTTGACACCACTAAAGGCGATGGAAGCAACTCCATCAGTCTGGTGTGATCGCGGACGGACATCCCAGTTTGCGGAGTTTCGGCATGACTCGTAAAGAAGCAGCCAAGAATGTGCAGAATATGCGTGAATACAAGCGCAAAGTGACTTCGTCTCAAGCCGCCGCGATCAAGGCGCTGAAGGATGCCGGTATCCTGACTGACGAGGGAAGACCTGCCAATCCATACAAAGAGCTTCTCAAGGACAAATCAACCTGCGATGTATAAAAGCAGCCAAAACATTGTATTTGGTTTTCATGCTGCTTCTGAGAATATTACCAAGAAACTTGTTGAGAATGGTGATTGCGAGTTCAAACCCAGCAAAAACACGTATGACTGGCTTGGAAGCGGCATGTATTTCTGGGAGAACAGCGTTCACCGGGCTGAAAAGTTTGCGCGAGACCGTAAAATAGAAAACCCGGTCGTGATCGGGGCCGCCATACAGTTAGGCTATTGTCTTGACCTAACCGACTCTGAATCTTTGTCTTACTTGAATGCCTCGTATCAGACACTCAAAGCAACTGCCAAAGCCGCAGGTGCAGCGTTGCCCAAAAACAAGCCAGGCAACAGAGAGAGTGAAATGGACTTGCTACTGAGGGAACTTGATTGCGCGGTCATCAACTTTCTTCATTCACAGCGAAAAGACAAGGACGAAAAGGTGTTTGACTCTGTCCGAGGCGTGTTTTGGGAGGGCAAGGCCCTGTATCCAGGAGCCGGATTTAAGGAAAAGAATCACATACAGATTTGCATCATCAATCCAAATTGCATTAAAGGTTTCTTCTATCCTCGGCAAAAGGTCGAGATCGCATAATCCGACCTACCTACCCTTTCCCAAACCTGCCAATCTCGCGTTCGAGCCGTCCAATCATGTCGTCGGTGGACAGTTCATCCTTCTTGACGCGCAGACTGTCCGCCAGGCGCGCGGCGGCATCGAAGGCACAGTCAAGGAGGATGTGGGGCGCGTCCACATAGCCGTCCTCTCCCACATTCGGTAGGACGGTCTCGAAGAGTCCGGCCGGAAATCGGCGGATGAGCTTGACCGGGATCGGCTTGACCCGGATCGACGGGCGGTCGGCATAGGCGTTTTCCAGGTTGGCCAGTTCGTGCCAGAAGAGGTCAGCGCCACTCCCCGTTTTGCGCCGTTTCAGCATCGACCGCTGAGCGACAAGATTGGCCAGCACCAGATGACCGCGCGCGGACTGTGCGTTCAGCGTCTCGATCTTACCGACACCTTTGATGCGCTCGCTGCGACCCCTCGCCAAGGCCGCCAGCAGGACGCGCGCCAGGTCGGCTGACACCTCGTCGAGGGTCTGGGTTTCGTCGGGGATCAGCCCTTTCAGATCCTGCCATCCGCAGACAAAGCGGATCGGATCCTGACTAGCGGACTGACTCTCCCGAACCGCATAACCGACCAGCCGCGCCTCGGTGCCAGTGATCTCGACTTCCAGACGACGCATTGAGTCCGGAAGCTCGAAACTCGCCAGATGCGCCATCAAGGCATCGAAGGTGGAATCACCATAGGTGGCGAAACCGAGCGTCCCATCCAGATCAGGGATGCCCTCGTCATACGCCTGGCGCGAAACGGTCAACGCCTGGCCGTTCGTGATTCCGGGGACATTGTTCAGCAGGATGCAGGGCCACGCCGGGTCGGGATGCAGCACACAGCCCAGATCCCGCAGGTAGGTCGATTGCGAGAGCGTCTCCCAGATCGCCTCCAGGTCGATGGGTGGGGCCTCTTCGGCCGTGTCCTGGGCAAGCCGCAGATAGGTTTCGTACAGATCCTCGGGTGGGATCTCCAGACTGGCCGTGCGATGCCGGGCCTGTTCGGCCCGCTGTTGCGCCCGCTTGGCCAGTTCGTCCTCGGAGAGGGTGCGGGCCGCCAGTTCCTGGAATTCCTCCGCCGTGACCGGCAGCATGGAGAGCTGCTGCGTCCCCACCACGCCGCTGGCCTTGCTCAAGCGCGCGAGCAGGCGTCCGTAGACGATCTCCTCGGCCGACCCGAGATAGCAGAGATTGCTGACTGAGATGGTCGCGTGCGTCTGGCCGATGCGGTCGATGCGCCCGATGCGCTGTTCCACCTTCATCGGATTCCAGGGTAAATCGAAGTTGACCAGCAGGTCCGCGGTCTGAAGGTTCAAGCCTTCCGCCGCCGCATCGGTGCAGATCAGTACATCGATTTCGCCCTTCAGAAAGCGGTGCTTGATCGCCTCGCGGTCGACGCCGGTCAGGCGCCCGGTACGGGGGTTGAACCAGGAACCGCCCTGCCCTGAGTAGGTGCCGATCAGCATCTGCGGATCGGCCTGCCGCAACCGGCGCACGATGTCCGTCAGGGTGTCATAGAACCGGGTGAAGACCACGGTTTGCGCGATCCGTCCACCGGCCCCGCGCCGCTTGTCCAGGTGTTCCAGGAGCCGCTGCATCTTCGAGGAGGTTCCACTCAGATCATGCAGGCTGTTGAACATTTCCACGAGCCGATTCCGTTCCCACATCAAATCATCCGGGTTGCGGTCCTTCAGCAGCAGGGTCACCGCCTCCTCATCGCCTTCGCCCTCCTCCAGCAGCCCGGACAGCGCCAGTTCGTCGAGATCCAGGTCCTCGGCCTGCGCCAGATGCTTGAGGGTCGCCTCGACCTTCTCGCGCCGCCGCCGGATGGATTCGCGGATGGCAAACAGGCTCGATGCGAAGCGTAAGCGCAGAAAGCTCAGGATCATCCCGAGCGCGAAGCTGCCCTTCTTCGCCGGTCCGCTCTGACCAAGCTGCTTGGCGAGACCTTGGCAGTAGTCCTCTAACTGGTCGTAAGCCTGTTGCTCCTGCGCGGTGAACGGGATGGCCTTGAGCGGCAGAACCACGCGCCGCGCCAGGTTGGCGGTGAGCTTGCCACGGCTTCGGTAGAGTTCCAGCAGCGGGCGGGTATGTCGCAACATCACGCGCGAGAGTGGCGCGACCGCGAAGGCCAGTCGCCGGATGCCGTCCTCGCCGCCCATCGGCGGCTGACCGGACTCCAGCCAGTTCTCCACGTCGAAACGGGCAAAGTCGTCGATCACGGCCGCCTGGACATAACGCCACAACAAGGGATCCTGTCCCTCGACGGCCTTGACCGCCCGATGCAGAAAGGCCCATTCCGAGGCATCCAGTCGCTGCTCGCTGACCAGCTTGCCGAGCAGGCTGTAATAGGCGTTGGTCAGACTCGGATCGAACTGGAAATGGCCGACCCGCTGGGTCAGGCGGATCAGATCGGCGACCTCCACCGGGTCCAACTGCATCGGCGTGGCCGTCGCCAGCAGCAGACAGCGCGTCCGGTCGCGCAGCGTCTCGTCCAGGATGCGGTAGAGATGGCCATAGCGAGGCTCCGCGCGGGTTCCTCCGGTCGCATTCTTGCGCCTGGCGTAGTGGGCCTCGTCGACCAGGACGAGGTCGAAGGGCTGGGCCGCGCGCAACTCGGCGCGCCGGTTGGCCCGCGCCAGCAGCCCCGTGGAGACAATCGCCAGGTCCGGCGCATAGAGTGACTTGGCCGGGCGTTCCTCGGGCAGCGGCAGCAGGTAGTCATGGCGCGTGGCGACCCCGGTCAGGGCACGGCCAAAGGGGAGAAAGAACTTGGTCGCCATCTCCCGCTGCCATTGCGGGGTCAGGCTCGCCGGCGGGGCGATCAGGATCCGACGTGCCAGTCCCGCCAGCCAGAGCCCGCGGATCGCCAGCCCGGCCTCGATGGTCTTGCCAAGCCCCACCTCGTCGCACAGCAGCCAGCTCGCCGGCCAGGTGTCGATCAAGCGTTTCGCGACCACCGCCTGATGCGGCCAGGGCTCCACCGGCGCGGTGACCATGCCGACATACTCGCCATTGGGCAGCCGCGGCCCATCGCGCAGCAGGGCAAAGCGCAACCGCTCCAGGGCTGACGGTTCCGGGACGGGTAGCGGAATGGCGCTGGTGCCGTCGATCTCCAAGGGGGGGCGGGCGTCCCGCCCGCTGGCGGGCCAGAGGCCCGCCCCCCCAGACGGCGGATGCTCGGAGAGACCGGCAAACGCGATCAGACGCTGACGCACCGCCTCGGGCAGGTTCAGCACCCGCAGACTGGGGTTCTGATTGTTCCAGACCCGCCTGAAGCGGGCATCGGCCTCGTCCGCGCGCTGGCGGTTCTCCTCGCTGGTCCAGTCGCGATGCACGTCGATGTTCTCGGCGTTCAGGACCAGCGCGGTCTTCGACTCATTGAAGGAGCCGGACGCATAGAGCCGATCACCCGCCGCATCGCGGAAGATGGCCCATTTCTCGTGGACATAGCCGTCCAGGCTGGAGTCGCCCGCCAATGGCTCGCCCGTCGCCGTATGCACCCGCAAGGCCACCCGGATCTCCAGATAACCCTGAGCGATCATCCAGGCCAGCAGGGCGACGCCGCGCTGTTCGGCCTCGGGCCATGGCGTGGGCTGCTCCAGCGCCGCGTTCAGACCAGCCGACAGACGCGCCTCGTCACCAGACAGAATCGCCGCCACGTCGTCGGCGTCCAGGTCCGCCCCGACCACCATGCGGGCCTTCCCTCCCTGAGTGGCGAAGGCCGAGAAACCCTGGGAGGCCACCGCCAGCGAGGAAGAACGGAAATAGCCAGCCACCCGGTCATAGCCCGTCGCGCGGCTCAGGACGGGCAGATAAAAGTGGTGCAGGATGTCGACCGGCTGACCGCCGGCGGCATGGCTGGAGGTGCTGTAGCTCAGTTGCCAGGGGTGGTCGCGCAGGCGGGGCGGGTCGGTCATGACGATGAGCAGTCCCTACAGATACGCCCGCAAATCCGGAATCGGCGAGGCGGCTTCCGAGTGCAGGATGGCCGTCACCCGGATGCCGACCTGATTCTCCCAACGCTCATGCTCCGGCTTCGACACCATCCGACTGCTGACGACAAACGCCTTCTCGGTCACTCTTCCCTGTCCGCAGGAACGGAGCCGCTCGATCAGGTTTGCATACTCTCGCCGACACTCCCTGACGGACTTCAGTTGCTCGAAGGCATGCTGAATGTCCGTTCCCTTCAGCTCGACCAACAGGGCCGCTGCGCGATGGTTGCCGAGAAACAGAAACAACCCATCGCACTTGGGATGATTGTCCTGAAGTACGCATCCGTCGATGACGATCGCTTTCGCCTGCTCACCTGGGCGCAGGCTCAACCTGACCTTTTTTCCTCGCTCCGACAGCGTCAATGCCCCCTCGCACAAATCATGGGCATTGACCATCCTGTCGCAGACGCAGCGATCGAAAGGCGCGACATCGATCACGACCGATGCTCCCACTCGATGTCTCGCATTTTGTCGTAGAGCCGATTCAGGTCATTGAAGTTTTCCAATAGCCTGTCGTCGAGCAGGCCAAGCTCGGTATCGAGCAGCGATTGCTCATCCTCCGCCGTCATCAGATAGGCCGCGACATCTCCAGGGGAGAGCGGGACGACCTCCTGAATCTCCGACTCCGGAATGGGATAGATCGAGATCCTGTCGCGCTTCAACTGGTTGTTGATCGCCTCGACGATGTAAGGGCTGTGCGTGGTGATGATGAACTGGGTATTCGGAAAGGTTTTCAATAGGTCGCCGACCACGTGCTTCTGCCATGACGGATGGAGATGGAGATCCACTTCATCGATCATCACGATGGCCTCCGCCGCCAGCGGGTCCGGCAGGTGCGGATTCGCCATCGCCAAGCGCGCGCTGAGGTCGATCACCAGTCCGAGCAGGGTCTTGTAGCCATCGCTCAATTGCCCGATGTTCAGGCATTCACCCGCTTGCTTGAGTACAAAACGCAATGGGTTCAGCTCGATACGCGGGTCGGAGAGATCCGGGAATAAGGCCGTGATGGCCCTGCGCACGGCATCCAGCTCCGGCAAGGTAACATCGAAATCGCGATGCTCTTTTTGCAGCCGGTGCTCTTCGTTCTCTTTGTTGTAGAACCAGACGAAGGCCGATTTGAAGCGGCTATCGGCATTCAGCGCATTCGCCAGCGATTCTAAACGGGCATGCTGTTTAAGAAAGCCCTTGCGACTCTGCGGGAGATCGAGCAAGGCGCGACTCACGCCATAGTAGACGAACAAAGGCAATTCAAAATCCTGACCTTCGTTCAATGGATCGATGACATCTCTGTCCAAAGACTGCTCAAGACCCTTTAAGCCAAGACCGGCCCCGATAAAGAGGTCTGATGTCTTACTCTTGTCACGGCGTTGCGTTCGATCCCACTTCAATCCAGAGGTGGTTTCAAGCGCAATGCGCGTATAAGGCATGATCTTGTTATCGACTTGCCGGATCTCTCCGGTCTTTTTGAATGTCGATCCCGACAAGGTCGGCAAATGCGTCAGAATCGCGCCTAAACCAATGGCGATGCCATCGAGGATCGTCGTCTTGCCAGACCCATTCGCGCCGATCAGCAATGTCAGACGCCGTCCCAAATCAAGGTTCAGATGTTCCTTGGCGCGGAAATTTTCCAGTTTGACGCGCTTGAGTCGCATGAGCTACCGCCGTCGAGAATCGATAGGTCGCTGTTGCATCATGTCGGTTCTCCTCCAGCAAGCCGGATTTCGACAATCTCCGTTCCCGCCTTCGTCGCGGCGGTCCGCAGGTCGCCGTCCAGCGTGGCCAGTCCGAGCCCCTCGCGCAAAGCGAGTTCAAGATAGGCCGCATCGTAGGCCGACAGGCTGAAACGGCGTGCCAGTTGCAGCGTATCGGTCAACGCGCGTGCGGTGGTGGTCTGGTCCACACGAATCGCCATTGCGTGCAGAATACCGATGAACTCCGCGCCACGCGCCTCGGTCAGCAAGCCGCGCGTCTCGGCCCGGACGATGACATTGGCCACCTCAAGGGGCCAGATGGCAGGAACGATGGCCTCGTTCCCAGGCTGTTCGAACCGGCACAGAATGCCTTCGGCATAGGCCAGATCGGCAGCACGACCATCGGCGAACAACCAGCGCATCGAGACGGAGTTATCGAGGACAAAGCGCATCAACCCCGGCCTTCCTCAATCAGCGTCCGAAGATCGCTCGCACCGGTCGAGACGGGACGGCGCATCAAGGCGCGCATGCGCTGGGCGGCAGCGACGGCGTCTTGCCGCGAGAGTGGCCCGGACGGGGCCAACTCAGCCACCGGTTTCCCATGTTGCGTGATGATAAAGCGCCTGCCGGCTTGAACCTGGCGCAGGTATTCGGGCAGATGTGTTTTCGCGACGTTCGCGCCGATGTGATGTGGCTCGGTCATGATGGCTCTCGTATCGATGTGGCGAGCGGATGATGGGTTTCGCTTCGCTCTACCCAATCCTACAACTGCCGCAACCCAAACAGCAGCCCCTCGGCCTCGCGCCGGGCGGTCTCGTCGCCCATCTCCCGCGCCCAGACGGTGAGCAGGTCGAGGATGCGCCCGCCCGTGTCGGCGGCATGGGCGGCGAGGTATTGGCGCGCCACCGGCAGCTCGCCGCGCCGATAGGCGAGCAGCAGGCCGTGCAGGCGGTCCCAATCGGTCTGGGGTTGCTCCAGTCGGCGCGGGTCGCGCTCCTCGGGCAGCGCCAGGCGTAGCTTGGAGCCTTTGCGCGCCAGCGGTGCCGCGAAACCCTGCGCCTCAGCCTTCGCCCCTTGGGTGCGCCGACTGGCGGTCTCCTGGTTGATGCCGATGAGGCGCTGACCGGGTTCGATTCGATAGCCGCCGGGCTTGCCTTCCAGCGCGATGTTCATCGACTTGGACAGGCTCAGTGCGTCGTCATAGGGGATGTTGGCCAGCCCGTAGATGCCGTAGAGGGTCAGGGCCATGGCGGTCTCGGGATCGAGATCCTCGACCTTGAGCCGGCCCTCGGTGATGCGCCGGATCTGGTTTTCCGCCACTACCCGGCTGGCCTCGTTCATCGCCCGCAGCGGCGAGACCGGCGCGTCGCCGTCCATGACCGGCCAGTGCTGGGACAGCATATGCAGCGCCCGACCGTAGGACGCGACCATCTCGTCGACCGGGTTCATGCGCAGCGGGGCGAACTCGCGCAGACCCTCGACCACGGCATCGCGGATCTGGTGCGCCACGCCCTGACCGCCGAGTCCGGTCCAGGAGGCGGGGAAGTCGGCCTCCAGTGGGCGCTTGCGACAGGCGATGAAGATGGAACTGGCGGCGGCGGCCTGATCCCGTTGGTGCATGGAGTTCTCGCCTTCCGACTCTACCGGGAAGCAGGCGGTGATGCTCCAGCCCGACTCGATCAGCGAGCGGGTCAGGGTCTCCCAGGCGTCCTGGGTCTTATGGGTGAACATCAGGGTCAGGAGTCCATCGTCCTTGAGGGTGCGCCGGCACTCGCGGAAGATTTCGGCCATCAGGCGTTCGTATTCCGCGCTGGCAGTCTTGGCGTTACCGTCGCGCGCCGGGTTGGCAACCGCTTCGGATTGCTTGTCGGTCAGGCGCCGGCTGAACAGATCGGGATAGAGATCGCGCAGGGTACGGCGCTGCCAGACATAGAAGAAGTCCGACAGCTCGGCATACATCACATTGTTGTAATAGGGCGGGTCCATGCAGACCAGATCGACCGAGCCATCGGCGACCTCGGGCAGATAGGCCGCCGTGCCGTTGCGGATGGTCAGTGGTGGTTGACCCTGGGTGGCGACGTGGAGCGGTGCTGCCAGTTCAGCGATCCCCTGATAGGCATCGACAACCTGCGACAGACCCCAGACCGCGCCCGAGTTCGGCCCGGTGAAGATCATTTCGCCGAAGGTCCATTGGATGGCAAAGTTATGACGGCTGAAGGTGCCCTTGACGACGCCGCGAGTGAATTCCCAGCGGGTGTGTTTGCTGTTGTAATCCAGCCCCTTGTCGATGCCAAGCTGAAGATAGGTCACGACCGCTCGTCCGCGCTCAGACCCAAATTCGGCGAGGATTGCGGGCTTGAGCCGATTCAACCCTTCGATCAGGGTCAGATGACCGAGCAACTGGCGCGGCGTGAACATGTCGCACCAGCGTAGCTCACCGTACATCCGGTGTCCCCGGTCATAATTTGAGACGCGGTCGAAACCCTCGGTCGGAATCAACCCCGCCGCGTCCCAGCCATCCCAATTCTCCGTCAGCCGAACGCGCGCCGACTCCAGCGCCTCCAGATCGCGCGCATTCGGCGGTCGAAAGAAGCGGATCTTCTCGGTCTTGATCTGACCCGCCTTCGCGCCGGTTTTGTAACGCAGCGGCTGGCCATGCTTGTCGAGCTTGGGCTGATGGCGGACCGCGACCACGGCATAGAGCCGGTCGGTCCAGGCGCCTCGGGGCGATTCGCCGCGCGCCTGGGCCTTGACCTCATCGCCTACAATAGGTCCAAGGCAGTGGACACAGGTGCCGATGCCACGATTGACGAAGGCGCGATTCGGATCCTCGCCGTCTGGCCCCCGGCCTTGGTGGATGCGATAGGTCTCGAAACGGACAGTGCCACCGCTGGCGCGTCCATCCGTGATCACCCGCACGCCCCAGGGGTCGGCGGCTTCCTTGGAGAGCCAGCAGGTGTTCAGCAGCGGGGCCTCGCCGCCGCAGTGGGGGCAGGTGACTTGGCGGACGTAGATCAGTCCGGTGTGGTCGTATTCCGGGACATCGAATTGAGGCAATAGCGCGGGGCAATGTTTCAGATGCTCCCGCAGCCGCGCCCGTTCGGATTCGGGGATGGGCGAGAAGGGCGCCAATCCGGCCATGCCTTCCTCGACATGATCGAGGAGTTTGCGCCCCCAATGCTGGATGTCGGTCGCCAGATCTGGCCCGAAGCGCGCCGGATAGTCCAGCGTGGCGTAGAGGATGGTCGTCGCCACCGGATTGAGTTCGTTGGCAATGACGCGGTGACCGAGCCGCAGCGCCTCGAACGGAATCGAGCCTCCCCCCGAGGTCGGGTCGAGTACCGTCAGTCCAGTGGGGCATGGATGGGTGGGGGCCGCGAAGGCGCGCCCATAGCCGTAGAGATCCTCGGCGCTCCATTTGATGTCGCGACCCAGGGCCGTTTTCACCGCTGGGGATTTGGCGAAGGTAATCCGATCATTGACGTGTGCCGGATCCCCCATCACCCGCCGCACCGCCAACGCCTCCCCCAATTCCGGCAACGGCTCCGGCAGCGCACTGGACTCCTCCGCCCAACGCAAGAGCACCGGGTCTTTCGCCAGCGCCGGATCGCGCTCGCGCATCTGCCCGATCAGGGCGCGATTCTCCGCCCGCCGCCGTTGCTCGTCGCGCAACGCCTTGAGCGCCTTGTCGTCGACCTCCAGCGATTCAGCCCCGCCCGCGCGCGCCACCCGCCCCGCCAGATCCCCGGTCAGCGTCCAGGGTTCGCCGTTCACCAGCACCTGCAACCGCTCGATCCCGAGCCGGCGGACGAACCGCTCGGGGTCCGCGTCCCAGGGCACCAGCGAGGCAACGATGGCCGCCCGACTCGGCGTCAGCGGACGACGCGCCCACCAGACATGCAGGAAATACAGGGGCGGCAGCGCCGAACTGGCCCCGCGCTCGCGCTGAGTCTCCGCCCCCACCTGATGACAGGGGAAGCCGTGCTCGATGAGGCGTTTGTCGTTGATCGGATGGGACTGGTCCTGCTCCATCGGGGATGCTCCTGGGGCAAAGGGTCGGCTCAATGACGTGCTGGGGGTGGGTATCCGGGTCATGCGATATCAGGCGCCGGGATCAGTCCGCTCTTGCGGAGTAGGTCTCACGAACGATCTCGGCTATCAGATCGGCAATCAGGTCGTCGTCGTGCCGGAAACCGTAGATGCCGCAGTGGGAATCATCCTCGGGAAATGGCTCGTGCAGCACGTTCAGGTCACGCCGATCCGGACTCTCGGCGCCAACATGCCCGCGGAGTGGGCCGACCTGAAGGACGGCCAGCCTGGCCATTGCGCCAAGCTTCATGCCTTTTCCAGTCAAGATCCGACGTAATTCCGCGATCTCGGACGGTCGGTCGATTTGGGAAAGGTGCTCGAGCCAGTTCACCGACAGATAGCCTTCATTGGCACGAAGCCGGAATGCGGCGCCGGTCACTGCGCCCTCTTCATCGATCGTGGCCCCACCGCAGAGTCGGGCGATATGATGAGTATCGGGAACCGGATCACCCGTCATGCCCGCACACTCGGCGACTCTCGTTCGGTTGCCCATTCCAAGACACCATAGGGCGCGGCCAAGCTCATAACACTCTCCACGGTTGCGTTGCCCGAGACCCGGTTGGTCCTGTCGCGGTGCCGCGGATCCGGCGCAAAGATGACGAACCGAACATCGTGATCGCCGAAGAACTCAATGGCGAAATGCTCATCCTTGCTGCGTCGCCATTGCGTGCGGACGTTCCCGTCTGGCGTCAAGACAGTCGTGGGGTAGGCAAGCTCCGGGTGAGCGATCAGGAAGGCGGTGAGCGAGACCAGGGAGGCCGTCGCCGGTGACGCCTGCTCCGGTTGCTCTTCTCGACTGATTTCGAGCAGGTGCTCCAGGCGCGCGGCAAAGCGAGAACCATGCCGAATATGCGGATGTCGGCGAAATCCGTCGATGAGACTCGCAAGCGTGGCGGGGGGTGTTAGAGGAAAATCGGGCCAGGCGCCAGCCAACTGGTGGACCTCCTCGGGCCATCCGGTGGCCGTCCTTTCGCGCACCAGCTCGGCGACCCAGCGACTGACCGGCAGGCCCTTGCTCTTGGCCGATGCCTTCAGGCGCGCTTCGGTCTCGTCATCCAGGTCGATGGTTATCTGCCCCATGGGCGATCTCCGCGAGAAAATGATATGCCCAATGATACTGAGGAACTTGTGGGCGTCGAGCCGATCATCACCAGACCCTTGCGAAATCGCGATGGAGCTTGCCCGAAACGGATGCATGAAGATACTGTCTTGAGAAAGCGAGTCCGTCACGCGAGGCTATCTCATGTTCAGCGAATATCTTCAAGCCGCCTTGTCGCATGCCGAATACAAACAGCTCGAAGACACCACCTGGTTTGCGGAGATTCCAGGATTTCCAGGTGTTTGGGCCAATTCCGGAACAGTGGAAACCTGTCGCTCGGAGTTACGCGAGGTGCTTGAGGAATGGTTGATCCTCAAACTGCGCGACCACGACCCGATCCCCAAGATCGGGGGTCTGGATCTGGATATCCTGGGGTCCGAGGCGGCTTAAATGCCCGGAGCCATCTCGCGCGGGGAGCTGATTCGAAGATTTCGGACCTTGGGGTATTCCGGCCCATTGTCCGGCAAACGCCATCAATTCATGCAACTGGGCACCCTGAAGATCCGCATTCCAAACCCGCATGGCGGTCAGGAGATTGGCGCTGGACTGCTGAGCGAGATTCTCCGTCAAGCCGGCATCGAAAAATCGGTCTGGGACAAACTTTGACAGGTGCTCCAACCGGCTATGGCCTGAGCCGCTCCAGCATCCGCTCCACCCCCGCATCCTTCGCCTGCCCACCCAGCATAACCCTCATCCCCGCCACCGCCCAGCGTCGGGCATCGGGACTGAAAGTGGTCATGCGCGAGAGCCAGTAGGCGGCCTCCTCGCGGGTGAAGCGCTCGATGCGGCGGGCCATCAGTTCGACCCGGTCCAGATCGGTCACCCGCTCCTGGAGCCGGAAGATCAGCCCGAGTTTGGCGCCGGACTCTTCGTCCAGCGGCAGATTGAGGCGCAAGCGTAGGCCCTCTTGGGTCAGATAACGCTGGATCTCCAGGGGCACGCCGGCCTCGTCCTGTACGCTCGTCACGATACCGCGCAGCACCGGCAGACAGCGGCGCAGGCTGTCGCCCGAGAGATGGCCGCGCTCGGCGAGTTTGCCCTTGCGGATGGCGATGTCGCCAGGCGACGCTGACAGGCTGTCGCTCTCCTCGTTCCCGCTCGACTGGCGCTCCTTGAGCACCAGGACCGGAGGCGGCGCGTCTTTCCAGTCGGTGATGCGCAGGACGAACGCCGCCTTGCGCCAGCGCGGTTCCAGGTGGGCCCGGTGATGGTCGGTCAGTTTCAGCGTCTGCTTGGAGGCCACGGGGTATTCAATCCTGAGTCAAGGCTTTGACCAGCGGGCAGTCATCCCGTGGGTCGGTGATGCGAATGCGCGCCTGGGTCTGCTCGGTCGGGGTGACGAGTCCAGAGAGCACCTCCAGCAGTTCGCCGAGCCGCTGCATATCCTCTGGCGGACAATCCTGCAACAGCAAGCGCAGACGACCGCCGCCGGGGAGTTTCAGCTCCACCAGGTCGAGCACGTCCAGCGTCGAGCTGGCGCCATGCTGATAGAGTCCGCCGATGCGTCGGAGCAGGGGCAACAGTTTTTTGGCGGCCTCGGGGCCTTTCAGCTCCAGCAATTTGGGTTCGATCTTGACCCAGCCGCGACGCGACGCCTCGGCGGGCGAGACGATGACATCGTCCTTGCTAACCGAGTGCATGATGGCGGTCGGTCCGTGAATCAGTTCGCCCGGTGCCTCGTCCTGATCCGGGCTGCCGCTGTAGGTCAACGCCTTCTCTTCGCGCACGACGTTGTCGAGTGCGGTCAGGATGTCCTGCTCGGGGATCTCGCCGTGGGCGCTGATCATCTTCTCGATGATTTGGGAGACATAGGCCGCTGGTTGTTCTCGGATCGCGTCGGCGACCCAGGCTTCGACGCGCACCGAATCCACGCTGACCGCACCGCCAAGCCAGCCGCGTTGCTTGGCGCCAGACAGGACCACGATGGACCAGCCCGGTGCACGCAAGTCCAGATCCAGTGGCAGGGCCTCGGTATCGCGGCTGTAAATCGCTTCGGGCTTGGCGCTCTGCTCATCCAGGAGGCGGAACAGGCACCAGACCCCACGGGCCACGCCCTCGCGGATGAGCTGATCGAAGACGGTTGGCGCTTCCAGCATGGGCCAGCGGCGGTTGATGGCGAAATGGTCGCGAAGCTGGGCCAGGGTTGGGGTCTGGCCGGCGCCAAAGAAGAGCTTGCCCAACAGGTTGACGCCTTCCAGGGTGCGGGCACGCTCGTCGGTGATGAGTTCGCCATCCTCGCGGAGGACACGATGGATCTCGGCGATGATGGCGGCCCCGCTCTCTCCGCCGGCGGTGTGGATCTCTTTGCGCACCATCTGCCCGGAGGCGGAGGGATACCAGAGTCCGTCATATTGCTGGGTGATGGTGGTCTGTAGGGCCAGGTCGCGTTCCTTGGTCTTGTCGCCAAAGCCTTCTTCCGCAAGCTGCTGCGGCTTGATGCCGTAGTTTTCGGGCTTGTCCCGGAGTCGGCCACGGGCGATCACGTCGCGGGCGAGGTCTTCCAGTCGAAGCTTGGCTTCCTGGGATTTGGCGACCCGATCCTCGTTCCAGGTCTCGCCCTGAACATGGACGGTGCGTGGCACCAGCAGGATCACTAAATTCTGCTCGATGCGCGGCCGGTTGGGGCCGACGGTGGTGATGAAGGATTCGGCGTCGATCTGGTCGGCCCCGAGGGCGATCAGTCCCAGGGTTGTGCGTCCGGTTTTGTCCTTGAGGTGCTCGGGCAGGGTCACATCATGGGCAACCTGAAACGTCGCATCGGAGCGGACGATCTTGCGCGCGGCGGCATCGAGGAAGTCGGTGACTTGGGCCTTGTCCAGGCTACCGCGAATCGAGGCCAGCGCGCGGTTGATGCTCGCGTCGAGACTGGCGTAATAGCGGCCGAACTGGGCGCTGTGGCGCAGATAGAAGGCGCCGCGGTCGCTGTCCTCAATGGTCTTCAGGGCGGCCTCGACCTGCGAGGGGGCGAGTCCGGGGAAGCTAATCTCCAGCAGGGCATCGCGCTCGTTGATCCCGAACAGTGGCGTGCCGAGTCCTTCGTGACGACCGACCAGGCTGTGCAGGAAGACGGTCTTCCAGGCATATTCGTGGAAGGGATGGCCTTCGGGGTGCGGATTGCGGCGGTCCGCCTGTTCGGCCCGGCTGGTTCCGCCGGTGAGCGTGGCGGTATCCACCCCGCCGATGTCGGTATTGAGGATCGGCAGGAGTTCGCCGCCACCGGTACGGCTGATCAACTCATTGACCAGGCGCGCGTCGCGCAGATTGAGATGGCAGGTGTGGATCATCGGCACCGGCCGCTGCTTCTCCCACAGACTGCGCACCGCCAGCGACAGGACGCGCAGCACGCCGCGGGTGCCCTGGAAATTGGCCAGGGTTGCCATCTTCTGGTTCAGAAAGTCGACGAAGGTCGGATGAAAGGGGTAGAGATCGCGCATCGTCGCGCGGTAGTCATCCCGACTCGCCCAATCCGGCAGCAGGTCGGCGGTCTTCCGGTAGAGCGCCCAGTAGGCGTCGATGGTTTCCGCGCCGGCCGCCTGGTCGACGCTGACGAACAGTCGCTTGGCCAGCACACGGGAGATCTCGTTCGCCTGGACGGGAACCACACCGGTTGCATCGCGCGAGACCACACTCAGCACCCCAGCCTGGGCGGTCTGGGCCAGGGCGACCGCCTCTTCCGGGGTCACGTCTTCGCCGCGGATCGCGCTCAACAGGCCCGCGAGCGTCTCGGTCTGGGTGGCGAAGGCGTCGGTTTGACTCGCCAGGGTCAGCACCACGACGAGGTGGGAATGGGTGCGGGCGTAACCATTGAGCGCCATCAGGAAGGCGGCCAGTTGGTCCGCGCCCTGCGGATGAGCGGCGGCCAAGCGCGCCGCATACTGGGCCAGCTCATCGAGCAGCAACAACACTTTGCGGTCGGCGAAGACGCGATCCAGAAACGCCTTGCCCGGTGCCGCTCGCGAGGCGGCATCGGTCTCGACCTCACGATAGAGCGCCTCGCCACCGATCTGAAAGGCGATCTCGCCCCAGAGGGTATAGGGCACCAGCGCCGCGCCTTGCGGCTGGTGGACCGGGATCTCGTCGCCCGCGATGCCGACCACTCGCACCGCGCCCGGCACATGCAGGGCGGCCGGATCGATGACCTCCGCATCGAGGCAGATGGCGGCGACCTTGGCGATGTCGATGCCGAGAAAGGCCAGGTGGATGAGCGCGATCAGGGTATGGGTTTTGCCGCCCCCGAAGGCCGTTTCGAGCCGGTGGATCGCCGGGACTCCGTTGTTTCCGGCCAGTCGCGCCAAGACCTCGGACAACACCATGCGCATGCCGTCCGTGGGGAACGTCGCCTCACGAAAGAACAGCTCGGCATCCGTGTAGAGATTGCTGACGGTGCTGGAGCGCCCCCGGTAATGGTCCATGACCTGGGACAGACTGGCGGTGAAGATCTCGGGGTTGAAGGTTCCCGCGAGGATGTCTGGACGCGGGGCGCAGGTCTCAAGAATCGACTTCATCGAACGGTTCCCTTTCGATTTTTTGTTGGCTTTGGCGCGAACAGGGTCTCGGCTATCTCAATGGCTCGAAGGCATCCTGAGCGCAGGCTGCAAATCCAGCCGGCCAAGGCGCGGTCAGTCGGCAGCGCAAGCGGAACTGGAGCGGCGCGGTTGGATTCACTCCGGACACGCGGATGTCCACTGGGTCGCTTCCGACCAATGCGATGAGTTTGGAGAATTCGGCGGAGTAGAAGCGCGGACAATAGCCGACGAGGGAGATCGGGTCTCCGGTGCGCATCAACAGCGCTGTTGGATCATGCGCATTTTGGATGTCGGGCAGGAGATAGACGCGCTCGCCCGGCCTGAGTTGTTTGATGCGCTCGCGATCCGATTCATTCAGGTGACGAATCCCGTGACTGAAAAACTCCACCACATAGGTGTTCTCGGGCGTGGGCTCCGGACAGGGGAAGATTTGCAGAGTGTCGGTCGCACGGATACCGCCACTCTTGGAGAGCAGATCCAGTGCATCATCGGCGCTCGCATCCAGTCCCAGCCAGATCAGAAAATCCCGATACTCGGGTCTCGACTTGGGCAGCAAGCGGTTGGAGAAGAGCGGGAACAGTTCCTTCGCCACATAGACCGCGTGCAGATCCGTCATGCGTCCGAAGGGAACGAAGCGATCCGAGGATTGGGCACCTTTGGTATAGACGAATCGGTAATCATCCCGATCTTTGGAAAGCTGACCGACCGGCAGCCACCGGCGCGTCTCCGGATCCTGCCAGATCAAGAAGATTCGTTTCATCCTCGTTTCTCCAAGCCGATGTCAAGCAGGCGCGCCCGGTTGACCATCAGCATCCGCAGCGCGAAATCGATCGCCGGTTCTGAAATCAGCGTCGGCAAAATCGCCTGAAAGATGGCCTCGAATTCAGCGCGTCCAACCCCGGCCAACCGATCCAGCCAGTCACCGGACGCCGCTCGGCAAAAGCGTCCGGCCGAGGCGAAGGCATCCAGCGTCGTGATGGGCTTGCGAGGGTCGGCATGATCGTAAAACGCCGAGCGAGCCCGCGCGCAATAGGCGTCGACACTGGCGCCACGATCCCGTGTGACCAGTCGGGAGCGGCGGCGTTCGTCGGTTTCGTTGCGCCCCAGGCTGGAAGCGTGATCGTAGGGTTGGCGCCAACGTGATGCGCTGAGGTTTCTCTGGATAGACGATCAGCCCCCAATTCTCGTCATGCCGATCCTGGTTGCCGATCAGGCAATCCAACATCAAATAGCCCACCATCAGGTCGGCTGCAACGGATAAGGGCGATGAGAGATCATACCCCGCTGGTGGCTCAATCCGTGAGCGTTTTCCAATCCCGATGAAGGCATTGACCGTGTGCTGGCGCGGCTCATACCGCTGCCCAGCTCCCTGGTTCTGGTGGATCTTGGACAACAACTCGTTGCCATGCACCAAACGGGAACCCGCTGGACAGATGGAATCGGACACCACGCCCGGCTGGCCGCGCCACACGCCAAACTCGTAATGGGCGTGAGGAATTCCGAGCAGTTCGCAAATCTCACAGGCGACCTTCTCTGCCCAATTCTCGCCCGTGCCTGGTCGGCCCTGCTTGTAGAGACGCCGGTTCTGGTCGAACCAGAATTTCGGCTTGCTGCCGAGTTGCTCGATGGTCTCGCAAGCATCGTCGGGGACTTCGATAACGGGATAGGCCATCCGATTCTCGCGCCGAGCAATCTCAGAACAGGAGGAAGGTGTTGGAATCGAGTGTATCCTGATTAGCCCAAGACGGATCCCACGGAATCACACGCGCGCAAATCGCTGGAGTCATTTCGCCTGTCGCCGATGCGCGCGGGCAAGCTTCGCAGGCCGTCCGCCTTGGCCGGGGCGGATGGATGGAGTGCCTGCTCGATCAGCGCGGGGCGAGGTCCAGGAACCGCGCAGATGCGGTTCCCAATCCGGCCATTTCCCGAGCACGGCGGCGATCACGCGCGTGGTTCGCCAGTAGTCGTAACGGGTCACGGCCGCGAGACCGGCGGTGCCATGCTCAAGGGCATACCGCAGGTGTTTTGCCTGATACTGGTATGGCTCATGGATTCCAAATCGCTCGGCGATCAGCGCCTGCAACCGGTTTGCTCGGCGGATATGTTGCGCGACACTGCATCGGGGTGGTGCCTCGCAAAAATGTGATAATGAGCGATACTGACCCCATGGCTCAAGCACCGGCGGGGACAAGGCGATGGCGGCACAGTTGATCAGCAACAACGGCCAGGAGGTGACGATCCAAGTCACCGTGGATCTGAGCGGGACACTGCTCGA
>NZ_CAIPNF010000118.1 GCF_903866365.1 uncultured Thiocystis sp.
AGAGCCGTGGACTCGTCTTCCGCCGACTCATGGAGCAGGCGGTCGTTACCGAGCCCGTCACTGAAGCCGCAGTGACGCATGGCTATAAGTGGTGACCACAACATATAGGGCGTGGAGGCACTAACCGACCACCCCCCTTAAAAAATCCTGTCGATCCTGTTCATCCTGTCTAAAGCTTTCTCTCAATGCGGTTATAAGGTTTCCAGAAAGGTTTCCGGGAAATCCTCGTCCTTGCGGTCAACCGCCTGTTGCGAGTCGGCCTGGGTGACATGACTGCCGGGCGGCAGGCTGTGGGTCAGCCAGACATTGCCGCCGATGGTCGAGCCGCGACCGATGACGATGCGTCCGAGCACCGTGGCCCCGGCATAGATGACCACGTCGTCCTCGACCACCGGATGACGCGGCAATCCTTTCTGCAGACCGCCCTGATCGTCGATCGGGAAGCGCTTGGCGCCCAGGGTCACGGCCTGATAGAGCCGGACGTTCTCGCCGATGACCGCCGTTTCGCCGATGACCACGCCGGTACCGTGATCGATGAAGAAGCCCTTGCCGATCCGGGCGCCGGGGTGGATGTCGATGCCGGTCTTGCCGTGGGCGATCTCGCTGACGATCCGCGCCACCAGCGGTACGCCCATCCGATACAGCCGATGCGCGAGACGGTGATGGATGATCGCCAGCACGCCGGGATAGCAGAGCACCACCTCATCGACACTGTGCGCGGCCGGGTCGCCACGGAAGGCGGCATCGATGTCGGTATCGAGCAGAAGGCGAATTGATGGCAGATCGGCGGCGAATTCGCGCACGATCCGCACCGCGCGGATCTCGATGTCGTCGCTGCCCCGTCCGCTGTGACGGGTCGCATAGGCCAGTTCCAGCCGGATCTGCTGGTGCAGGGTGTTGAGCGCATGGTCGAGCGTGTGCCCGACGTAATAATCCTCGGTCTCCTGGCGCAGATCGGGCGGACCGAGCCGCATCGGGAACAGCAGCCCGCAGAGATCGTGAACCACGGTCTCCAGCGCCTCGCGCGAGGGGAACTCGCGCCCGCCGGATTCGCGCTCGCGCTGGTGCGCGAGGCGCCAGCGTTCGCGCGCCGCGCGCAGCCCGGCGACCACTGGGGCCAGATCCCAGTGCGCCAGGGGAGCGGCGTTGAGCGGCGTGACCTTGTCCGTTCGCGTCATACCGCCAGACCCTTCTCGTCGAACAGCCCCTCAAAGAGAATCGAGCTGAGATACCGCTCGCCCGAGTCGGGGAGGACCACGACGATAGTCTTACCGCTGTGCTCCGGGCGCTGGGCGAGCCGCGCTGCCACCGCCACCGCCGCGCCGCTGGAGATGCCGGAGAGGATGCCTTCCTCGCGCGCCAGACGCAGGGCGTACTGCACGGCCTCTTCGTTACTGATCGTCTCGATGACATCGACCAGCGACAGATCCAGGGTGTCCGGAACGAAGCCGGCGCCGATGCCCTGGATCTTGTGCGGACCGGGTTTGAGCGGTTCGCCGGCACGGGCCTGCGTCAGCACTGGACTGGCCTCGGGTTCGACCGCGACCGAGAGGATGGGCTTGCGCTGGGTCTGCTTGATGTAGCGCGAGACGCCGGTGATGGTGCCGCCGGTGCCGACACCCGAGACCAGGATGTCGATCTGGCCCTCGGTGTCGTGCCAGATCTCGGGGCCGGTGGTGGTTTCGTGGATCGCCGGGTTGGCCGGGTTCTTGAACTGTTGCAGGAGCACATAGCGCTCGGGATCGGCAGCGGCGATCTCCTCCGCCTTCGCCACCGCCCCGCTCATCCCTTTGGCCCCTTCCGTCAGCACCAGCTTGGCGCCATAGGCCACCAGCAGCTTGCGCCGCTCCAGACTCATGGTCTCGGGCATGGTCAGGGTCAGCGGGATGCCCTTGGCAGCGGCGACGAAGGCCAGCGCAATGCCGGTATTGCCGCTGGTCGGCTCGACCAGCTCTTTGCCGGGACCGAGCAGACCGCGCCGCTCGGCATCCCAGATCATGGCCGCACCGATGCGGCACTTGACCGAATAGGCCGGGTTGCGACCCTCGATCTTCGCCAGCACGCGGGCGGGTGCACCGTCGGTGACACGATTGAGCGCCACCAGCGGGGTGCGACCGATCGACTGCGCATTGTCTGCAAACCAACTGGACATCGGGATTTCTCCTCAGGCCGGATCGGCCTGGACGGGGGTGTGAAGCCGGTTGAGTGCCGGACGGCCACAGAGGTTTCACTTTAAGGTTTCCACTGCCGGAGTCGAACGAAGAAGAATTCAGATCGAATGGGGTGATTCTGCACAAACGGACAAAAACTCTCATAGGCACTCTGTCGGCCTGGTTTTCCAGGTGTCGGAGCTAAATTCATGGCGTGCGCGGCGGGTCCACGCCAGAAAGCGCTACGGGAACCGCGGTCAATCCGATGGAAT
>NZ_CAIPNF010000119.1 GCF_903866365.1 uncultured Thiocystis sp.
GCGGGCGCCGCGCGAACGCCACCCTTGAACCCCGCTGCCCAGCGGGGAACGGCTTGCTGTGGCGAATGACACGGCTTGCCCTGAGCGGCGTCGCCGGGAAGGGCAGGGAGTGAAGACGAGGGGAGAGGCGCGATCGCTCGCTCTCCTGCCGACGCGAGAATGACGCGGAACCGCGCGGAACCGCGCGGAGGCGGGCGGACCGGGGTGGGATGCGGAGGCGCACGCGCCTCGCGAAGAGGGCGGAACGCGGGTCAAATCCGCGCGCGGCGCGGGAAAGAAGACGCGACTGTTAATGGCCATCTAAACTGACCCACCTACGGCCACGAATTTTGACCCACTGAAGGGTGTGCTTTTCGAGCCGTTAAGCCCCAGACTGCGTGGTTTTTTTGCCAGTCGGGGAGCTGAACTTGCAGGAGTGGGTCATGATTCACAAGATCAAAGCCATGTACGACGAGGGTCGCGGCAGCTCGGTGCGCGCGATTGCGGTGGCGTTGAAGATCTCGCGCAACACGGTGCGCAAATACCTGGCGATGAGTGCCGAGGAGATTGCGGCGTATCAGGCGGAGCAGCGGCGCACGCGTCGCCTGGATGTCCATCGGACGTACATCGTCCATTTGCTGGAGACCGATCCACGTCTGAGCGCGGTGAAGGTGCTGCGCAAGTTGCGCGAGGCGCACGGCGACTTGGCGGTATCGGCGCGGAGCGCGCGGCGCGACATCCGGGAACTGAAGGAAACCGTCACGCTCAAGCAAGAGCGCGACGACGAGCCGGTGCTGGACAGGGTGCCGGGGGTGCCGTGCCAGGTCGACGGCGGGGAGTTGCGGGGGATGATGATCGCTGGGGTTGAGACGACGGTTGACTTCATGGTCTTCGTGCTCGTCGACTCGCGGCTCATGTTTGTGGCGGCGAGCCCCCGACCGATCGACACCTCCGAACTGATCCGAATGCACGATGCGGCCTTCCGCGATGTTGGTGGCCGCCCCCAGGAAGGCGTCGATGACCAGACCCGCCTGGTGGTGATTGACGAGCCGTTCCGCGAGCTGACCCTCAACGCCCGCTTTGCCCGTGATGCGGCCACGGCGGGGTTTGCGATCCGCGCCTGCCGCGGGGATGACCCCGAGAGCAAAGGGAAGGTCGAGGCCGGGGTCAAGTCCGTCAAGCACAATGGCCTCGATGGCGAGGCGTTTGCCCACTGGGAGGAACTGATTGCCCATCTCCAGCCGTGGCTGGAGGAGACGGCCAACGCCCGCGTGCAGGCCACCACCGGGGAGGTGCCGCGCGCGCGTGATGAACGGGCGGAGCAGCCCCACCTGCACCCCGACTTCACCCCGCCGGGTCTGGAAGAACTCACCGGGGAGGGGCCGCTCACCCGCCAAGTCGACAAGACCGGGCTCCTCTCCTGGAAGGCCAACCAATCTTCCGTGCCGCTGGCCGACCAACGGGGGCAGGTTGGCGTCACCGAGACGGATGAACCGTTGGTGATCCACGACCTGGCCAGCGGGACGGTCATCGCGCGCCATGCGCTGGCCACCGGCAAGGGTGCGATCGTCAAGAACACCCATCATGATCGCGATCCGGCCACCGCAATCGCCGACCTCGAGGCGATCATCGCCGAGCGTCTGGGCGGGGCGCTGGGCGCCCGCCTGTGCGCCCTGCTCAAGGCCACGGCGCCGAAGATCGACAAAGACCAACTCCAAGGCGTCCAGCGCCTCTTGACGCACAGGAGGCGCTCGACCTGGCGCTGGTTGAGCACCTCTGCGAGAAACCCACGCTGACGGCCACCCGCCTGCGCGAATCCCTCGACGCCGATGCCGCCCATCCCGAACGCTGGCGGGAGACGACAACCGCCCTGACGGTCCCGGCCAGCGTGCCAACGACCGCGACCGCGTCCTTGGCGCGCGATGGTCAGGTTGGGGCCGACAACGTTCGGGAGACGCGCGATGACCTCCATTGATGCCCTCGCGCAGAAAGTGCGTACCCTCAGTGGCCATCTCGCCGCGGCGCTGGCTGACCCGCTCAGCGCCGCCGAGGCCAATGCCCTGTCCTACCTGCAACGGATCGAGCAACTGGTCAACCTGGAGTTGCAGGGACGCGAAAAGAATCGACTGGCCATGAACTTACGCAAGGCCGGCTTTCCGGTGATCAAGCGCCTGGAGGAGTTCGACGATCGCCACCAGACCACCATCACCAAGCGTCAGGTCAGCCAGTTGCTGGACTTCCGCTTCCTCGACGAGCGCGCCAATCTGGTCTTCATCGGACCACCGGGGGTGGGCAAGACCCATCTGGCCATCGGCATCGGCCTCAATGCCTTGGAGGCCGGCGACAAGGTGCTCTTCACCACCGCGCTGGCCTTGGTCGAGACCCTGGAACTCGCCGAACTCAAGGGCGAGCTGAAGAAGAAGATCGCCAGCCTGCTCAAGTTTGACCTGCTCATCATCGACGAACTGGGGGCACTGGTTCAGTTCAATTTGGAAAGAAAAACCAAGAAATCAGGTAGTTGAGGGGATCTTCCGCAAAGAGGTGAA
>NZ_CAIPNF010000120.1 GCF_903866365.1 uncultured Thiocystis sp.
CTTTCGACGCTCGATCCGAGGATCTTCCAAGGAGGTGAAATGCTCAAGAATGCTTGCTGACATGAGAAACTCCAATCGTCGTTTCTCGCTAGCATCCGTCAACTACCCGAAAAACGGAATGTTTAAACGCGCTCGCCCTGTTGGGCGACCCCACCTGGCTTTGCAGCGTAGAGTATCAGTGTACCCTCGGGGGGCTCATGCGTTGCAGCCCCTGGCGGGCTGAGCGAAAAGAACGCCCAAACGGATTGTTGCGGCAAGCATCCAAGATGAGCAGATTGAGTCCATTGCCGGCTTTGGTCATGCCATCCAGCACCCAGCCGGCATCGACCGCCTGGTAGGGTAGGTCAACTTCGCTCTGAATCTCGGTGCCAATGGGGATCAGGTAATTATGCCCCTCATATTCCATCCCATGCCCGGCAAAATAGAACAGCCCAACACGATCCGGTCCGGTCAGTTTGCCGTTGAAGGTACGGATGGCCTGCTCCATGGTGCGGTGGTCAGCATTCTCCATCCGCACGACTTCGAATCCCCTCTGCGTGAGTTTCGCGGCAATATCCGTCGCGTCGTTGACCGGATTGCTGAGTGCTCCATTGGTATAGCTGGAGTTACCGATGACGAGCGCGTGGCGTTCCTCGGCGGCCAGGGGCCGCAAGCCAAGCAGGATCGAAACCAGCAGCAGCGCCAGGGTTGATCCATGCGTGCGTCGGGGTCCATGGCAACCAAAGTCCATCAGGGGCACCCGCTGGCCGGACAGACCGTCACGTCCAGTGCTCCGGCCATGGCCCGTGCGGTCTTGGCCGTCGGTACGAAACCGCGCATGCCGATCTGCGACAACTGCGGAAAGGCGTCGAGCATGTTGCCGGCCACGTCGCGCCAACCGTCGCCGTTCTCGAAAAGGTTCACCGGCTCGTCTGTGAAGAAAGACACCAGTAAGGTTGGCCCATAGGGTGTCGATGCGGGTAACTCGAAGGGAAGGTCACCGGGAATGTTCAGACGGCCGGCCCTCACCCGATTATCGCGGTGGAATCCATTGGGGAAGACCACGATCGGCGTATCTCTGGCGTCGATGTTGATGACGTTGAGGTAGCCATCGCGCGGTACATCGATCGTCAGTTCCAGTTTCTCGCCCTCGCGAAAGCGTTGCTGATTGGTCTGGAACGACAGCGGATTCAGCCGCCCCACCAATGCCTGGACCTTGTCCCAGGTCGGCCCGTGCCCCGCAGTCACGCCCACCAGGCGCAAGGGTTTGTTGGCCAAGGTCGGATCCCCTCCGAGTTGGGGATGAAAGATGCGTGATCGGTCCTTCTGACCGAGTTGCTCGACGACAAAGGCGGCGGTGGCATCCCTGAGCTGTTGCGGCGTCAGACTGCCTCCGATGCTGACAGTTTGACCGATCGCCTGCGCCAGCCCTTGGGTGAAAAGGCTGCCACGGTCGGTGGCCAGGGATTGCTCGTCATCGGCAGCCGCAGCCGCAGCGATACTGACATAGCTTTGCCCCCCCTTGGCGACCATTTGACCCAAGCCGCGCGAGAGCGACCTCGGCATGCCGGGGTAGGCGAAAAACTTCGCCTGACTCTCCGCCGAACCGCTTTGCAGGGAGCTGAGTTGCACGGCCCGGACGACGGTGCCGCTGTGACAGGCGTCGATCAGAACCAAGGCGTTGCGGTTTGGGATGGCGGCGAGGGCGCGCTCGAAATCATCATCGAGCAGGATGCCGGTTAGGGTAGGCTGACCATCTGGCCCAAGGCTGTTGCGAAGATCATAGAGGGTCAATGCCTCATCGACCCCATCGTCTTCATCGCCGTTCTGGTCCGGCACCTGTGTCCCGTGCGTGGAAAAGTAGATCAGGACCTTGTCATCCGCCGTGACGCCGCGACGCAACCAGTCCGTCAGATGCGCCTGCAGCGCCGCCTGAGTGGCGTCTTCGTTCAGGAGAACTTTGGTATCCCCTGCGGCAAAGCCCAGGTTGGCGGCCACCTTCCGCATCATCTCGATATCGAGGTCGATACCCTTTAGATCCCATTCCATCTTTTGGTACTTGCCGACCCCCCCCACCAACAGGGCGCGATCCGCCGCGATCGCCGGGGCTGCCACGAGGGCAGCGAGGAGGATGGGCACACAACGTCGAAGCATCTCCTGTAAAGGCCGGGGGTCGCGGGTCGTGATCATTGCCGAGGTTCCTGGTTGAATCGCTGGGCGTCGCGCAAGGGGCCACTGGGATCATCGCGTGCCGATCCCGATGGGCTCACTCTAGGAGCCTGTCCGACTTAGGTCGGACGTCGCGGCGAAGCCGCTCTGGAGGCTGAAAATCAAGGTGACTTTCTCATCAATGGGTCATTGAATGGCCATTTTTCACGACATCGACGCCACGTCACGCTGTTTTCATGGA
>NZ_CAIPNF010000121.1 GCF_903866365.1 uncultured Thiocystis sp.
CTTTCGACGCTCGATCCGAGGATCTTCCAAGGAGGTGAAATGCTCAAGAATGCTTGCTGACATGAGAAACTCCAATCGTCGTTTCTCGCTAGCATCCGTCAACTACCCGAAAAACGGAATGTTTAAACGCGCTCGCCCTGTCATCGCGCGGTACCGCAAGGACGGAGCGGGAAACCTCTTTGCCCTGGATCGGCGCGATGGGTATCGGCCCGATGGCAGTCAGTTCAAGTTCGACGATCCCAAGCCGCCCGAACCGGACGATGATTACCAGGATGTCAGGACGGAGCCAGAATATCCCGATCCAGACAGTTGGTCGGCGATGGAGCCGCTTCCGTCTGGCATGCCCCCGGTATCGCCGTTCGACCTGGATCTGCTGCCAAACACCTTGAGGGCCTGGATCGGAGACATTGCCGAGCGGATGCAGTGTCCAGAGGACTACCCCGCCGTATCGGCGATTGTCTGCCTGTCTTCCGTCGTCGGTAGGCAAGTTGGCATTCGCCCGAAACGTCAAGACGACTGGACTGTTATCCCTAACCTTTGGGGCGCGATTGTTGGACGCCCGTCTCTTCTCAAGACACCATCGTTGCAAGAAACCATGAAGGGAATTGACGCCCTGGAGGCGCGCGCTCGCGAAGAACACGAACAGGATCAAACGACGTTCGCGGCTGACCAGATGATATCGGAGGCCCGCGCGAAGGAATTCAAAGCGGAGATTTCCAAGGCACTGAAGGCCAAAAATCTTGACCTCGCCCACCAACACGCGCTTGACGCCTGCGCCGATGCCGCACAACCGAAACGCCGCCGCTACAAGACCCAGGACAGCACCGTCGAGAAGCTAGGGGAATTGCTCCGGGATAACCCGCGCGGCATGTTGGTTTATCGTGATGAGCTGATCGGCTTTCTGAAATCCCTAGACCAGGAAGGCCGAGAAGGGAGCCGCGCTTTCTACCTGGAAGCATGGAACGGGAATGGTGGTTTTACCTTCGATAGGATTGGGCGCGGCACCGTCGAGATCGAAGCCGCCTGCGTCTCCATCATCGGCGGCATTCAGCCAGGCCCGCTGAACGACTACCTCGCCGGTGTCCTGCGTGGCGGCGCTGGCGACGATGGTCTGCTGCAACGCTTCCAACTGGCAGTGTGGCCGGACGCTCCAACGAAGTGGCGCAACATTGACCGCTGGCCGGATGCCCGAGCAAGACAGGTTTCGCGCGAAGTCTTCAGCCGTCTGGATCAGATCGACCCGCACGCCCTTGGTGCCACTCAGGACGACGGAGACGCCATCCCCTGGCTACGCTTCGCCCCGGATGCACAGGAAGCCTTCGACGAATGGCGAGCCGCCTTAGAGAGCCGCCTACGCAGTGACGACATGCACCCGGCGATGGAGAGCCACCTCGCTAAGTACCGCTCGCTTGCGCCCTCGCTGGCGCTACTGTTTCGGCTGGCAGACAACCCAGGAACCGGACCCGTCGATCTGCACTCGCTACTGCGCGCGTTGGCATGGTGCGAGTATTTGGAAACGCATTCCCGGCGGATCTACCGCACCGCCTTGGATGTGGACATGGCTAGCGCGCTTGAACTGTCGCGCAGACTCCCCTCGCTGTCCGCCCCCTTCACCGCCAAGGACGTTTATCGCAACCACTGGCGTCTGCTAGATCGGACAGGCACCGCCGCCGCAATCGTCATCCTGGAGGACTTTGGCCACATCCGAGGCGATCAACCGAGCGGACCAGGACGTCCAACGATCCGGTATCAGGTTCGCCCAGACCTGAGAGGGACGCGGGAATGAGCTACCTGGATCGCCTTCAAAAACTGAAAAGCCCGGCTTACCCTAGTGTCGAAAGTGTCGAAACCCCCTCAAAGCAGGGTTTAGACACTTTAGACACTTCGCTAAGTGGGCATTCTCAAAATTTAAGCGATGCCGCGAACGATTCACAGCCGGTAAAAACCTCCCGCAAAAAACTGAAAAGCCCGGTTTGGGCAACTGTCGAAACCATCGAATCCCCCTCAAAACCGGGTTTAGCTGGTTTAGCTGGTTTAGATGGTTTCCCAAATGGGCATTCTCAGAAATCACGGGAGGGTTTAGACACTTTAGACACTACCCCAAAGGGGCTTTCCGGGAATTTCAAAGCCGCCAACGATGCCGCACCGCTGACCGAAACCACCCGCCGCGCGTTCCTCGTCACCCAGCCGGACGGCACCGTCCTATCCGTCACCCGATGCCCACCGGCAACGCTGGCCGAGATCCAGGCCGACTATCCCGGTTGCGCGGTCAATCCAGAACTGGATCGACCGCCTGCACCTGCTCTCTCCGGCGAACCGCTCAAGATCGCCCAGGCGCTGCTGCGTCACTGGGGCGAAGACGATCCCGTCACGGTCGCGGAATATCTGGATGGCTTGGCGCGCAGTCCCGAACGGCTGGAGCAGGCCATGAACGAGGCGCTGCGTCTCGGTCTGGCCGTCGCGGTTGCCGATCCGCCGCGACCCTCGCCGGCCTCGCCCAGTAAGGCCGTCTGCGCGCGCTGCCAACACTTCGAGCGAGACACGATCAATCCCACCGGCGGACTGGGCGGCTGCCTGATTGCAGCCCCAGCGAGCCGTCAACCCGGTTCCTGCTGGCCGTGGCCACATGCCGAGATCCGCTGCACCCGTTTCGAGGAACACTCCGATGAATGAGCTTGCCACCGTATCCATTCCTGCCGGCGCCCTGGAGCGGCTACGCCAAGCCGCCCGTGTCAATGCTGAGGTGCTGTCCTGGAAGCCCGATCCCGGCGAGGCGCTGGAGGCCTCATTGTTGGTTCGCGGATGATGTCGGGACCGTTCGGCGACCAGCGCCAGATGATCGTACAGACGCCCGCGGGCGACCTGGTAGCCGTCTGGATGACCGTCTGGCTGACCGCACAGATGAAGTCGCAAGACGCTGAACGGGGCGATCTGGTCAGCGTCACGTTTCACGGACGGGAAATCGGCAAGAGCGGCAAGGCATTCAACCGTTACGCGGTCACGGTCTTGAAGGAGGCGAACGGTGCGTAATGCGTCTTTCCTCAAACACGGCTTATCCATGGATCAGAAACGCGACCCCGATTGGCACCCACGGATGGCCGTCTGCGCAACCCCTGGATGCGGGCGCATCGTTGATTCCCTGATCGATCGTCCGCGAGGTACGCCATGAGCAGGATGCAACGCACCAAGGGCGCCTGTGGCGAGCGGGAAGTCTGCCGGGCGATCCAGGATCAACTCGGCGTCCGGCTGATCCGCAACCTGGAACAGTCACGCGCCGGCGGTTATGACCTGATCGTGCATCCCGAGGATGTCGGTCCCACCGCCGATGCCTTGCGGCGGTTCGCTCCCGAGGTCAAGCGCCATGCGCGCGCCACCGCTGGCTTGCTGGCGCAATGGTGGACTCAGGCCACCGACCAGGCGAGCCGGGCGGGACTGATCCCGGTCCTGCTCTATCGGGAGGACCGCTCGGACTGGCGTGTGCGCGTGCCGCTGTCGGTCCTGCATCCACAGTTGCGGGCGTGGGAGGGGATCGAGTGGACGGCTGATCTGTCGCTGCTCGGGTTCGCGACTGTGATTCGGGAGGCCGCATGAAGATTCAGGTCGACAACTGATCGGTGGATGTCCTGGACGCGCTGTGCCAATTCCGGCCCTGTCTGTGGCCGGGCGAGTGGAAAGGCGTGCTCACTCCCGGAGTGGGTTACCGCTACGCCTTCAAGATGGTCCAAGTTTGGACCATCCTTTTTGGCGTGCTCACTCCCGGAGTGGGTTACCGCTACGCCCCCGAATCCGACCGGTACTGGCACTGCTTTCGGCGTGCCGACCGCGGTTGTCCGTATCCCCTGCCCGACCCGGACCCAATGAAGGCCC